>NZ_JBEOSJ010000036.1:0-56051 GCF_040302905.1 Streptomyces sp. NPDC096193 | reverse complement strand
GGCGCCCTGCTCGCCGTCGTCGACGAAGCGCCGGCGGAAGCCACCCAGGAGGTCACCGCGTCATGAACGTCGAAAGCCAGGAGCACAAGGACCAGGTCCGGTGCGGAACCCCTGCCCCGATCGCTGTGCCCTACCGACTTCCGCCGGGGCGGGATTCCGGGCGTCCGCCGTTCCAGAAGTCCCGCAGAGCGGCGACGAGTTCACCGGGCGCCTCCTCGGCGATGTGATGGCCGGACGCGATGGGGGCACCCTCCAGCCCGGCATCCGCCCAGTCGCGCCACACGGAGAGCACATCGCCGTACAGATCGACCATGTCGTCACCCGTGGCCCACAGCACCTGGAGCGGGCAGCTGATGCGCCGGCCCGCGCGCCGGTCCTCCTCGTCGTGACGCCGGTCCACGCCCAGGCCCGCGCGGTAGTCCTCGCACATGGCGTGCACCGTGGCCGGGTCGTGGATCGCACGCCGGTAGTCCTCGTAGGCCTCCGCCCCCATCGTCCGGGGATCGGCCCGGTACCAGGCCTCGGGGTCGGCGTTGATGATCCGTTCGGCCGGCTTGTCGGTCTGCCCGAGGAAGAACCAGTGCCACCAGCTCGCCGCGAACCGGGCGTCGCAGCGGTTCAGCGCCTCCCCGATCGGGACGGCGTCCAGCACCGTGAGCGAGCGGACCGCCTCGGGGTGGTCCAGCGCGAGGCGGGTGGCGACGTAGGCCCCGCGGTCGTGGCCCACGACGGCGAACCGGTCGTGACCGAGCGAGCGCATGAGGTGCAGACAGTCGCCCGCCATGGCCCGCTTGGAGTACGGCAGATGCTCGGCGTCCGTGACGGGCTTCGAGGACCCGCCGTAACCCCGTAGGTCCGGGCAGACGACGGTATGGCCCGCCTCTTTCAGCAGCGGGGCGACCCGGTGCCAGGTGGCGTGCGTCCTCGGATGGCCGTGCAGCAACAGAACGGCCGGGCCGTCGCCGCCGTGGCGCACGCGCAGACGGGCGCCCTCTCCCTCGCGGTCCGCCAGTGTGAACCCTGTGAACACGGTCTGAGCCCCCTCCGTCGCCGCCGGTGTCCCTGACCGTGTGTCCGGGGCGACGGAGGCCATGCCGACGGGCAGCTCGTTCGGCAGGCGGGCCGGCTCAGCGCCGCCCGACCACGCCCCGTACGAAAGCGGCCTGGCCTGCGTGCTGGAGGTCGTCGGCGATGACACTGATCAAGCGCACCCCCAGCGTGACCGGCGGACTCCAGGCCTCGTCCACCACGCGGTCGAGCGCCTCGTCGTCGAGCCCCTTGACGTAACGCAGCGTCTGATCGACGACGGCGTCGTGGTACCCGAGCAGCAGGTCGGGAGAGTCCACGCGGACCGCCGCGACCTGCTTGCTGCTGTGGCCGTACCCCGTCGCGCCCGGGCCGAGGGGGAGCTCGAACCGGTCCGCCCATCCCGCGTGCCACACCTGTTCCAGGTCGGCGGCGTCGGCGACATGGTCGTCCTGAACCCGTGTCAAGTGCCACACCAGCCAGGCGATGGAGTTCGCGTCCTGGTCGATCCGAGCGTTGAGCTGCTCGGCGGAGAGGCCCTCCACCGCTCCGTGCACCGTCTCCTGGACCCGTCCGAAAGCGTCCACCAGCACGTCGACACTGTCCATGTCCTGCTCCCTGGCCGCGTCCGCCCCGGCGGGTCCGCCGAGGACAGCACCAATGTACTTTTCGGGCCCGCTCGGCGCGAAAGGCTTCGGGCGGCGGCGCGAGAGGGGTTCGGGCGGCGGTGCGAAAAGCCCCGCCGGCGCCAGAGGGGCTCGGGCTGCGGCGCGAAAGGCCCGGTGCGAGCGCATCCGGCGGCCTTGCCGGCCCCGGACCGCGGGGCCGGGCCGGGCGTGACATGCGGCGGACGCCGAGCGATGTTGAGATGGATGAGTGGCTCCGCACGAGCGCGACCACCCGCCACGCGCGCGCAGTGCCCCTGACCCGGCAGCGAGGGATCCTGGTGCCTTCCGTCAGTCATGGACCCGAGATCGGACCTCCGCACAGCGAGGACGACCTGGACAAACTTCTGCTCAGGACCGCGCAGGGCGACGAGGACGCCTTCACAGGCGTGTACGACGCGGCCAGCGGCCCTGTCCTGGGACTGGTGCGCCGCATCCTGCGGGACTCGGCGCAGTCCGAGGAAGTGGCCCAGGACGTATTGGTCGAGGTGTGGGTCACGGCGGCACGCTTTCGGCCCGAGGAGGGCAGCGCAAAGACATGGATCATGACCCTCGCCCATCACCGCGCGGTGGACCGGATCCGGTCCGCCGAGGCCAGGAACGAGCGCGAGCAGAAGGCTGCGCTGCTGGAGCGGACCCGGCCGTTCGACGAGGTGACCGAGCGTGTCGAGACACAGCTGGAGTGGCAGCAGGTCCGCCGGTGCGTACACCGGCTCACGGACATGCAGCGGCAGGCGGTGACACTCGCCTACTACCAGGGCCTGACGTACAAGGAAGTGGCGGAAGTGCTGTCCGTCCCGCTGGGCACCGTCAAGACCCGCCTGCGCGACGGTCTGATCCGCCTCAGGGACTGCCTCGGGGTGTCGAGATGACCGGCGCCGATCTGCACATGGCTTCCGGTGCCTATGTCCTGCATGCGCTTTCCCCCGATGAACGCGCGGCTTTCGAGTCCCATGTGGCGGCATGCGAGGCGTGCCGGGAGGAAGTCGCCGAACTGAAGGCGACGGCCGCACGCCTCGGGGCGGCCCTGTCCGTCACCCCGCCGGCCGAGATGCGCGAGCGGGTCATGCGCCGGGTGGCGGGCACGCGGCAGGAGGGCCTGCTCCCGCCGCCGTTGCCTGTCAGACGGACCGTTCAGGTGTCCCGGGTCGTTCTCGCGGCATGTCTGACACTTGCCGCGGCAGGTGGCGGAGTCGCCCTGTGGCAGCACCAGGAGGCCGAGGACGCCCGGGCCTCGGTCCGGCAGATTGAGCAGCGTCAGGCGGGCGTGGCGGAAGTGCTGACCGCCCCCGACGTCCGGCTCCAGACACGGGAATGGGAGGACGGGTCCACGGGAACGGTCGCGTACGCCCCCAGCAAGGACGCCGCGGCTCTGATCGTGGCGGGTCTGGCCGAGTTGCCCGCGACCAAGGTGTACGAAGCGTGGTTCGCCGGCACGGAGGCGATGAGGTCGGCCGGGCTGATCGGTGGCGCCGAGGATCAGCAACTGGTGATGCTCGACGGACCGGTGGCCGGGGCGACGACTGTGGCGATCACCGTCGAACCGGCCGGCGGCTCCCCGCAGCCCACCTCCACTCCCCTCGGAGTCATCAAGGTGCCGACGGCCTGATGCGCGGCCCGGCACCGCATGGGACGACAGCCGTCCCGAGCCGCGTTGGCAGTGTCGTCCCGGGCTCGTGCTTCTGCGGCTGATTCCGCGCCTGTCGCCGCCCGTGGAGGAGCCGGCACCCGAACGGGTGCATCCACGAGCGCCTCCGCAGGGGAACCCCTCTCATGCGGTGCAGGCCGGATGCGGGGTGTCGCGTGGACTTCGGCGCCTCGGTTGCTCTGATGGTCCCGGTGGCCGGCACCGCCGGGCGGCGGGCATCAGGCGGTCAGGCGGTCGCCCGGGCGCTCGGGCGGGGCCGAGCCGCCGGTTGGTCGTGCAGGAGACATGAGCGAAGGAGCCGGCTTGAGGGTGCGGGAGACGGACGCCGACGTCGTGATCATCGGTGGTGGTGCCTCGGGCCTGTCGCTGGCGCATGCCCTCGCGACCTCAGAGGGTGCGGGCAGTTGCTCCTACGGCTCGGGCAAATTGTCCGTCGCGCTCGTGGAGGCGCCGGAGGGCCCGCTCCGCCCCGCCGAGCGCACGTGGTGCTTCTGGGAGGAGGCGGCCGGTGAGTTCGACGACGCGGTGACCGCGTCGTGGGGCCGGTTGCGCGTACACGGACCGGACGGACACGTGTCCGGCGGCGGCCTCGGCCGTCTGCGGTACAAGATGATCCGGTCCGCCGGCTTCGAACAACTCGTCCACGCCCGGCTCGCGGACCTGGAGCACGTCCGCCTCCTGCGGGCCACCGCCCACGAGGTACGTGCCACCGCGGACGCCGCCGAGGTCCGGTGCACCACCGCCGACGGACGGGCCGCGCACGTGCGCGGCCGCATCGTCTACGATTCCCGGCCTCTTCCCTCGCTGCCGCCGGCGCGCACCACCCTGCTCCAGCACTTCCGCGGCTGGTTCGTGCGGACCCGGCGGCCGGCGTTCGATCCCGAGGTCGCGGACCTGATGGACTTCCGCGTGCCCCAGCCACCCCACGGGCTCGCGTTCGGCTATGTGCTGCCACTCGGGCCGCGCGACGCCCTGGTGGAGTACACCCGGTTCTCGCGCGCCCCGCTGTCGCGGGAGTCCTACGACCGGGCTCTGCGGCACTACACCACCGACGTGCTGAGGCTCGGCGCATTGGAGATCAGGGACGCCGAACAGGGGGTGATCCCGATGACCGACGCCCGCTTCCCCCGGCATGCCGGGGCAGGCGTCTTTCGTATCGGAGCCGCCGGAGGCGCCACCCGCCCGGCAACCGGATACACCTTCTCCGCTTCGCGACGGCAGACAGGGGGCATCGCGGCCGCGCTGCGCGCGGGACGGTCGGGCGCCGTGCCCGCACCGTGGTCCCGCAGGGCGATGGCCATGGACGCGGTCATGCTCCGAGCCCTCGACACGGGCCGTGTCGACGGACCGCGGTTCTTCTCCACGCTCTTTCGGCGTACGCCACCGGAGCAACTGCTGCGCTTCCTCGACGGCCGTACCGGGCTCTTCGAGGATCTCCGCATCGGCTTCGCCGTACCCATGTGGCCCATGCTGCGCACCGCGCTGGAGCTGCCGTTCCTCCCCCGCCGGCCCGCAGGTGCCTCCCGGACAGCCATCGCCCAGGCACCCGTCACCGGCGCTTCTCCCCCATGACTCTCCTCCCCATGGCCTTCCTCCCCCGTGAAATGAGCAGCTGATGACCCTTCTGCGGGACCGCGACCTCACCCGGGCCTTCGACCATGCCGCGGCCGGCTACGACCGCCTCGTCTCAATGAACCCGGGCTACCACGCCGACCTGAGGCGCTCCGCGCGCCGCCTCCGCCTGCCCGACGGCGGCGAGGGCCTGCGCGTGCTGGACATCGGCTGCGGCACCGGCGCATCGACCGCGGCGCTCCTGCGGGTGGCACCGGGAGCTGAGATCACGGCCGTCGACGCCTCAGCGGGGATGCTGGAACGAGCGGCCGCGAAATCGTGGGCCGGGCACGTGCGATGGGTGCACACACCGGTGGAAGAGGTCGCGCGGGCGGGAGTCCAGGGACCGTTCGACGCCGTCTTCGCCGCCTATCTCTTCCGCAATGTGGCGCGCCCGGACGCCGTACTGGACCGGGTGCACGCACTGCTGAGGCCGGGCGGACGGCTGGCGGTGCACGAGTACAGCCTCAGCGGCTCGCCGGTGCATCACGCCCTGTGGTCGGCGGTGTGCCGCGGCGTGATCGTTCCCGCGGGCACCCTCATGGGCGACCGCGATCTCTACCGCTATCTGTGGCGGAGCGTGCTCGCCTTCGACCGGGCACCGGACTTCGTCGACCGGCTGGTCCGCGGGGGCTTCCACGAGGCGCGGGCCCTCCCGATGCCGGGCTGGCAGACCGGGATCCTCCAGACGTTCCTCGCCCGGCGGGGCGCACCGGGTGAGCGGCGGTCCACGTCATGAGCGCGGCGGACGTCCGTCCCGCCCGCCGTGGCAGGGACCGCAGGGCGCAGATCGTCATGCCCGCGCAGGGCCGGGAGCGCTGCGCGGGGGACGCGCCGCGCACAGCGGTCGTCGGAGGCGGCATCGCGGGCCTCGCGGCCGCGACAGCTCTCGCCGAGCGCGGAGTGCGGGTGACGCTCTTCGAGCGGGAGCCCGTGCTGGGCGGACGGCTCGCGGGTCGGCCCGTGGAACTGGCCGACGGGTCCACGGCGACCATGAGCCGCGGCTTCCATGCGTTCTTCCGTCAGTACTACAACCTGCGCGGACTGTTGCGCCGTGCGGACCCCGGTCTCTCGGGACTCACACCCCTGCCGGACTACCCGCTACGTCACCGCAGCGGGACCACCGACAGCTTCGCCCGGGTGCCACGCACCCCGCCGTGGAGCGCTCTGGGTTTCGTCGCCCTGAGTCCGACCTTCGGCTGGCGGGATCTGGCCGGCATGGACCCGGTCGCGGCCCTGCCCCTGCTGGATGTGCGGGTTCCGGACGTCTACGAACGCTACGACGAGGTCAGCGCAGCGGATTTCCTCGGCTCCATCCGGTTCCCCGAGGCCGCGCGCCACCTGGCGTTCGAGGTCTTCTCACGGAGCTTCTTCGCCGATCCGCGGGAACTCTCCGCGGCGGAGCTCCTGGTGATGTTCCACATCTACTTCCTCGGATCCGCGGAGGGGCTGCTCTTCGACGTCCCCCGGGAACCGTTTCCGCAGGCGCTGTGGGACCCTCTGGAGCGCTATCTGCGGGGTCTCGGGGTCGAGGTGCGGACGGGCACGGCCGTGCGGTCCCTGCGACCGGACGCCGGCGACGCCTTCGTCCTCGACACCGACGGACCGGTCGAGCGGTACGACGCCGTCGTCCTCGCGCTGGACGTGCGAGGTCTGCGGACGGTCGTCTCCGCCTCGCCACACCTGTGCGACGCCGCCTGGCGGGAGAACGTCGGACGACTGCGCAGCGCCCCGCCGTTCGTCGTCTCGCGCCTCTGGCTCGACCGGCCCGTCGCCGCCGACCGGGCGGGGTTCCTGGGCACCAGCGGCTTCGGCGGGCTCGACAATGTGAGTGTGCTCGACCGCTGGGAGGGCGAAGCGGCCCGCTGGGCCGGACGCACCGGTGGCAGTGTGGTGGAGTTGCACGGATACGCCGTCGACGAGGGGGCGGACCGGCTGCTGATGCAGGAGCGGTTGCTCCGTCAGCTGCACGAGGTCTACCCCGAGACACGCGAGGCCGAGGTGATCGACGCCCGCCACGAGTGGCGGGCGGACTGCCCGATGTTCCCGGTCGGCGGGTATCTCACGCGCCCGGCCGTCCGCACGCCCCATCCCTCCCTGGTGATGGCGGGAGACATCGTGCGTACGGGTCTGCCCGTGGCACTCATGGAACGGGCCGCCACCACGGGCTTCCTCGCGGCCAACGCCCTGCTCAGGCAGTGGGGGGTACGGGGGCACCCCCTGTGGACGGTGCCGCGCGAGGGCCGGTCCCGGACCTTGCGCACGCTGGCGTCGCTGAGCCGTACCTGACCCGTTCCCCGACGCCGGGACCCGCCCGGCGGCCGGGAGCCCGCGGTACGGTCGCTTCCCGGCTCGCCGTATCAGCCGGGGAAGCGACCGGCGCTGCGCAACTGCCGGCGCCGCTCCGCGTAGGCGAGATCGTCACGCCACAACCGACCGGCGGCCCAGCGCATCAGTGGCCGCAGAGCCGGAGCGACAGCCCGTGCGCCGACGAAGCCGGGACGGTCCGAGGTGGCGACGACGGCCTCGACCACGGCCGTCCGGGGCACATCGCGATCGTCGGTCCCCAGCGGGGTGGCATGCGTCTCGACGACGGAGCCGATCCCCTCGCCGCCGGTGATGTGCATGACCACGGTCCGGGGTTCGGGCGCGGTGAACGCGGCCCGCACCGGCACCACCAGGCGTCCGGCCACCTTGAAGGAGACATCGACGACGAAGGCATCGTCCGTGCCCGCCCTCTCGTCCCCCTCCGGCCCCTCCGGGACGCTCACCACCGTCAGATCCACGAACGAGTACGGGTGGAACCACGAGCCGTGCCAGGGGTCGAGCCTGTTGGCGACGATGTCCTCGGGCTCGCAGCGCCCCACCGTGGTGAAGACCGCGTCCACGGCGCCCCGTTCCGGCCGCCGCGGTACAACGGGCCGGTCGAGCGGCGGTTCCCCGCCGAGCGCGTCGAGGCGGACCCAGGCCAGCACACCGTCGTCGTACGCCGGAAACGGCTCCCACCCGGCGAACGGGCCGCCGTCCAGGGACAGACCGTGCCAGTGGCAGACCACCGTGCCGCACACGACCCGGCTGTCGCGCAGCGGAGCACCGAGATGCGGGCAGGCACCCGGTCCCGCCCTGAGTTCGCCGGCCTCGGTGCGCCACGCGACGACCTCCATGCCGCCCACGGTGCGTCCGAACGGCCGGGGGCCGGAGCCGATGTCGCGCGAGGCGCCGATGACGTACCAGTTGCCGGAAGGCCGCGCCGCGGCGCGTTTGAGCGCGCCCCCGATCAGCGCGGGGCGGGCCGCCTGCCAGGTCGGCTGCTGCTTCTCCCACGAGGCGCGGGGCCGCATCCTGAGCGGGAGGGACCGGCGCCGCCGGCCGATGGGGTCGCTCATCGAGGACGCTCCTCTCGTCCGGCGTCCATGCCGGGGCCCGAGACCGTGACAGGGGCGCCGGCCCGGGGCCGGACGCCCTTGGGCGTCCGGGTGACCCGGGAGCGCGCCCGGGCGCCGGCGATCCCGGCCAGTGCGGCCAGTGCCACGGCCGCCCGGCGCCTGCGGGGCACCACGGAGCGCCGGTGCAGCACGCGGTAGTCGTCTTCGGCGATCGCGTCGAGGATTCCGCCGTACAGCGTGAAGGCGGTGCGCATACACGGGCGTACCCGCCGGTCCAGCATGTCCAGTCCGGGTTCCGCTTCCCGGTAGACACCGCGGGTGAGCTGTGCGGCCTCCTCGAACGCCGCCCTGATCCGTGGATCGGTGGCCCCGGAGCCGCGGCTCCACTGGAGGAGTTCACGGTCCACGCCGTGCGCGGCGAGCAGATCCTCGGGGAGATACACCCGGCCGCGGTCGAGGTCCTCTCCCACGTCCCGCAGGAAGTTGGTGAGCTGGAAGGCCACACCGAGGGCGGCCGCGTGCGGCGCGGCCTGCTCGCGCGGTACGACGGTCCCGAGGACGGGCAGCATCTGCAGGCCGATCACGGCCGCCGAACCGTGCATATAGGTGCGGAGGTCGGCGTAGGTGGCATAGCCGGTGACATGGAGGTCGCTGCGCATGGACGCCATGAAGTCGTGGAAGAGCACGGGATCAATGGCGTAGCGTCGAGCGGTGTCCGCCACCGCCCGTACCACCGGCTCGTCACTGCGGCCGTCTCTCAGGCCTTCGTCCAGCTGCCGGTCGAGACGGGTGAGGGCCCGGTCCCGCTCCTCGGGCGTGAGCTCCGGCGCGAGGTCGTCGACGATGTCGTCGGCCCAGCGGGCGAAGCCGTACAGCGCGTGCACGGCACTGCGCCGGTCCACCGGGAGGAGTCGGGTGGCCAGGAAGTAGGTCTTGCCGTGCCGGGCGTTCAGGAGACGGCACCGGGTGTAGGCAAAGCGCAGGCCGGCGTCGGTGATGCCTGCCGCGTCGAGTTCACGTGCGGTCATCGGCTGTGCCTTTCACCGGCTGGGCAGGGACGTCGGACGGGTAGGGGGTGGTGCGGGCCTTTCGGCTCGGCGCGCGGCCCTGTCCGGTGATGCGGGCGGCTGCGAGCTTGCCCGAGATCAGGACGGTGGGGACGCCGACGCCCGGTGTGGTGCCACAGCCGGCGAGTACGGCGTTGTCGATGCCCCGGACGAGGTTCCGGGGCCGGAACGGGCCGGTCTGGGCGAAGGTGTGGGCTGCGGAGAAGGGGGTCCCGGCCGCGTGCCCCTGCTCGGTCCAGTCGACCGGGGTGACCAGGCGTTCGTGTTCGACCGACTCGCCGAAGCCGTGCAGTCCGCGCCGCTCCAGCTCGGCGACCAGGCTGTCGCGGTAGCGGGGTGCGAGGTCGTGCCATTCCCGGACGCCCGGTCCGGTCCGGGTGTTGGGGCAGGGAGCCAGCACGTAGTGCAGGTGCTTTCCCTCGGGGGCGAGCGACGGATCGTGTGCGGTCGGCCGGGTGATCAGCAGGGACGGGTCCGTCATCAGGCGGCCGGTGCGGGTGATCTCGTCGAAGGTGCGCTCCCACGCGCCGCCGAACGACAGGGTGTGGTGACCCAGGTGGGGCCAGGTGCGGTCGGTGCCGGCGTGCAGGATGACGGCGGAGGGCGAGTGACGCAGGGTCACGGCCCGCTGGGGCTCACGGCCGAGCAGCCGGTAGGTGACGGGCAGGTCGGGGGTGAGGACGGCGGCGTCGCAGGCGAGCCGTTCGCCCGTGGAGAGTTCCACCGTGCGGATCCGTCCGCCGGATTTGTGCAGGGCGGTCACCTCGGTGCTGTAGCGGAACTGCGCCCCCGCGTCGCGTGCGCTGTCGGCCATGGCGCGCGGCAGCGCGTGCATACCGCCTCGGGGGAAGTAGACCCCCGCCACGGTGTCCATGTAGGCGATCACGGCGTACGCGGCGAGAGCCCGGGCCGGTGGTACGCCCGCGTACAGGGCCTGGAAGGAGAACACCCGGCGCAGGCGCGGGTCGGAGAGGAAGCGGCCGATCTGGGCGTCCAGCCGTCCGAATCCGCGCAGCGCCCCGAGCCGGGCCAGGTCGGGGTGGAGCAGTTGCAGGGGCGAGTCGAAATTGGTGTCGATGAAGCGGCGCATCTGGGCCCGGTAGAGGGCCTGGAGCCAGTGCCGCAGCCGCCGGTAGCCCGCTGCCTCGACGGGCCCGGCGAAGCGGCGGACCTCCTCCTCCATCGCCTCGGCGCCGGTGTGCACGTCGAGCGCGGAGCCGTCGGCGAACTGCGCCCGGTAGGCGGGGTGCAGCTCGATCAGCTCGACCCGGCGGGCGAGCGAGTCCCCCACGGCGGCGAAGGCCTCGTCGGCGAGGTGCGGCATGGTGAGCACGGTCGGGCCGGTGTCGATCGCGTAGCCGCCCATGTCGGCCCTTCCCGCGCGGCCGCCCGGCTCGGGCGCCCGCTCGACCACGGTCACGCTGCGGCCCGCGCCGAGCAGATGCAGGGCCGCCGCCAGCCCCGCAAGGCCCGCTCCGACGACGACCACATGGTCCGTGGGCCCGGGTACGGTCTTCATGCCGGTTCTCCGGTCCGGTTCGGCTGTACGCCCGCGGCCCTGCCGACGAGGCGGGTGAGTTCGCCGACGATGTACGGCTCGCTGTCCAGGGAGGCGAGGTGGCGGACACTCAGCTCCACGAGGCGATCGATCTTCTCCTCGACGACGGCGGGGGCGCCGGTCGACTCGATGGCCTGCCGCAACCGGTCCACCTCGTCGTCGGTGAGTGAGCGCCCCTCGCCCCCGGGGTTCAGCCCGTCGGTGATGTCCGTGACACCGCCGGTGGCGGCCAGACGCACGGCCACGGCGCGGAGGTAGGTGGCCTTGCCCTCGCGCAGGTCGTCGCCCGAGGGTTTGCCGGTGCTCGCGGGGTCCCCGAAAGCGCCGACGAGGTCGTCCCGGAGTTGGAAGGCGATACCCGCGCAGCGGCCGGCGGACCGCAGCGCGTCGGTGGTGCGTTCGTCGGCCCCTGCCAGGGCGGCGCCGAGCGCCAGCGGACGCTCGACCGTGTAGAGCGCGCTCTTGAGCCCCGCGATGCGTACGGCTTCGACCACCGAGGTGGATCCGGTGGCCTGGGCATGCATGTCGAGGTACTGGCCGGCGACGAGTTCCGTGCGCATCGCCTGCCACTCCCGGTGGACACGCGAACCCTGAGGGGACGTCAGCGCGGTGGAGGTCATCAGATCGTCGGCCCAGGACAGCGCGAGGTCTCCGGCGAGGATCGCGGCGGCCGTCCCGAAGGCGGCGCTCGATCCGCGCATTCCCTGCGTGGTGTGCGCCTGGGCGAAGGCCGCGTGCACGGCGGGTGCTCCGCGGCGCACGGGTGACTCGTCCATGACGTCGTCGTGGACGAGGGCGCACCCCTGGATCAGTTCGATGGCGGCTCCGAGCCGCAGTGCCGCGTCCGCCTCCTCGCCGTCGGTGGTGCCTCCGGCGGCCCGCCAGCCCCACCACAGGAAGCCCGCCCGCAGGCGCTTGCCACCGCGTATGACGAACTGGGCGAGCTGCTCCGCGACATCGGCCGCGAACTGTGCGTCGACGCGGGAGGCATGGTGCACCCGCTCGCGCACGTACCGGCCGAGGACCTGCTCGACGGCGGCGGTGACGTCCCGGTCGACGTCCGGGCCTGCTGTCGGTGGGGTGCCGGTCTGCGGGCGGCCGGTGAGGATGCCCGTGCCGTTCTGCATCACCTGCGTACCGAGCATGCACGCCGCCTTTGTTCAACGGGGAGTTGTCACCGGACATCCACTCTTCGGTCGGGAGACCGGGTTCGGATGCGGTGATCTCTGCCCGTTCGGCGGAGAAATCGTTGGGCGTTCGCCCCTTTGGCCGCGTGGAAACACGTCTGCCGGAGCCCGGTGGGGCTCCGGCAGACGCAGGGCGGAAGGTCAGGTTTCCGCCCGTGCTCCCGCCGCCGTGAGCAGGGCGAGGGGGGTCGCCGCCGCCCAGGCCTGGGGGGAGCACGCATGGGGGTAGGGGACGGGACCCTCGTCCTCCTGCCGGGTGTGGCCGGCGATCACTTCCGGCAGCCGGTCGCCGTGGTGCGCCGCGGCCTCGACGAGCGCGGCGGTCACGGTCGCGGCTTCGGCGTGCAGACCGTGGCGGGCCAGACCGAGGGTGATCACGGCGTTGTCGTGCGGCCAGATGCTGCCGCGGTGGTACGACAGCGGGTGGTGCGGGTCCTGGCCCGCGGCGAGCGTACGGATACCCCAGCCGGTGAAGAAGTCGGGCTCCAGCAGCCGTCGGCCGACGGCCTGTGCGTGGACGTCGTCGAGGATGCCGGACCACAGCAGATGGCCGGCGTCCGAGGCGAGCGCGTCGACCTGGCGTCCCGCGCCGTCGAGGGCGAGGGCGTAGAAGTTCTGCTCCGGCATCCAGAAGTCGGCGTGGAAGCGCTCGCGCAGTATTGTGGCGTGGGCGTCGAGCTCGTCCGCCCATGAGGGGTCGTCCCAGACGGTGCGGGCCAGCTGTGCCGACCGGCGCAGGGCGTCGTAGGCGTAACCCTGCGCCTCGGCGACAGCGATACTGCCGGTCGCCTGGGTGCCGTCGGTGAAGCAGACCGCTCCCTCGGAGTCCTTCCAGTTCTGGTTCAGCAGGCCGTGGGTGTCCGCCTCGTAGGTGAGGTAGCCGCGCTCGTCGAGGCCGCCGTCAACGAACATCCAGCCGACCGCGGCGCGGGCGTGGGACTCCAGCCGCCGGGCGAGGGAGGGGTCTCCGGTCCGCTCGGCGTGGGCGTGGAGCAGGGTGAGGAACAGGGGGGTGCTGTCGACCGATCCGTAATAGCGGCCGTAGGGCACCTGTCGGAAGTGGGCCAGTTCGCCGTGGCGGATCTCGTGCACGATCTTCCCGGGCTGGGCGATGCGTGCCGCGTCGTGCTCGGTCGCCTGGGCGGCCGCGAGGGCTCGCAGGGTGGCCTCCGCGAGCCCCGGCCGGTAGGGCAGCGCGAAGTGGGAGGTCAGCAGTGAGTCACGGCCGAAGAGGGTGAGGAACCACGGCACGCCGGCGCCGGGTATCAGGAGGTCTTCGCCGTCCGGTCCGACGGCCGGTACGCGGAGTCGGGCGAGGTCGCGCAGGCCGCGCTCGCAGGCACGGACGAGGTCGTCGGAGACGTCCCGTACGGGCAGCGGGGGCTCGTCGGTGAAGTCGTCCCTCTCGCGCCGGATCAGAGCGAGGACCGAGCGGACGTCGGGTGGCCCGACGGGACTCGGGTCGGCACCACCGGCATGGGCGATGACCCTGACGGTGATCTCCGCGGTGCCGTGCGGAGAGAGCCGGACGCGCCAGGCAAGGGTCCGGAGCGTGCCCCGCGATGCCGGGGTGACCGCGGGCTGCGGGTCGGCGGTGACCGTGGTGTCCGCCTCCCACTCCTCGCGGTGGTAGGCGAACCGGGTGCCGTCCACCGAGTCCGAGAGGGTGACGTGAGCGCCGGCCTTGTCGTAGATCCGGCGGTCGCTGCGGAGCTCGAACTGATCGGCGAAGTCCGCGTCGGCATCGATGGCGACGATGACCACGATCTCGCGTGCGGTGTTGTTGCTGAGCCGCAGGTTCTCGGTCAACCGGCCGTGGAACAGGGCCTGTCGGCGGTGCAGCGTCCACGGTGACGGTTCGTCGCGGGTCGCGGCCGCGGTGAGCACGGCGGCGGCTCCCTCGTCTCCGTACGCCGGCACGAGGACGGTCGGCTCGGTGCCGTCCACCGTGAGGCGCCAGTGGCTGAGATGGCGGGCGTCGCGGACGAACAGTCCGTCGGGTGAGGCGCCGCGGGTGCCGGAGATGTCCCCGCCGCCGCTGAGTGCGGCGAACGTGCCGGCGTGGACGAGCAGCTGAGGTGCCGTCATCGTGTACGTCCCCCGCGGTTGACGTCGGCCAGCAGGTCGAGGACGACGGCGGCGGTCCAGCTGAAGTCGGTGGTCCCCCGGGCCCGGCCGGTGTACGGGTCGACGTACTCGGCGAAGCCGGACTCCGCGCCGGCCGTGAGGACGGCCTGCCGCAGGGTGTCGGCGCAGTCCGCGGTGCCGTAGTGGCGCAGCCCGCGTTCCAGCACCCAGTTGATGTTGAACCAGGCGGGCCCGCGCCAGTAGCGCGAGGGATCGAAGGCGTGGCCGCGCAGGTCGTAGCTGGGGGTGAGGGCGGTGGTCGAGCCGAGACCGAAGTGCTCACCGGCCGTGGTACGCAGCAGGGTCCGGGCGATGTTGCCGGGGAGGCCGGGAACGGCGAGCGGCAGCAGGCCGGTGACGCTCTTCTCCCCGATGGGCCGCCCGGCCCGTACGTCGTGGCAGAGGAAGAGGCCGGCCTCTTCGTCCCACAGCCGGTCCACCAGGGCGTCGGTGAGCCGGCGGGCCTGTGCCCGGTGGGCTTCGGCGTCGTGGCCCAGGGCCTGGGCGATGTCGGCGAGCGCGTACTCGGACAGGATCAGCAGGGCGTTGAACCCGGGGTCCTCGACGACGAAGGAGTGCTCGGTGCCGGCGTCGCGATAACCGTTGTCGCGGTAGTCGCCGGCCAGACGGACATAGCGTCCGTAGTCCAGATCGGTGGGGCGGTCGGCGGCGTCGCCGTGGGTGAGGTCGGCGCGGCGGAACGAGGCGGCGGGTGCGGGCTCGACGCGGGCGAGGGGCTCGTCCCAGCAGGGGCTGTTGTCCATGCCCGGCTCCCACGGGTGCAGGACGGCCGCCAGTCCCCGGCCGCCGAAGTCCCGGTGGTGGGTGAGGTAGCGGTGCCAGGCGACGAGTCGTGGGTAGAGCCGTTCGAGGAAGCCGCGGCGCCGGGAGGTCTCGGGGTCGCTCTCGTGGACGAGCGCGGCCGCGAGCGCGTGGACGGGCGGCTGGACGATGCCGGAGGTCTCGATGTCCGCCGGTGCGCCCGCGTCCCGGCCCGCGGAGGTCGACTGCCAGAAGTCGGGGCTCGGGAAGTAGGCGTCGAGCGGAACCGCGGGGTTGAAGACGATGTGGGGAATGCGTCCGTCGGCCCACTGGCCGCCGAGCAGGGTCTCCAGTTCGCGCTGTGCGCGGCGCGGTGAGAGGTGGCGCAGCCCGATGGCGATGAAGGCGGAGTCCCAGCTCCACTGGTGCGGGTAGAGGGTGTGGGACGGCACGGTCGACGCGCCGGTCCAGTTGGTCAGCAGCACCCGGGCGGCCTCACGCTCCACGCTGCGGTGGTCGCGGACGGCGCTCGGGGCGTCGGCGAAAGCGATCGTCATGCTCCCGACCTGCGCAGGAAGCCGGGAATGGAACGGACCGCGGCAATCGAGTCGCCGGTGAGGCGGCATTCGACGGCGAGGTACCCGCCGTAGCCGATGGTGTGCAGCGCGGAGAGCCAGGCCGGCCAGTCGAGATGTCCGGCGCCGGGCTGGAACCGGTTGGAGTCGCTGACCTGGGCGTGTCCGATGTACGGCGCGGCGGCGAGGATCGAGGCGGCGGGGTCGGCCTCCTCGATGTTCATGTGGTAGCTGTCGATGCCGATCTTCACCGAGTCCAGGCCGACGGCGCGGATCAGTTCCACGGCCTGTTCGATGCGGTTGACCATGTGGTCCTCGTACCGGTTGAGGGGTTCGAGGTAGAGGGTCACGCCTTCGCGCCGGGCGTGCTCGCCCAGTTCGGTGAGGCCTTCGAGCAGGACGGTGCGTTCCTCGTCCTCGCCGCGGGGCGGTTCGAAGGGGGGCAGCCGGCGGGAGAACATGCCGTACGAGGCGGGCGTCTGGGCACCCGTGCCGCCCAGTTCGCCGATGACGGACAGCTGGGACTTCATCTGGTCGATGGCGTCGCGGCGCAGGTCCGCGTCGAACGCCCCGAAGAAGTGCAGCATGTCGACGCAGACCGTGGGCATGACGACGCCGTCCTTGAGGGCGGCGCGCAGTTCGGGGAGCCGGCCCTCGAAGTGGCGGTCCCCCTTGCCGCGCAGCTCGATCGCGTCGTAGCCCGCGGCCTGGGCGAAGTCCCACTTCTCCTGGAGGGTGTCGCCGGGCAGCAGTTGTTCCTGGCAAGCGGTCTTGAGCATGGGTGGATGGCCTTTCAGAATGCCAGGACGATCTGGAGCGCTTCGGCGGGTCGCTCGTCGAGCAGGTGGTAGGCGTCGGCGGCTTCCTCGACGGGCACGACATGGCTGACGAGGGACCGGGCGTCGACCTGGCCGGAGGCGACCAGGGCGAGGAAGGTCTGCTGCAGGCGCTCGACGCTCCAGCGGGCGGACAACTGCGGTGGTACGCCGCCGATCTGGGAGCAGATCAGCTGGACGCGGTTGTGGTGGAACTCGTCGCCGAGCCTTAGTCCCACGCCGTCTCCCTGGTAGAAGCCGGAGGCGACGACACGGCCGTCGACGGCGACGGACCGCAGGGCTTCGTGGAGAGCCGGGTAGGCGCCGCTGATCTCGATCGCGGTGTCGGCGCCACGGCCGCCGGTGGCTTCGCGGATGCGCTCGGCGACGGCGTCGGTACGGGCGTTGAGCGTGTGGACCGCTCCGTACTCCTTGGCGGTGGCGAGCCGGCTGTCGAGGGCGTCGACCGCGGTGACCCGTGCGCCGTTCAGATGCGCGAGGCGGGTGGCGAGCAGTCCGATGACACCCTGGCCGAAGACGGCCACGTCCTCGCCGAGGTGGATGTCGGCGGAGAGGACCGCGTTGTACGCGATGGCACCGACGCGGGCGAACGCTCCGGCCAGCGGCTCCAGCCCGTCGGGCAGGGTGTGGCCGCGCATGCGCTCGGCGGGGACGATGCCTTCGCTGCGGTGGCCCCAGATGCCCCAGACCAGGTCGCCCACGACGGGCATGCCGGGGGTGCCGACGAGCTCGGGCGAGACCTCGGTGACCTCGCCGACCTCGGAGTAGCCCCAGCCCGCGACGGGGTATTCGATCCCGGCCGCGCCGTCGCGGAAGAGTCGCGCCTCGGGGTCCCAGGTGCGGGTGAGGTAGGGGTTCGTGCCCCGGTAGGCCGTGAGTTCGGTGCCGGCCGAGATGCCGGAGTAGCGGGTGCGGACCCGTAGGTGGCCGGGCGGCAGCGCGGCACTGGCGTGCTCGGCGACTTCGACCTGGCGGGGGCCGGCGAACTGGACAACACGTTCCACGAGGGGCTCCGAGGGGGTTGGACTCTCCACTTAGGTCGAAGATATCCCAGGCTTATGTCTTGTCAAGACGCAAAAGTGGTGCTGAGATGCTTTCGAACTCGACATAAGCACGGTGAGGACATCACATGCTCAAGTGGATCCGTCGGTCAAAGGCGACGGCGACGGGCCTGGCGGCGATCGTGGCCCTAGGCGGCCTCGCCGGCTGCGCCGATCCCGGCGACGCGGCCCGGCCGGACAACAGGATCACCGTGTGGTCCCAGGAGAACCTTCCTCCTCGGATGGCGGCGACCAACAAGATCATCGACCGGTTCGAGAAGCAGACCGGGATCAAGGTCGACCTCGTCGGCGTGGACGAGGGCCAGCTGCCCCAGCTGATCATGTCGGCGGCCGCCGCCGGCAAGCTGCCCGATGTCATCGGCGCGGTCCCCATGGGCCAGGTCTGGCAGATGTACAGCAACAAACTGCTGAACACGCAGGTCAGCCGCGAGATCGTCGACAGCCTCGGCACGAAGACGTTCAACGCGAACGCCCTGCGGCTCACCTCGGAGGGCAACACGCAACTGGCCGTCCCCTCCGACGCCTGGCTGCAGCTCCTCGTCTACCGCAAGGACCTGCTCGCCCAGGCCGGGCTGCCGGTCCCCGACACCTACGCCAAGCTGCTCCAGGCCGCCAAGGGCCTCGACACGAAGGGCCGTGACGGCATCTCGGTCGCCACCGACCCCGGCGACGTCTTCACCCAGCAGAGCTTCGAGAACCTCGCCCTCGCCAACGGCTGCCGTCTCGTCGACGAGCAGGGAGAGGTGCAGCTGGACTCCCCGGCCTGCACGACCTCCTTCGATCTGTACGACAAGCTCGGCCGCACCTACGGAGCCCCCGGCACCCAGTCCGTCGACTCCACCCGGGCCGCCTACTTCTCGGGCACCTCGTCGATGATCGTCTGGTCCTCCTTCCTCCTCGACGAACTGGCCGGGCTGCGCGACGACGCACTGCCCAGCTGCCCCGCGTGCAAGAAGGACAAGGAATTCCTCTCGGACAACAGCGGCGTCGTCACCGCGCTCAAGGGAACCGACGGCGCCGAGCCCGCCCAGTTCGGCGAGGTCACGTCCTGGGCGGTCACCAGGACCGCGGAGACCGCCGCGTCCAAGAAGTTCATCGAGTACATGATGAACAGCGGCTACGAGGACTGGATCGGCATGGCGCCCGAGGGCAAGATCCCCGTCCGCCCGGGCACCGCAGACGACCCGGAACGCTACGAGCGCGCCTGGCGTGCGAGCGAGGTCGGCGTGGACACCCGCAAGCCCATGAACGAGGTGTACTCCGCGGCGCTGCTGGACCAACTGACCCAGGGCGTCGGCAACATGAAGCGCTGGGGCATCACCGAGGGCCAGGGTGCCCTGGTCGGCGCCACCAACGGCGAACTGCCCGTTCCCAAGGCGCTCGGCGCCATGACGAGCGGCCAGCTCTCGCCGAGCGAGGCCGCCCGCGAGGCGGACGAGGAAGTCTCCGCCCTGCAGAAGTCCCTCCAGTAACCGCGGCCCCGCCGCCCCGTCGAGGATTGCCATGACCACTGCACCACCCGGCGCACCGAAGCGCCGCCCTCTCACCTCCGGACAACGCCAGAACCGAGTCGGACTCGCCTTCGTCACCCCGACCTTCCTGGTCGTCCTGGTCGTCGTCATCATCCCGATCCTGTGGACCGTCCTGCTGGCCTTCCAGAACGCCAGGCTGGTCGACATCCAGAGCATGAGCCTGTTCGGGAACTGGTCCCTGGACAACTTCGACAAGGTCTTCGGCTCCGCCGGATTCTGGTCCAGCCTCAGCACCACACTGATCTACACCGTGGGAGCCACCGCCGGATCCGTGCTGCTCGGCCTCGTCGCCGCGCTGGCCCTGCGCAAGCCCTTCCGGGGCCGAGGTGTGCTGCGCGGCTCGATGCTGCTGCCGTACGTCGCACCCGTCGTCGCCGTCGCCTTCGCCTGGGAAGTGGCGCTCAGCCCGCAGTACGGCATCGTCAACGAGTGGGGCTCGAAGCTACTCGGCTGGGACGACCCGATCGCGTTCCTGTCCACCCGCTCGTACGAGATGAACATCCTCGGCGCGCACATCGACATCCCTCTCGCGCTGCTGACGGTCATCACCTTCGAGATATGGCGGTACTTCCCCTTCGCCTTCCTGTTCCTGCTGGCCAGGCTGCAGGCGGTCCCGGTCAGCCTCGAAGAGGCCGCCCGGGTGGACGGCGCCACCCCCACGCAGAGGTTCCGCCACATACTGCTGCCGCAGCTGATGCCCGTCATGGCCCTGCTGTGCGTCCTGCGCTTCATCATGACGTTCAACAAGTTCGACGACGTCTATCTGCTCACCGGCGGCGGCTCGGGCACCGATGTCGTGGCCGTGCGTGTCTACGACTTCCTCACCGCCCGCTACGACGTCGGCGCGGCCGCCGCTCAGGCCCTGGTCCTGGCCGGCGTGCTGGTCGTCCTGCTCGGCATCTACTTCATGTTCTTCGCAAAGAGGGTCCAGGAGGAGGAGTCATGACCCGTACCCAGTTCGAGGAGAGACTGTTCGGAGTGCTGCGGTGGCTGACCATCGCCTTCCTGGCCGTCATCACCATCGTGCCCTTCTACTACATGCTCCTGCTGTCGGTGAAGCCGATCGACGCACTGCTGCTGGACCCCGGCTCCCTGTGGGTGTCGGCGACGGACTTCACGCTCGACACCTACCGCGCGGTGCTGCGGCCGACCTCCGAAGGCGGCCAGGGGTTCCTGCGCCTGCTGGGGAACTCCGCGGCGGTCTCCCTCGGGACCGTGCTGCTCACCCTCGCCGCCGCCGTGCCCGGTGCCTATGCGATCAGCCGGCTGAAGTTCTTCGGCAGCCGGCAGGTGGGCGCGATCTTCCTCGCCGTCTACCTCTTCCCATCGACCCTGCTGGCCGTCCCGCTCTTCGTGATGTTCGCCAAGGTCGGGCTGTCCGGGAGCCTGCTGGGCCTCGCCATCGTCTACATCGCCCAGACGGTGCCCGTGTCGATCTACATGATGAAGAACTACTTCGTGACCATCCCGTACAGCATCGAGGAGGCGGCGGCGCTCGACGGCTGCACCCGCTTCCAGGCACTGCGCAAGGTGATCCTTCCGCTGGCACTGCCGTCCCTGATGGCGACCGGGCTGTATGTCTTCATGATCGCGTGGAACGAGTTCCTCTTCGCGCTCCTCTTCCTGGCGGCGGACCCCGACGCCTGGACGGTTTCCCTCGGCCTGCAGCAGCTCGCCAACGGAATCGAGGTCCCGAAGACCGTCCTCATGGCAGGCTCCGTCGTGTTGACCATTCCCGTGGTGCTGTTGTTCTTCGCCGCGGAGCGTTTGCTGACCGAGGGTCTGACCAGCGGCGCGGACAAGAGCTAGGAGTCGAGAACCATGCCGGCGAACCAGGCGAGTGCAGGCCATCTGCTGCAACTGATCCGCAGCGGACAGGCCACCACACGGGGTGAGCTCCAACTCGCCACGGGGCTCTCCCGCTCCACCGTGGGGCACCGCCTCGACCAGCTCTTCGACGCGGGCTGGTTGTCCCACACCACGGGGACGTCGACCGGTGGGCGCCCCTCGGTGCGTCTGGAGTTCGACTCCACACACGCCGTGGTGCTCGCCGTCGACCTGGAGACCCGGCACGGGCGGGCCGCCGTCATCGACCTCTCGGGCCGCATCCTGGCCGAGCACACCGCGAACCTGCTCATCGCCGACGGTCCCGAGCTGGTCCTGGACACCGTCGCCTCCTGGTTCCCGGACCTGCTCGCCCGCGCTGCCGTCGACGCGGCCGCGGTGTGCGGGATCGGGCTGTCGGTGCCCGGTCCCGTCGACTGGGACACTGGGCGGGTCGTGCAGCCCCCGATCATGCCGGGATGGGACGAGTACCCGATCCGGTCGCGGATGCAGGAGGCGTACGCCCGGCAGGTGCGTTCGGCGGCGGACCCCGTACCGGTCCTCGTCGACAACGACGCCAACCTCATGGCGTACGCCGAACAGCGTTACCACTACCCGGACTGCTCGGCCTTCGTCCTCGTCAAGGTCTCCACCGGTATCGGTGCCGGAGTCGTCGTCGGCGGTGAGCCCTACCGGGGCATCGACGGCGGCGCCGGCGACATCGGCCATATCCGGCTGCACGACCGCTCGGACGCGCTGTGCATGTGCGGGTCCTACGGCTGCCTCGCCGCCGTGGCCAGCGGCCGGGCCATCGCCGGGCAACTGGCCGCGGCGGGTGTCCCCACCTCCTCCGGTTCCGACGTACGCACCCATCTCGCCGCCGGGCAGCCCGATGCCGTACGGCTGGCGCGTCAGGCGGGGCAACGGGTCGGTGAGGTGCTGGTGACGGTCGTGACCCTCCTCAACCCGGGCGTCCTCGTGCTCGCCGGTGACCTCGCGAGCACCCCCTTCCTCACCGGTGTCAGGGAACTCCTCTACCAGCGGGCCATGCCGCGCACCACCGCCCACCTCGACGTGGTCACCTCCCGGCTCGGCGAACACGCGGCCCTCACCGGAGCGGGCGCGATGGTGGTGGAACACCTCTACTCCCCCGAACTGGCCGACGCGCGCCTCCAGGCCACGACCGGCTCATCCTCCTGATCACCTCCCCCGCGCCGTTCGCGCCGTCCTCCCAGGAGCACCCGTGCACCACCCCTCACCTTCGGACGACTCACTCCCGGCTCCCGTGCGGGTCGGACTGGTCGGCGCCGGTCCCTGGGCCAGGGCGATGCACGCCCGGATGCTCGCCGCCGGCCCCGAGACGACATTGACAGCGGTCTGGGCACGGCGCCCCGAGGCGGCCCAGGAGACGGCCGCTCCCTACGGCGCGAAGGTCGCCGGGTCCTTCGACGAACTGCTGGACCAGTGCGAGGCGGTCGCCTTCGCCGTCCCCCCGGCGGTGCAGGCGGAACTCGCCGTGCGGGCCGCGAAAGCGGGGCGGCCGATGTTGCTGGAGAAGCCGCTCGGCCCCGACCTCGCGTCAGCCCGCAGGGTCGCCGACGCCGTCGCCGAGCACAAGGTCGTGACCCAGCTCGTCCTGACCAAGCGCTACCACCCCCGCACCCGGGACTTCCTCGCCCGCGCGGCAGGCCTGGCGGTGAGCGGAGCGCGGTCCTGCTACCTCCACGGGGCGTTCCTCGGCGGGGACTTCGCCACCACCTGGCGTCTCGAACAGGGCGCCCTGCTGGACCTCGGTCCGCATCTGCTCGACCTGCTCGACGTAGCCGTCGGCCCCATCACCTCGATACGCAGCACCGGTGACCCCCGCCGCTGGATCGAGCTGACCTGTGAGCATGCCGACGGAGCGGTCAGCCAGGCGTCGCTGTCCGGGTCGGTGAAACTGGAACGGGCCCGGACGCGGATCGAGTTGTTCGGGCCGGGCGACGAACTCGTCTATGACACAGCGGGCATGGACCACGACGAGTGCTGGCCGGTCCTGCGCCGCGAATTCGCGGCCGCGGTCCGTTCCGGTACCGATCACCCCCTGAACGCGGCGCGCGGCCTGCGGCTCCAGGAACTGCTGGCGATGGCCGAGGGCGCGTCGCCGCGGCAGTGACACCAGGGGGAGAGCAGGGCTCGCTCGCGGCGGCGGGTCCTGCTCCGGCTTTGCGCGCCGGCTGCGACCGCTGACGTGCGGTCACCCAGGTGTGACCGCACAGTCCGCTGCCATGACGGCCGAGAGTGGATTTCGGTGTGCTCCGCGCCACGTACACTCCCCCCATGGGTTGCACAGACGCGATGAGGGAGTGCCTGCGAAGGGCCCCGTCCGCGATGCGCCCCTTCACGCCGCGGATCCATTGCCGCGCGTTGCACGGCCACGGCTAGCTCCATGTCCTGACCGCGCCTTGCCCGGGCACCGACTCCCGTCCGCGGCACGAACCCTGTGCGGCCCGGGACGGGCGCCTGCCCTGGTTCTCCCCGCTCCACCGGTGGCGGGCCCGCGTCCGCGGCCCGCGCCTTTCTCACCACGCACTCCCCCTGCACCACTCCCGCGGCCGTTCGGCGTGCCGTCGCCCCTGTCGGCGAGGGCACGCCACCGGACTGTCCGCACCCAGAGAGGACCCCTGTGAAGTTGAGCGAACTGCTGGCCGGGCACGAGCACGAGGTCCTCGCGGGCGATCCCGATACGGTGATCACCGCGGGAACGTGCTTCGACGCCCATCGGGTGTCGCCCGGGTCGCTGTTCATCGCGGTCCCCGGTCACCGCGAGGGCGGTCCCGAAGCGGTCGGCCCGGCCCTGGCGCGCGGCGCCGTGGCCGTACTCGTCGACGCCTCCTCCCCCGCCCTCCTGCCGGCGGCACGGGCGGGCGCACCCGTGTGTGTGGTGCGGGTCCCGGACGCGCGCACCGCCGCCGCGGTCGTCACCTCAAGGTTCTACGGCGAGCCCGGACGGCAGATGGACATGATCGCCGTGACCGGCACCAACGGGAAAACCTCGGTGTCGTACATGGTGGAGTCCGTGCTGCGGATCTCCGAAGAGGCCCGGGTGGGTGTCATCGGGACGGCCGGCAGCCGGATCGGCGACGAGCTGATCCCCATGCCGAGGTCCGTCCTCACCACCCCCGAGTCCCCCGACTTCCAATACCTGCTGGGCCATATGCGCGACCGCGCGGTGAGCACGGTCGTCCTGGAGGCCACCTCGATGGGCCTGTTGAACCGCCGCGTCGACAACGCCTTCATCGACGTCGGCATCTTCACCAACCTCACCCAGGACCACCTGGACGACCACGGCACGATGGAGAACTACCGGGACGCCAAACTGCGGCTGTTCCAGGGGCTGTGCCGACGTGCCGTGGTGAACGCGGGCGACCCGGTGGGCGCCGGCATCAGCGCGATGATGCCGGGCGCGGTGACCACCTATGCCATCGACAGCGAGGCCGACTACCGGGCGAGCGGTCTCCGTATGGACGCGTTCGGCACACGCTTCACCCTTCATCACGCCGGACAGGACTACCCGGCGGCCGTCCCGGTACCGGGACGGTTCTCGGTGTCGAACGCACTGGCCACCGTCGCGGCCTGCCACCTGCTGGGCCATGACCTGCCGGGACTCATCGCCGCGCTCGGCGCGATGCCTCCCGTCCCCGGCCGCTTCGAGCGATACCAGACCCCGTCCGGCACCGCCGTGATCGTGGACTACGCCCACTCGCCCGACTCGCTGGAGAAAGTCCTCGCCGCCATCCGGGAGTTCGCCGAAGGAGACGTCATCACCGTCTTCGGCTGCGGCGGCGACAGGGACACCACCAAGCGCGCGCAGATGGGCGAGATCGCCGGGAGACTCTCCGATCTGGTCGTCCTCACCTCCGACAACCCGCGCGACGAGGACCCCGAAGCCATCCTGGACCAGATCACTCCCGGCCTGCTGGCCGCTGACAGCCGTTTCGAACGGTGCGCGGACCGCCGCCGGGCCATCGGCATCGCCCTCGCCGCCGCCGGACCGCACGACATCGTTCTCGTCGCGGGCAAGGGCAGCGAGCCCTACCAGATCGTCGGCGAGCAGTTGCTGCCCTTCAGCGACATGGCAACGGTGCGCGAACTCGCCGCCGCACAGAACACCGTCGGCCGGTGATCGTGCGGGAGCGCCACACTCCGTAGGGTGGCGGGATGTCCCTATGGCTGACGCTCACACGGCACGACGCAGCGCAGATCGCAGAGCTCCTGGAGCACCCGGAGGGCCCGTCGGCCGGACGGGAGCGGCTGCGGCTCGCCTGGAACGACGTCGTGTTCGAGGACGACGAGGACGGGACGGCCTACCCAAGGGTGATCGAGGAGACCAGCGAGGTCCGCCGCAACTGGGACGCCCTTCATGTGCTGCTCACCGGCGCCGAGAGCTTCGACGAGGATGGTGAACTGCTCACCACCGCACCGGCGCCCGCCCGTGACGTGGTGATGGGCGGACTCGTCCTCGCCGAGCGGGGCGGCAACCAAGGACGGCTCTACAACCCCTTGTTGCTCATGCCGGACCGGGTGAGTGCCGTCCACTCCTTCCTTCAGGGCCTCGACGTCCCGACACTGATCGCATGTCGTGGCGACCTCCTGGAGAAGGCCACCTTCTATTCGTTCAGTACGGACATCCGGCAGCCGGACGGCACCCTTCGGACGGAGAGCGTCATCGAGGACGGTTCCCTGGCCGCCGGCGTGGACATCGTGCGTGGCTTCTACGCGCGAGCCGCGGCCGCGGGAAACGCCGTCATCAAGGAAGTCTCCTGACCCCCGGGCGGGGGTGTGTCCGTCGGCGGACCTGCCCGGCGGGCGCCCGAGGGGTGTCGCGCAGCCGGTGTCAGGCGTCCGGTGTGCTCGCCGCAACCGCCGGCTCGTCCGCCGCGGCCTTCTTGCCGACCGCCGTGTAGTACACGGAGTTCTGCTGCTTGGAGCGCTCACTCTGGTTCTTGGCGACGGACGCCTCGAGGGCGTTGCGCACCAACTGCACGGTCAGCGGGCGGTCGGGGTGCGCACGTGTCAGCTCCTCGGTGACTTCGGCCGCGGACCAGGGCTCCTGGCGCCGCCCCAGGATGCCGACGGCGAGCTCCCGCAGGGGCGTGGCGGTGGTCTTGGGCGCGGTGCCGGACTTGGCCGCCGTGGTGGTCCTGGGTGCGGTGGAGCTCTTCGCGGTGGTGGTTGCCGCCGGCTTCTTGGCGGCCTTGCTCTGGTCCTTGGCGGTGGTTGCGGCGACCGTGGTTGCGGATCCGCTCGCGCGTCGCGCCTTCGGGACGGTAGCGCCCTTGGCGCCCGTGGCGGTCTTCGCCGGCTTGGCGTCCTTGGCCGCCTTAGTGCTCTTCGCCGGTGTGCCACCGAGAGCGGCCTGCATGCTCACCAGCAGTTCGTGGTCCTTCTGCAACGTCTCCAGCTGTGCCTGCAACGCGGCCACCTCGGACCTGATGCGCTCCTGCTCGGAGGAGTTGTTCTCCAGGTCGGCGGCAACCTGCTGGGCGTAGTGGGACTGGAGGTGGTTGGGGTTGTGCTCCGGCATGACAGCTCACTTTCCTCGCATACCAGTTGTGGTGCCGGATGCTACCTACAAACAACGCTCCACTGAACGTCCGGGGAGGTATCGACGGTGCTCACACTCACAACGAGTCATGCTGTTCGAAGACTTCGGGCAGTTTCGACCGCCTCGGTCACACTGCCGCTCTCACTGCAACGGGGTCAGGGTTTCGGCGGCGCCGCACTTCGCGCAGGCTCTGGTGCCCGGGCGCCGGAGCACCATCAGGGTCTGGTCGAGGTCGAGTACATCGCCGTCGTCCGCGTCCTCGCAGTCATGGACGTGCACCACGTTCCAGCCGGGGCGGCCGCGTTCCCGCGGCAACCGCTCGATGCGCCAGGCCCGCCGCGACTCACCCGCCTCCACCGCGGGGGTTGCCGCGGGGATGAGCACCCCGTCCGGCTCGGGTGCGGGTGCCGCGGCAGCGGGCGGTACCGCAGCGGCAGTTGCGGACGCGGACGCCGGTGCCGCCTGCTGGGTGGGGATGTCCTCGTACGGGACACCCTCCATGGGCCGGACGTATTCGGCGGGCACCCACAGCGCCAACTCGGCCGGCTCCACCCACTCCTCGGCCGTCGTCCGCCACATGGGCACACCGACCTGGTACATCCATCCGCGCGAGGTCTGGAGCCGGGAGTGCACCAGGCCACGGACCTCCTGTCCGTCCGGGAGAACCACCACGATCGGCGGCAGCGGGTCTGCGTTCATCCCCCCACCGTACGTCGTGACCCCTGAGCGGCGCGGGTCACCGGTTCGAGGGACAACTGCCCCCGTATGCCCATGGACGCCGGCGCGGAGGGAACACGGGTAGAGACGGACCGGCGTCCACCCCGAGGAGACCGCACGATGAGTACCGAACTGACGGTCACTCTGATCGTCGCAGCGGCTGTGGTTCTGGCGATGCTGGTGGTGACCGTGGTGCTGGCGGTCAGGGTGGTGAAGGCGCGCGCCGTGCTGCGCGAGGCCGGGGTGCCGCTGAAGAACAAGGCACTCTTCTGGGGCTCGCTCGTCTACGCCGTCAGCCCGGTCGATCTGCTTCCAGACCCCATCTTTCTCGACGACATAGGAGTGCTCCTGCTGGCGCTGCGGGCTCTGCACTCCGCGGCGGCCGCGGCGCGTGGGCCTCTGCAGGGCTCCGTCCGACGCCGGCGGTCGCTCGAGAAGCCCCTGGAGAAACTCTGAGGTTCGCGAAAGCGCCGAGGCGCCGGTCCCCCGTCAGGTGGGACCGGCGCCTCGGCGCTGCTGGGCCGCGCCGTGTCAGGCCTCGGCTCAGTGGGCGGCGGCTCAGTAGGGACCGTTCACGTTGTCGATCGAGCCGTAGCGGTCGGCGGCGTAGTTGCACGCGGCGGTGATGTTGGCGACGGGGTCGTAGCTGTCCATCGCCGTGCCGGGCACGTGGTAGGCCAGGAACGTCGGCTGGATGACCTGGAGCAGACCCTTGGAGGGGGTTCCGGCCGCAGCGTTGGAGTCCCAGTTGTTGATCGCCAGCGGGTTGCCCGAGGACTCACGCATGATGTTGCGGTGGATGCCCTCGTACGAGCCGGGGATGCCGTGCTGGGCCATGACGTCCAGCGACTCCTTGATCCAGCCGTCGAGGTCGTTCGTGTAGCTCTTGGCCGGTGCGGCCTGCTCGGCCGGCGCGGCCTTCGCAACGGTCTCGACGGCCGGCGTGGACGCCCGCTCGGAGCGGTCCGCCCGCTCGGTGGAGGTCCTGGCCGGGGTGGGGGCGTCCGCCGTGGCCTTCTTGCCGACGGAGAGCTTCAGGCCGGGGTGGATGAGTGCCGGGTCCGCGCCGACGGCTCTGCGGTTGTCCTGGTAGAGCTTCTTCCAGCCGCCGCTCACGGCGAGCTGGTCCGCGATCGAGGACAGGGAGTCACCGGCGACGACCGAGTAGGTCGAGGGGGCCTTCTTCGCGGGAGCCGGCGCGGCGGGGGCCACGGCCTGGTGGCCCAGGGACGGGTGCGTCGTCGCCGGGGCGGCGCCGGCGGTGGTCGCCCCGATCACCGGGAGGACCAGAGCGGCCCCACCCGTGCCCGCGGCGACAATGCCCCGGGTCAATGAACTGGTCTTGGGACGGCGGTGCTTACCCTTTGCAGCCATGACGCATTCCTCTCCGTCGCCTGCGAGGTGAGCTGTCGGGTGCGGACTGGAGATGCCCGGCCGCATTGAATGCGACTTGACCCCGAGCCGTTCCGGGTTACGGATCGGCGGCTTACCTGGTTCCCCCGCTCCTGCCATGGGTCAGTGGTCGTGGTTTACGGGTGGCGGCAGGATTCGGCGTTCCACCCGGATTGACCGTGACGTTAAGCGAGGCGAGCCGGACGGAACAAGCCCCGAATTCCCGACGTAAACCCCCCGGGATGATCCAATGGGGGTAAATACCGCCGGGCCGCATCGGGCGAGAGGTTCAACTTTCTTTACACAGAACAGATCTGGGCCGACGGGCATTGATCGCGATTTCCCTGCGGAGTGACCCATTTCACTGCAACCAATTGCGAAGTCGAGCAGTCCGCGGGGCCGCACGAAAGAAAGTAAATCCCCTCCGGTTCCCCTAATTCGGACATTGCGCCGCATGGCGAATAATTACCTATGCCATGACTTTTCGGACATAGCCCTGCCCTTTATGCCCGTTTTTCGCGGCCCTCCGCCGTCCGAGCCCCGCATCCGACGCCGCGCGCTGTCCACCGGCAATCACGGAGCAGCCCTCAGCGGAGGTAGTTGTAGACCGTCGCCCGGGAGACGCCCAGGAGGTCCGTGAGCGCCTGCACCGAGTGCTTCACCTGAAGAAAGCCGCGCTCTTTGAGCGAACGCACCAATGCACGCCGGGATGCGGCATCGAGGCTGCGCGGGGTATGACCCCGCGCGGCAGAGAACTCCTCGACAACCGCGCGCAGTTCGCCGCTGCTGCGGGCCCGGAGAGTTTCCTCCAGCGATACGTCGGGCTCCTCGGTTCGCACCAGTCCGGCGAGGCTCCGGGCCGCCGTGGCGAAGAGGGAGACATCCAGATTGAGGCAGATCGCCGCCACATAGTCGCCCCTGCTGTTCTTGAGACCGATGGAAGTGCTCTTGGCGGGACGGCCGTCGGGAAAGCGATTGGGGTAATTCTGAAGAACGCTCGGGTAGTCGGGATCCGCGATCCGGGCGAGGCCGAGTTCGGTCGCCGGGTCACCCACGGTGCGGCCGGACAGGTTGTTCTCGATCGCCCGGACGGCATGGTCCGGATCGCGGAGGTCGTGCAGGACGACCTCGCAGAGCCCCGGGAACATCCGCCCCAGTGCGACGACGATCTTCTCCCCTTCGCGCAGGAGAAGTTCGTCCTCCGCGCGCTCGTGCCCCCGGGCCGCGGCGCTCACGCGACAGTGCCTTCCGTGAACACGTTCCCCATCGCGGTCGCCGCCTTGAGCCCGGAACCGGTCAGCACCACCACCATCGTCTCTCCTTCGCGGATGACGCCCCGCTCCCGGAAGACATCGATGGCCGCTACGGCGGTCGCACTCGTGGGTTCGACGTACAGCCCGGTGCCGGCGAGTCGGCGGACGGCTCCGACGATGGCGGCCTCGGGAATCGCCGCCATGTCTCCACCGGACCGGCGGACGGCGGCCACCACTTCGGGCAGCCGGACGGGCGTACGGATGGCGGTACCCTCGGCGATCGTCGGGCCGAACGAGGGTGCCGGGGCGCCGTGAAACGCGGCATGGATGGGGGCGCACGCGGCGGGCTGCGCCACCAACAGCCGTGGTCGCCTGCTGATCTGACCCGTCGTCAGCAGTTCGGAGAACCCGAGATCGAGGCCGAGGACGAGGCTGCCCGCTCCTGCCACGGTGACCACCGTGTCCGGGGCGGCGAAGCCGAGGTCCTCCCACAGCTCGTAGGCAAGAGTCTTGGTGCCCTGGAGAAAGAAGGGGTTCCAGTTGTGCCCGGCGTAGCACGTGCGGTCGGAGCGGCGCAGGGCCTCGGCGGCGGTCGCGTCCCGCCCGCCGGGGACGGGCTCGATGGTGGCGCCGAATGCCCGGGTCTGGAGCACCTTCGCCGGTGAGGTTCCCTCCGGCACGAGGATCGAGGCTCCGATACCGGCCGCGGCACAGTAGGCGGCGACCGACGAGCCGCCGTTGCCCGAGCTGTCCTCGATCACCTCGCACACCCCGGCTGCCGCCAGCGCCGAGATCATGACGCTGCTGCCACGGTCCTTGAAGCTTCCGGTGGGGTTGAACCACTCCGCCTTGAAGCCGACGCGCGCGCCGTCCCACTCCTTGTCGAGCAGCGGGGTGCTCCCCTCGCCCAGGGTGACCGGCCGGCCGACGGCCGAGGGCAGCGCAGCGCGGTAGCGCCAGAGGGAACGCGTGCCGCTGTCGATGTCCGCCGGGGTGAGGCCCGGCAGCGGCGAGACGCTCAGCGGCGCGCCGTCGTCACCGCGCCAGCGGCGGGCGTCGAGCTCGTACGTCCTGCCGGAACGCTCGTCGACGAGGTGCGGAACAGGTACCGGCACCTCTTCGCCGCCGGACAGATCCTCGCCGCCATGCAGGTCCTCGGGTCCGCGCCGGTCTTCCACCAGTTTCCTCCCGCCCATCCTGCCCACCATGATGCTGGACACTTTATCCAGCGATGGACGAACAGTAAAACACCAAGGTGACCGGCAGGGCGGTTGTTACCCGTGCGTTCTGCACAGGTCGAAGGTGACAGCCGTGACTGTCGGAGCCTCTCCACGGCGTGACAGCGTCAGTGCCGTCATCGACCGAGGGAGTTCGCGTGAACAAGGGGTACGCCGTCTTCTGCGACGCAGACCGGCACTTCTATGACGCGCCGCACCGGCTGTCGCTCACCGACAACGCCGGACGCACCTCCCTGTACGAGCCCGCACGCCGCCCCGTCCCCGCCGGCTGGCAGCGCAACCAGTCCGGCGATTGGCTCGCACTCCGCCCGGTCGACACCGAACTGCCCTCCCAGGGCTGGAAGGTCCATGTCTCAGCCTGTCTCGACAACGCCGAATCGGTCCTCGCCCGGGTGTGGACCTACTGCGTCGCACGGGACATCGCCTTCAAGTTCATGCCGAGCCGGTATCTGCTGCACAACCGCAACGCCAAGTACGCGGACCGGGCCGGCAGCGGCAAGTTCATCACTGTCTATCCGGCCGACGACGAGCAGTGCGGCGCCATCGCGGAGGAGCTCGCCGCTCTCCTGGCCGGCGAGGCCGGTCCGTACATCCTCAGTGACATCCGCTGGGGTGACGGACCTGTCCACCTGCGCTACGGCAGCTTCACCAGACGGCACTGCTACGACGAGCACGGCGAGCTGCGTCCCGCCGTGGCGAACGCCGACGGCGAACTCGTGCCGGACCTTCGGGGACCGGTGTTCCAGATACCCGCGTGGGTCACACCGCCCGACTTCCTGAAGCCTCACCTCGACGCGCGCTCCGCGGTCACGGTCGACGCCATGCCGTACACCGTCGAGAAGGCGCTGCACTTCTCCAACGGCGGTGGCGTGTACGCCGCCCGTGACAACCGCACCGGCGAGAAGGTGGTCCTGAAGGAAGCGCGGCCGCATGCCGGACTGGCCGCCGACGGCGCCGACGCCGTGGCGCGCCTGCATCGTGAACGGACCGCGCTGGAAGCGCTGTCGGGGCTGGCCTGCACCCCTGAGGTCCGCGACGCCTTCGTGCTCGGCGACCATCACTTCCTGGTCCTGGAGTACATCGAGGGCAAGCCGCTCAATTCGTTCTTCGCCCGCCGTCACCCGCTGATCGACGCCGACCCGGGGCCGGATCGCCTCGCGGAGTACACGGCGTGGGCGCTGCGCATGCACGGGCTGGTGGAGCGGGCCATGGAGGCGGTGCACTCCCGCGGCGTCGTCTTCAACGATCTGCACCTGTTCAACATCATGGTCTCCGAGGACGAGTCGTCCGTCGTCCTCCTCGACTTCGAGGCCGCGCACCAAAAGGGTGAGGGCGGCCGGCAGACGGTGGCACATCCGGCCTTCGTCGCTCCGGCCGGCCGTCGCGGGTTCGACGTGGACCGCTACGCCCTGGCGTGTCTGCGGCTCGCGCTGTTCATCCCGCTGACCAGTCTGTTCGCCGTCGACCGCGCGAAGGCCAGGCACCTGGCCGACATCATCGCCCGTCAGTTCCCGGTGGACCGCGGCCTACTGGACGAGGCCGTGCGGGAGATCCTGCGCGATCCGGGCAGCGCGCCGGACGAGAGCGCCGTCGGCTCACCCGGATCCGGAAGCTATCTGCCCGTGTCCCCCGCCGACTGGCCACACAGCCGCGACTCCCTGGTCCGCTCCGTCCTGGCCTCCGCGTCACCGGAGCGGGAGGACCGTGTCTTCCCCGGTGACATCGCCCAGTTCGCTACCGCGGGCGGCGGTCTGACCTTCGGCTACGGAGCGGCCGGCGTGTTGTACGCGCTGGACGCGAGCGGAGCCGACCGCTGCCCCGCGGCAGAGGAATGGTTACTGCTGCGGAGCAAGGAGCCGCCCTCGGGCACACCCGTCGGCTTCTACGACGGTCTCGCCGGCATCGCCTGGACCCTGCAACGTCTCGGCCACACCGAGCGCGCGCTGTCGCTCGCCGAACTCGCCCTTCGCCAGCCCTGGGAAGAACTCGCGCCGGACCTCCACAGCGGCCTGGCCGGACTGGGGCTCGCCTTCGACGCCCTCTCCGCGGAGACGGGCCACACAGACTTCCGCACGGCGGCGCTGCGCTGCGCGGAACTCGCCACCCGCCCCCTGACCGGCGGTCCCGGGCTGAACGGAGGCGGCCGCACCGCCCGTGACGGATCGCGCGCCGGGCTGCTGCACGGAGCGGCGGGCACCGCCCTGTTGTTCCTGCGGCTGTACGAGCGCTCCGGCGACACCGCCCTCCTCGATCTGGCAGCGGAGGCGCTGCGCCGCGACCTCGCCCGCTGCGTGCACGGCGCGGGCGGCACCCTCCAGGTCGACGAGGGCTGGCGCACCATGCCGTACCTGGGAGCGGGCAGCGTCGGCATCGGCATGGTGCTCGACGACTACCTGGCCCACCGCCCGGACGCCGACTTCGAGCGCGCCCGGGGTGAGATCGTCCGCGCCGCGCAGGCGACCTTCTACGCCCAGCCCGGACTGTTCCGGGGCGCCGCCGGCATGGTGCTCCACCTGAGCCGTACGACCACGGGCGGACCCGGTACGGAACCGGCTGACGTCCGCCGGCAGATCGACGCCCTCGCCTGGCACGCCCTGACGTACGAGGGCCACCTGGCCTTCCCCGGCGAGCAGATGATGCGTCTCTCGATGGACCTGTCGACCGGCACCGCGGGCTGTCTGCTCGCGCTCGCGGCGGCACAGGGTGACCGTCACGCTCATCTGCCGTTCCTCCCGCCGCTCCGGCGGCCCCAGAACCGGCCCGACTCCGGGCCGTCCTTGAGCACCACCGTCCCCGAATGAGAGGAAAAGATCATGAACCTTCTCGACCTGCAGTCGATGGAGACCCCGAAGGAAGAGGCGATCGGCGACGTCGAGACCGGCGGAAGCCGCGCCAGCCTGCTGCTCTGCGGCGACAGCAGCCTGAGCGTCACGACCTGTAACTGAGGTCGCCGGGTCCCGGTCGGTGGCGCCACGCCGCCGACCGGGGCCCGTCCCGTCCCGGGCGGTTCGCCGCCCGGGACGTCCGGCATTTACCGACCCGCACGAGGCCGTGGCCCGCGGCCGGCCACAGAGGAGCATCCCCGCGATGGCCTTCAAGCGCCCGCGCCCCAGCGGCACCGACGGCGGCGGCAGGGCGCCCGCCGGTGGCGCGCACCGCCTGCTGCGCGCCGCGGTCCGCCGCAGTGCCACCCGTACCGCGGCGATTCTGCTCTGCTCCGTCGCATCCGCCGGCGCGGCCGTCGCATCGCCCGCCGTCGTCGGACACACGCTGGACCTCCTCCTCGACGGGCACCGCGATGCCACGTCCTGGGTCGTGTTGAGCGCCGTGCTCCTTGCCGCCGAAGTGCTCCTTGACGCAGCCGTCGCCCTGTTGACCGGTGTCACCAACGCCCGGTCGACCGCCTGGCTGCGGACCGGTGCCCTCGGGCGGCTTCTGGCGACCTCGCCCGACCGGGTGTCCCGGCTGTCACCGGGGGATGTCGCGACACGTCTGTCGGTCAACGCCACCGAGGCCGGGACGGTGCCCGCGGCGGCGGCCGCGCTGACCGCGTCCCTGCTCGGGCCGGCCGGTGCCGTGATCGCCCTGCTCTTCATCGATGTCTGGGTCGCTCTCGCCTTCCTCGCCGGACTGCCCCTGCTGGTACTCGTGTTGCGTGCCTTCGCCCGCAACTCCTCGGACACCGTGGGCCGGTACCAGCAGATCCAGTCGGACATCGCGTCCCGATTGCTGGAGGCGCTCGACGGGGCGCGCACCATCGCCGCCGCGGGCACGGAGGACCGTGAGCGGGCCCGTATTCTCCAACCCCTGGCCGGTCTGGACCGTGAGGGACGCCGCATGTGGCGGATCCACGGCAGGGCGGTCGCGAACAGTCAGGTGCTGTTGCCCTTGCTGACGACCGCGGTTCTGGGTGTCGGCGGAGTGCGGCTCGCCGCCGGAGCCATCAGTGTCGGCGAACTGCTCGCCGCGTCCCGGTACGCCGCCCTCGCCGCGGGCATGGGAGCCCTGGCCGGACTCCTCGGTGCGATCGTCCGGGGCCGCAGCGCCGCCGGCCGCCTCGCCGTGCTCCAGGACCTGCCGGCCGTACGGCACGGGGTGGCGGCCCTGCCGCACGAGGGCAACGGCACGGTCGAGTTGCGCGGGGTCACCGTCGTCCGTGAGGGCCGGGAAGTGCTCACCGATGTGCACCTGGTGGTGCCGGGCGGCACGACCGCGGCCGTGGTGGGCCGTTCCGGCGCCGGCAAGTCGACCCTGGCGGCCGTCGCCGGGCTCCTCACCGAACCGGACGAGGGCTCCGTCCTGCTCGACGGTGTACCGCTGTCTTCTCTGGCACGCGACCGGTTGCGCCACGAGGTCGCGTACGCCTTCGAACGGCCGGTCTTCCTGTCCGGGACGGTGGCCGACGCCATCGCCTCCGGGGCCCGTCGCGCCTCGGCCGACGAGATCCGTACCGCCGCCCGGGCCGCGGGTGCCGACGGCTTCGTCCAACTGCTGCCCGAACGGTACGAGTCGCCCGTCGTCGGCGCACCGCTGTCGGGAGGGGAACTGCAACGCCTCGGTCTGGCCCGTGCCTTCGCGCACGCGGGCCGGCTGCTCATCCTCGACGACGCCACGTCCAGTCTCGACACCGCCACCGAACGGCAGGTGGACCGCGCTCTCGCCCAGGAGGTACGGCCGGGCACCCGGCTGGTGGTGGCGCACCGGATCTCGTCGGCGAGCAGGGCGGATCAGGTGATCTGGCTGGAGGACGGCCGGGTGCGGGCCGTGGGACGGCACCGTGATCTGTGGCAGGAGCCCGCCTACCGTTCGGTGTTCGCCGCGGCGGACGAGCCCTCCGAAGCTGCCGTGGAGGCGGCGGTGGAATCGGCGCCCGCCCCGAAGCGAACGCCAACGGACCCCGTACCCGCGGACGTTGTGCGTGGTCCGGCCGCAGGACGGGCGGCTCGATGACGGCCGCCCGGACCCGGGAGCCGCGCGACAGCATCGCGCCCGGCGCGCTACGACGTCTGCTGCCTCCCGCCCGTCGCTTCCTCGCGGGTCGGAAGAGGGTCGTGGCCGCCCTGGCGGGGTGGTCCCTCGTCGAGTCCGCGCAGACCTTTCTGGGCGGCTACTGCATCGCCCAGGCTCTGGACCGCGGCTTTCTCGCGGGTGACACGACGGCCGGACTGCTGTGGCTGGCGGCCGCCGCGGTGTCCATTCTCGTGGCCGCGCCGGTCGTCCTCGGTGTCTTCGCCCAGCTGACGCATCTCGTCGAACCCCTCCGGGACGCCCTGGTGACGCGCGCCGTCTCCCGATCGCTGCGCCGGGCGGTCGCCGTACCGGGGCGCACAGACGGTACGGCGGTGTCCCGGCTCACGCAGCAGACGGAGATCGCGCGGGACAGCTTCGCCGGACTGGTGCTCACCCTGCGGTCGTTCGCCTTCACCGCCGCGGGCGCGCTGGCCGGCCTGTTCACGCTGGCGCCCGAGTTTCTGCTCGTCGTCCTGCCGCCCTTGATTCTCGGTCTCGGGCTGTTCGCGGCCACGCTGCGGCCCATGGCCGCGGCCCAGAACCGGTTCCTCGACGCCGACGAAGGACTCACACACCACAGCGGAGCCGTCCGGGCCGCGCTGCGCGACATCGTGGCCTGCGGGACCCAGACCGAGACGGAACGGTGGGGCGCACAGCTGATCACGGACGCCGAGGAGGCGTCCCGTTCGCTGGCCCGCTGGGCCGCGGTACGGACGCTCGCGCTGGGCGTCGGGGGCCAGTTGCCCGTCATTCTGCTGCTGGTGGCCACCCCGTGGCTGCTGAGCCGGAACGTGACGGCAGGCGCGCTGATCGGTGCGCTCACCTACCTGGTCCAGGCGTTGCTGCCGGCGCTGCACACGCTCATGACGGCGCTCGGTGCGGCGGGCACCCGGCTCGTGGTGGTTCTCGACCGGTTCGTCCGGGACACGTCCGGCATCCCGCCTTCCGTCCGGCCCGTCGCCCACCCTTCGGTGGAGCCGTCGGCCTCGGCAACGGCCGTCAACGTCAGGTCCGTTCGGCTGGCGTACGGACCGCGGGCCCGGCCCGTCCTCGACGGCCTCGATCTGTCCGTCCGCGGCGGGGAGCACATCGCGGTCGTGGGGCCGAGCGGTATCGGGAAGTCCACGCTGGCAGGCGTGGTGGCGGGCATGCTGACACCGGACCGGGGCACGGTCCACCTGGCGGGCCGGCCGGTCACGGGGCGTCCGGCCGAGGAGCTGGCTCCGCTGCGGGTGCTGACACCGCAGGAGGCGTACGTCTTCACCGGCACCGTGCGCGAGAACCTCACGGCGTTTCGTCCCGGCGCGCCGACCGAGGACATCGAGGGGGCCGCCGACGTGCTGGGTATCGGGCCGCTGATCCGGCGCCTCGGCGGGATCGACGCCGACGTGATGCCTTCCGCCCTGTCACAGGGTGAGCGGCAGTTGCTGTCCCTCGGGCGCGCGTATCTGTCCCCGGCGCCGTTGCTGCTGCTCGACGAGGCCACCTGCCATCTGGACCCGGCCGCGGAGGCCCATGCGGAGCGGGCGCTCGCCCGGCGGCCGGGGACCCTGATCGTCGTGGCCCACCGTCTGTCGTCCGCGCTGCGGGCGGACCGGGTGCTCGTCCTCGACGGCACGCGCGCGGAGTTCGGCAGCCACGCGGAGCTCCTGACCCGCTCGGAGCTCTACCGGGATCTGGTGGGCCACTGGCAGGAGGACCGCTGAGCGGCCTCCTGCCGGGCTCCCCTTGTCCGTGTCAGGAATGTCTATGTCCAGCCGGCGCCCTGAGCGATCCGGATCGCGTCGACGCGGTTGCGGGCCCCCACCTTGCGGATGACGCTGGCCATGTAGTTGCGGATCGTCCCCTGCGACAGATGCAGGTCACCTGCGACTTCGGCGATCGTCGCGCCTTCGGCCGCGAGCGACAGCACACTGAGTTCACGGGGAGTCAGAGGCATCTCGGCGGCCTGGAGAAATCCGAAAGCGAGCGATTCGTCGATGAATCGCTCGCCTTTGGCAACGGTGTGAATGGCTTCGAGTAATCGGCAGGGAGAGCAGTCCTTGTCAACATAGCCCAGCGCGCCGGCGTTGAACGCCTTGCGCAATACCCCCGGCTTCTCCGGTGTGGCCAGCACCAGCAGCGCTGCCTCCGAACAGGCTTCGGAGAGTGCCGCGCGGTTTCCCCGTACCGACGCCTCCAGAGAGTCCGCGTCGGCGACACACACGTCGGGCGACAGCGCCCCCCGTTCCTGCCTCCTCGGAAGGCAGGGTGCGGCCGAGACGTCAAGCGCGTCGTCGGAACGCAGCAGTTCCACGAGCGCAGATCTCATCAACTGCGCGTCGTACGCCACCATGACCCGGATCATGTCCACCCCTTCAACTCACCGACTGCGCGGCCTGCCGGCCGCCTCCCCACCCTCACCCGAGTGCCCACATCGGGGCCGAAGGAACGGGCGCGCGGGGGCACGCCGGGAGCACGACCGGTGCACGAGGGAGCGCATCGGTAACCCCGCAGGTGAAGCGGGGTTACCGATGCGCGGGGCGGTGAATCGGTGCCCGACGGCGCATCGATACGGTGCCCCGGGGGGCCGTCGCTACGGCGTCAGGCCGATCTCCTCACAGTCGGCCTTGTACTTCGCGGTGCAGATCTCCTCGACCGTGTAGACACCGTCCTTGACGACCGTGTCCTTGATGTTCTCCTTGGTCAGCGAGACCACCGGCACCAGTACCGACGGAATGCCCTTGGTGGTCGGGCTGTCGATGTCGGCCTGGGCCATGGCACCGAGTCCGATACCCCTGGCCAGCAGGATGGCCATCTCCGCGGCGGCGCTCGCCTCCGGCGCGTTGGGCTTGTAGACGCTCATGAACTGCTCACCGGCGACGATGCGCTGTACGGCGGCGAGTTCCGCGTCCTGGCCGGTGACCGGCGGGAGCGGGGAGACGCCGGCCTTCTTCAAGGCCGCGATGATGCCGCCCGCCATGCCGTCGTTGGCGGAGTAGACACCGGCGATGTTCTCACCGGCCAGGCTCACGATCGCCTCCTGCATGTTGGCGTTGGCGTTCTCCGGCTTCCACTCCTTGGTGTCGTACTCCCTGCCGATCTTCACCTTGCCGTCGAGCTCGGCGTGCGCGCCCTTCTTGAACATGGCGGCGTTCGGGTCGGTGACCGCTCCGTTCATCATCACGATCTGCGAAGACTTGGCCTTGTCCCCCAGCGCCTCGAGGAGCGCCTTCCCCTGGACATGGCCGACCTCTTCGTTGTCGAAGGAGGTGTAGGCGTCGATCGGCCCCTCGGCGAGACGGTCGAAGGCGACGACCGGGATGTCGGCGTCCTTCGCCTTCTGCACCGCGGTCGCGATGCCCTTGGAGTCGACGGCGTCGATGATGATGACGTCGACCTTGCTCTCGATCATGGTGTCGACCTGCTGCGCCTGGAGAGCCGCGTCCTGTTTGGCGTTGGCGTAGACGACCCGGCCCTTGTCATTGGTCAGCTGGCTGACCTTCTTCTCGATGACGGGCTTGTCGAACTTCTCGTAGCGCGCCGCCTCGTTCTCCGGAAGGAGCAGGCCGACGGTGATGTCGTCGCTGGTTCTCACGCCCGTGCCCTCTTCGCTGCCACAGGCAGCGAGGGACACGGCCATCGCGGAAACAGTGATGGCTATGGCGGTGCGACGCAAATGTGCGTTCATCTGTGGAAATCAACCTCCCTGACAGGCCGCTTCCTTGCGACCGAGGTGGCTGGAAGTCAACTCCGCTCAGACAAATGCGTCAAGAAGTGCAATATTAACGAGATGGCAACGGGTTTTGTCCGTTAGTTAAGTGAACGCAGACATCTCTGCACGAAGGCCCTGGACACTTACTGACATACCGGAAGCATCGGGCACGAGAATTGTGCGCCGAACCCCCGTCCCCGGCACGGGAAATCCGACTCCCCGCGGAAGAAGCGGAATCCTTCGCAGGACGAGCGGCGGCCCGTTCCGAAGACCGACGGCGAGAGCGACAGTCAGGGGGCCTGCCGCTGGAATCCTTCGAGTCCGGCCTGCAACTGCGGGTAGGGCGTCGCCTCGGGCACGGCGCTGCCCTCGCGTACGGCACGTGCCGCTTCGGCCGCGGCATGGATGGCGGCGCGATAGGGCAGCGAGCCCGTACTCACCCGGCGAACGCCCAGGGACGCCAACTCCGCGGGCGACAAGCCCGGGATCGGGAGCACGTTCAGCGGCACCGGGATGCTGCGGGCCAGCTCGCGGAGCACGGCCGGCTCCGACGCGCCGGGCACGAAGATCCCGTCCGCGCCGGCCTCCACATAGAGCGCGGCGCGGTCCAGGGTGGCATCGACGTTCGCCTCCTGCCCGAGCCAGTAGGTGTCGACGCGGGCGTTGACGAAGAGGTCCGGGCGGCGCCGCTTGACCGCCGCGACCTTCGCGGCGTGCACCTGCGGACTGATGAGCCGCGCGGCGGAACTGTCCTCGATGTTGATGCCCGCCGCATCCAGCTCGGCCGCGTAGTCGGCGACAGTGTCCGGTTCGTCCGCGTAGCCGTCCTCGATGTCCACACTGACGAAGCACGGCAACCGCGACAGGGCGCGGGCGAGAAGGAGGTTCGCCTCTCGGGTCGCGCGTCCACCGTCGGGGCGGCCCAGGCTGGAGGCCACACCGAGGCTGGTCGTACCGATGGCTTCGAAACCGGCGTCGAGGAAGGCCAGCGCCGAGGGCACATCCCAGGCATTGGGCAGAACCAGCGGCAGTTCGCGGAGATGGAGCTCATGGAAGGCCATGAGCCCCATCTTTCCGTTTCGGAGAGATGACCGGCGCGAGGACGCGAGGGCCGAGCGCACCCGGCCGGACCGGCGGTCGGCCCCGGTGGTCGGCGCACTCGCACTCGCGCTGGTCCTCGCACTCGCACCCGCCCTCGGCACCAGGGGCGGTGCACGGCGACGACGTACCGCGCCCGGTCGAAGGCGGCGGCCGGCACGGCACCGGGAGGAAGTGCCGCGCCGGCCGCCGGGTCGGCCCGTCAGGCTGTGTGCAGTCGCAGCCCGTACCGGCCGAGGATCTCGTTGATCGGCTGGTGCCAGGTCTGGCCTCCGCCGCTGCAGTTGCCCCAGCCGCCGGAGGTGACGCCCTGCGCCTGGTCGCCGCTGATGAAGGAGCCGCCCGAGTCGCCGGGTTCGGCGCACACGCTCGTCTTCGTCATCTGATGGACAGCGCCCTGGCTGTAGTTCACGGTCTCGTTCTTCGCGAGGACCGCCCCGCAGTGCCAGTGCGTGGTGGAACCGGACCGGCAGATCGAAGCCCCTATGGGAGCCTCGGCGGAGCCGCGGACCAACTGGTCCGGCACGGTGCCCCAGCCGAGGACCACGGGAACGGTCCACCAGCCGCTGCCGACGCTGACCCAGGCGTAGTCGTCACCGGGGAAGGACGATCCCTGGAAGTGTCCGATGTGGGAGCCGTCCCAGCCCCGGACCGCCGCACCCCCTCCGCCGCAGTGCCCGGCGGTCACGAATCCGCCGTGGACGGAGAAGCCGATGGAGCAGCGCACGTTTCCGGTGTAGTACGGGTCACCGCCCACGGTGCCCGCGGCAAAGGTCTTGGGCGCCTCGGCCGTCTTCTCGACCTGGACGGGTCCTGCCTGACGGGCGCGGGCGAGGAAGGCCTTGACATCGTTGTCGCCCTGCTGGTCGGCAACGACGTTCACGACGACCCGGTTGATCCGGGGATCCACGTGCCAACTACTCACGCCGGCCGGGGCCTTGAGGCCGTCGATCTTCTTCTTCGCCGCATCGAGCCGGGCCGCGTCGTACGTCACGAGCCGGACCGACGCTCCGGTGGCCCGGACGGTGCCGGCCTTGGCGGGGTCGGTGACGGCGACAGCGAGCTTGCCGGTGCCGGCGTCGAACCAGGCACCACCGAAGGCCGGTCCCGCCGCGCGGCGAGCGGTGCTCTCGATGGCGGTCGCGGCCCGCTCCGCCGCGAGGCGGGACCGGGCCTGGTCCTTCGTCAGGCCGAGGTCCCGTTCCATGGCCTCCAGCAGGCCGGTGGACACCGGCGGTTCGGCGGTGGGAGCAGGGGCGGCGGATGCCGGGGCGAGTCCGGCGCCGGCCCAGGCGCCCAGAACGAGAAGTGCGGACATGCCGGTGCGCAGAACTGTTGTGCGTCTCAAGGCGTTGCCCTTCGGTTGTTCCAACGAGGTGGGGGTGGAACAGCACTGCTTTGGGAGCGCTCTCAACCGCTCCCCGGCGGAGCGTAGCCGAGCCCAATCACCAGGTCCATGACAAGCACACGACGGATTTGCGCACACCGGCGCAAGGGCTGCCGAGGAACGCCGGCGATCGCGCCCCGAACTCCACCCGTGAACAGCCGAGTTGAACGCCAGTTGGTCTAGACCTGGGCGGCTCCACTGCGTCATAGTGAAGGAGCCCTCGCGACCGACCACCGCCAGGACCGCCGACCCTCGCCACCCCCGGTCGAACCGCCTCCCCACCGCCCGGGGAGGCGGTTCTTCGTCTGCGGCACTCGGCTCGGCGCCTGGGAACCCTCGACGCCATCGCCAAGCAGATGGGCATGAGCGGCCCGGCGCTCTATCGCTACTTCGCGGGCCGCGACGACCTGATCACCGAGCTCGTCCGGGAGGCGTACCGAAGCCTTGACACCCTCCGCGCGGCCTCCGACACCGGCGCGGATCTGGCCGGACTGGCACACACCCTGCGCGACTGAGCACTGGCGGACCCGCAGCGGTACTTCCTCATCTACGGCACCTCGATCCCCGGCTACCACGCACCCGAGGACATCACCGCGATCTCCTCCGAGATCATGACGACCCTCGTCGACGCGTGTGCGGCGCTCGCTCCGGACAGCGCCGTGACACAGTTCGCGGGGCATCTGGAGGACCACCGGGACTGAGCCGCCGGCAACCCCGCCCCATCGGAGGCCCTCTATCGGTTCCTGACGTTCTGGACCCGACTGCACGGCGTCCTGTCACTGGAACTCGCGGGCCAGTTCGCCGGCATGGACTTCGACCCCGCCCTGCTCTTCGCTGCCGAACTGGACGACCTGCTCGCACCCCGGTCCTGAGATCGGGACTCCTGAGCTCAGAGCCGCCCGGCCCTGTCGAGGAAGCGGTGGATCGACGCCTTCATCGCCGCGACGAAGTTCTGACGGGTCTCGTCGGTCGCCAGGTCCAGTGAGAGGTACGGGTTGAGGTCCTCCAGCTCGACGAGCAGGAGTTCGCCGTCGGGGGCGCGGCAGGCATCGACGCGCTGGATGCCCGACGTGAGGGTGTTCCAGTCGATGAAGCGCCGGGCGAAGTCGAGATCCGCCCCGGTCGGCTCGTACGGTTCCAGCACCCACCGCTGCTCTGGGTCGGGGGCGTACAACGCGTACTGGAAGGCCTCGTCGACGAAGTAGAAGGACACCTCGTAGCGGAAGTCGATCCGCGGCTGGACGAGCACATCACCGTAGGTGAGATGCGCCAGGCGCTCGCGGGTGACGAACTCCAGGCCGATCGAGTCCGCCCCGGCCTTGGGCTTGACCGCGTAACGCTGCGCCGCCGGAAGCAGATCGAGGTCCGCGAGCCGGTCGACGGTGGGTATGACGGGGTGGCCGTCAGCGGTCAGATCCAGCAGGTACTGCTTGCCGGCCATGTCTCCCCTGCCGGAGAGCGGGTTGTAGACGGGGATTCGGCACGCCGCGGCCCGGTCGCGGAAGGCGTCGTAGGCGTCCTGGTAGTGCAGCACGGGGCCACTGTTGCGGACCACGACCGCGTCGAAGCCGTTCATCAACGCGGCCGCTTCCCGCGGGTGACACAGGGCGAGGTCGAATTCCTCGCGCAGCCGGGCGGTCAGGAAGATGTCCTCGTCGCAGTAGCGGCGACCCCGTGCCGGATAGGCGAGGTCGGTGACGAAGAGCAGGCGCGGACGGACGGACACGGGCATCTCCCGGGGAGAGTGGTCGACACCGGACTCCGGGCATCCCGCGGAGTTGGTTGAGCCCCAAACTACTCATGCCCCGGAGCGCGCCCGGCGCCGGGGCCCGCCGCGACCCGGTCACTCCCCGGTCCGCCTCCGCAGGTCAGAGGCGGTGCAGACGGATGTCGGACAGCCGCCCCTCGGCCACGTCCACGGTCATGTAGGTGCGGTACGGCTGACGTCGCCGGTCGGTCGGTGAGCCGGGGTTGAGCAGCCGCAGTCCGCCCGGAGCGGTCGTGTCCCAGGGGATGTGGCTGTGCCCGAACACCAGCACGTCGAGGTCGGAAAACCGCTCCGCGCACCGCTGCTCCCGCCCCTTGGCCTGGCCGGTCTCATGGATCACGCCGAAACGAAGACCGCCGAGTTCGGCCCGCGCCACTTCCGGGAGACGCGCCCGCAGCTCGGGGCCGTCATTGTTGCCGTACACCGCGAGGAGCCGGGACGAGCGGGCCTCCAGCAGGTCGAGTGTCGCGCTGTCGACCCAGTCGCCCGCGTGAAGCACCACGTCCGCCTCGTCGATCCGCTCCAGCAGCTCGGCGGGGAGATGCCGGGCGCGCCGGGGGACGTGGGTGTCGGCCGTCAGCAGCAGTCGCATCCTTCTACCTTGCCCGCCTTCCGGCCGTGCCGTTCCTCCTGGCGCGCCGGAAGCCGGGGCGCGAGGTCTCGGGTCAGCCGGCGGCTCGGGCCGGCAGGCCGACCACCGCCCGCCTGTGGGCCGAGGCCGAGCGCCTGACCAGCGTGTCCGTGCCGTGCCTGACACCCGCCGCCGGACGCCTCGCACGCAGCACCAGACGATCGCCCCGGGCGCCGTCGGACGCGGGGGCCGAGCACCGATGCGACATCCCACCGCACACGGACGCCCCGAGTGGGTAGGCGTGACCCATGGACGTTGTGGACTCAGACGAGCTGTTGCGCCGAATCCAGCGAGCGCGTGACTGGGCGGGCCGGGAGGAGGAGTCGTGGAAGTCCCGGACCGGTGAGTTGCGGGGCGACGATCCGGACGGGGCGCGCCGCGCGGAGGTGTACGGATCGGCCTTCGAGACCGTCCGCAAGGTCCTGGACGAGATCGTCTCGCCCGGCCGCTCCGCCTAGCACCTCGCGTTCTCCCCGCTCCCGGCCCTCGGATCACGCCGTAGGGCCTCCTTCCCCTGGCCCAACTCGCCTATGGGCATCGCGGTTCATCCCTTCGGCACCGACGGGAGACCTTCGCCGGACGCCGGACATCTTCACCCCCAGACCCGGAGACGGCGACATCACCCGACCGTGGCGTCGCGACCGGTGGACGAACAGGGGGAATACAGGGTGCATGAAAAGGGAATGAGCCGGGCTCGGTTTCGGCCGGGGCGAGGGCCGCGGGGATCGCCGCGGCCGGACTGCTCCCGATGGCGGGGGCAGCCGCGGCGGCGCCGGGAGGCCGGAGGCGAGCAGAACGGTAGGCGCGGCCTGACCCACCGGGGCGTCGGCTACGAGGTCGGTGAAAGCGAGAGCCCGGGATCGCCTGGAGTACCGCACGGATGCGGCACGACATGTGGGCGATCAAGAACGGCGAAGGAGTCGTTCCATGTGCTCGCCCGGCAGTACTGCCGCATGCGGTGAGCCGGGAGTTCACCGCCCTGGCAAGGGAGCTCAACACTCCGCCCACTCAGCAGGCTCAACACTGCGCCGCCCGGCACACGAAGGCGCCGGGCGGCGGCACGGTCGAGGTCCGTCAGGCGTAGGTCACGGTCACCTGGCGGAAGCCGAGGGAACGCAGCAGGCCCTGAAGCATGGCCGTGGTGTTCTTCTCGGCCCGTTCGGTCAGCTCGCTTTCCTTGGCGGCCTCGCCGATGCGCTGGGCGGCGAGCCGGTGCACGGCCCGCTCGTCGGCCGGGTTGTCGGAGAAGAGGTCTCCGAGCCTGTCGAGGAGTCCGCGCTGCTTGGAGACGGCATACGAACGGTCCGCGTTCAGGGCCGGGGTGCCGAGCCGGGCGTGCGGCAGACGCAGGGTGGCCACGGTACGGTCCTCGTTGACGGTCACGCTCTTGTCGCCGAGCCGGTTGAGATCGACGTACGCGCTCACCGTGCCCGCGCCGACGTACAGGGTGCGGGTGCCCCGGATGGCGTCCGGCAGGAACTTGGCGTCCTTCTCCAGGTCGACGACGATCTGGAAGTTGCCGGCGGCGCCCTCGTAACGGTTCATGTCCTGAATGGATTTGAGTACGGCAGGACCCGAACGGTCCTTGGTCTCCTCACCGAAGACGTCATCGAGGCCGGGCACCAGGCTGAAGCGTCCGGCGAGCACGAACAGGACCAGGACGACCAGCAGGGCGACGGGTACCTTCACCCACCACGGCACCGGGGAGCGCCCCGTGGGGTGCTGCTTCTCAGGAGCTCGAGCAAGTGTCTTCACGGGCTCCGGGTTCCCCCGAAGGGCGGAGGCAGTCGCGGGGCGCGGGCACTTTGCGGCGCCGATGGCGCCGAAGACTGCGCAGCCTGCTCACGGTGCCCTCGCGCCGGCCGCGACCTGCCGCCCGACGCGGTGTCAGCCCTCGGACGGGAACGGCTGTTCCGTCCAGATCGTCTTGCCGGACGGGGTGTAGCGCGTCCCCCACCGGTGGACGAGCTGGGCGACGATGAACAGTCCGCGCCCGCCTTCGTCGTCCTCGGCGCTGTGCCGCAGATGCGGCGAGGTATGACCCGTGTCGGCGACTTCGCACAACAGCGAGCGGTCGAGGATGAGCCGCAGGTGCAGCGGTCCCTCCGCGTGCCTGATGGCGTTGGTGACCAACTCGCTGACGACGAGCTCGGTCGAGAACACCAGCTCGTCCAGGCCCCATGCCTGGAGCTGTTCGGCGGCGAGCCCCCGGGCATGGCCCACCGCGACCGCCTCCGCCGGGAGTTCCCAGTCGACGACCTTCCCGGGGTCGAGTTCCCGGGTGCGGACGAGCAGCAGCGCGGTGTCGTCGGCCGTCGTACCGCCCGGTAGGAGTTCGGACAGGGTGAGGTCGCACAGCTCTTCGAGACTCTCCCGGCGTTCGCCGAGCACCCTCCTCAGAGCGTCCAGTCCCTCGTCGATGTCACGGTCGCGCGTCTCGATCAGACCGTCGGTGAACAGCGCCAGCAGGCTGCCCACCGGGAGTTCCATGTCGACGGACTCGAACGGCAGACCTCCGAGACCCAGCGGCGGCCCGGCGGGCAGCGCGGGAAACGAGACACGTCCGTCGGGCTCCACGATCGCGGGCGGCAGATGTCCCGCCCGGGCCATGGTGCAGAGCCGGGTAACCGGGTCGTAGACCGCGTAGAGGCAGGTCGCTCCCGTGGCGTCGTCGTGCGGAAGATCCTGCCCGCCGGTGCCCGCGGACGGCTCGTCGGCGGCCTGACCCACCAGATCGTCGAGCCGGGTGAGCAGCTCGTCGGGCGTCAGGTCCAGTTGGGCGAGCGCACGCACCGTCGTCCGCAGGCGTCCCATGGTGGCCGCCGCCTGGAGGCCGTGTCCGACCACGTCACCGACCACCAGTCCGACCCGGCTGCCGGACAGGGCGATGACGTCGAACCAGTCGCCGCCCACTCCGGTCACGTCGTCGGTGGGCAGATAGCGGTACGCCAGGTCGACGGCCGACTGCTGCGGAAGATGTTGCGGCAGCAACTGCCGCTGGAGGGCGAGGGAAGCCCGGCGTTCCCGGGTGAAGCGCCGGGCGTTGTCGATGGACACGGCCGTGCGGGCCGCGAGCTCGTCCGCCAGGGCGATTTCGCCGCGGTCGAAGACGGCCGAGGGCGACTGGCGGGCAAAGGTGACCAGGCCGAGCACGCGTCCCCCTGCCCGCAGCGGCACGACCAGGGTGTTGTCCTCGATCACCAGCCCGCCCGAGGAAAGACTACGGTCCTGCGGCGAGCCGGGCGGATACTCGACCGGGGCCGGCGGCTTCGTCCCCGCCGGGTCGTCGGGGCCGAGGGTGGGCTCGGGCCGGGCGGCGACCCGTACGAGAGCGGTGGCCGCCGAACCGCCCGCACCCAGCTCCTCGCCCTCCAGGACGCCGGACGCCAGGTCCACGGTGACGGTGTCGGCGAAATCCGGCACCGCCACCTCCGTGACCTCTTCGGCGGTACGGGCGACGTCGAGCACGGTCCCGATGCTGCGCCCGGCCTCCACGAGCAGGGCCAGCCGCTGCTGCGCCTCGTAGCGGTCGGAGATGTCGAAGGCGTCCTCGCAGACGCCGAAGACATGGCCGTCGGCGTCCTGAAGGCGGTAGTACGAGCAGGACCAGAGATGCTCATGACCGGGGTCACTGGGCGGCTGACCACGGAAGTGGAGGTCGAGGATGGGTTCCCCCGTGTCGAGGACGTGGTGCATGACCTCGTCGAGGGTGTGCGGATCACCCTCGGTGATGAACCGGCCCTCGGAGTACAGCTCATCCGCCCGCAGGCCGCGGAACTCGGCGAACGGCAGCCCTATCTCGCGTTCGTAGGCTGCGTTGCACCAGGTGAGGCGCAGCTCCGTGTCGTAGATGGCGAGACCCACGGGAGATTGGGTGGCGAGGCCCTGGAGCAGCGCCAGCCGGGACTCCCAGAGCCTGAGGCGCTCCAGCTCGGTCGCGACCAGGACCCGGGCCGCCGGGCCGCCCCCGGGCAGCGTGCAGACGGCGGTGGCGACCATCAGACTGCGGCCGTCGTGGTGCCGGGCGATACGGATCTCGGTGCCGCTCGGTGTGCCGGGACCGGGACCCGGACCGGGACCGGGACCGGACTCGGCCGCAGGGACATCGGCGCGGTGCCGCGGCGACAGAAAGGTGTCCAACGGCCGGCCGATGATTTCGTCCTGGGTGTATCCCAGAAGCTCCTCGGCGGCGCGGCTCCATCCGACAATGGTGTCCTGGGCATCGAGAACCGCCGTGGCGGCTCGGGTGACGTCGAGCGGACCACGGAAGTCGGGACCTTTCGTCGCATTCCCATCGCTCATGGCGCCACACCAGCCCGATTCATTGCCTCCAGAATCCGCCCTGACCGAGACCGGCACAAGCGCAATGGTTCGGTTGCCGGGGCCGGTTTCACCCGTCCGGCCGACCGATTGCCCGGGGGCGGCGAGGTGGGGAGGCCTGTGCTGTGAGTACGGGCCCGTGGGCCGAGAATCGGGCGGTGAAGCAGGGTCGCGCGGAGATTTTCGGTGTGCGCGAAAGACGCGGTGCAGTCCTCCGACCTGGGCAGGATCGACCGGCGAGGGATGACAGGCCGTCAGCAACCCGTGCTTCCGGGGGCTTGCGCCCCAGGACATGCCGACCACGGTCCGGGCGCCTTGCCCTATAGCTCGAATGGGACCCCAATCGCATCCCAGCGCCTCATTGTTCACTCGCACGAGTGACAGGATCATCCATGCATCTCGATGAGGGGTTTATCTGCATGTGACAATCATCGCCAAGGGCGGCCGGATCTTTACCGGCGAGCCAATTCACAGAACGTGATGGTTTCGTTCTCAACAAGCTGTCGCGCCCAAACGTCGGACGTCAAATTGCTACTCCCGGGTCAGCTCGACGAAAGGGATGCAGCCGCGAACACCACAATTCCGGCGCGACGTCAAGGTCGGGATTGCCCAGGCGCGCGATGTGGTGCACTCTGTGCCCACGAGCCACGCAGTAAGTGCAGCTCGGACGGCGGAGCAGCCCTTCCCCGACCAGGCCCCACCCAGGCCGGTCCGCTGCTTTCCTCCGCGCCGGGCAATAGTACAGACCAATGGGGGGCGCAAGGGTGAAAGAATTTCCGCGGCCATCCGCCTCCTCCGGGGGCGAATCTCCGATCCCGGACGGGAATCCCTCACTCGCCTCGGAAAAGGTGCCGACGAATGGGATATCCGTCTCGAGCCTTCTGGCCCACCATTGGCGGGCAGTTCTCGACTACGCGTCGATCTGCACCGTTTCTCCCGAGAGCGCGAAGAAACTCGCCGGCGGCGCCTTCCTCCGCACCATCGGCGACCTCTCCCCCGGTGTCCCCGGTACTCCAGGCGCGGACGCCCCGGGTCCCGCCAGTCCGTGGCGCATCAGGCTGCTGACCGCCGTCCTCCAAACGGCCAGGGAATGGGGCGGCGACGAGCGCAGATTCACCCTCCAACCGGGTCTGCGGGAACCGCACGGCGACAGGGCGGGGACACAGTCCCGTCCCGAGCACGCCAACCTCGTGCGACGTGCGTTCACCGCGTTGCCGGAACGAGCGCAGGCACGTCTGTGGCACGCGGAGGTGGAGGCGGAGGACATCGGCACGTCCGCCGTCATCGGCAGCCCGAATCCGGTCGCGGCCCGGGTGGAACTCCAGCGCGACCGCGTGCTCCTGCGCACGGCGTGCCAGCAGGCCCATCTCAATCTGGGCGGTGACTACTGCCGCAGGTACAACCGGCTCCTCGACGTCTACACGAGCCGTCCCGGGGTGCCGATGATGGCCGATCTGCAGGAGCACCTGGACAGCTGCGCCTTCTGCCGCCGCGCCGCGGATCAGCTCGACCACTCCGGTGACCGGCTGCGCCGCCTCCTGGCCGGGGCGGTGCTGGAATTCGGCGCGGACGCCTATCTGGCCGCCCGGCAGGCCGGCCGCGGCACCACCGGCGGGGCAGTCCCCACCGGCGAACCGCTCCCGGAGCACGGCCGGCACCGGACACCCGCCTCGCAACCGAATCCGGTCCTGCGGCTGGCCCGACAGCGTCCGGTCCTCGCACTCGTGGTCGCCGGAAACGTTGTCATCGCGGCTCTCGCGGCCGGCTTCTTCCTCTTCCCGGCCGACTCACCGTCCTCGGCCTCCCCGGCTCCGTCCGCGACGGCCCCGGAGCCCCGTCCCTCGGCCATCCTGTCCGGCCGCTTCCGCAACGCCGCGACCAGTCTGTGCCTCGACGCGCGTTCCCCTGCGACATCAGGAGCCACAGCCGTCACCGCGCCCTGCTCGACGCAGCCGACGCAGCGCTGGCAGTTCGACGCGACCGGTCTGCTGCGCAATGCCGGGACCGACGACCTGTGCCTGGCGTTCCACCGGACCTCCTTCCGGCTCCAGCTCTCGCCGTGCAGCACGCAGACCGGCGACGAGCCGGCCTCGCCCTTCGATCTGTCGCCCGACGGCCTGCTCGTACCCCGCGAGGAACAGGGCCTGGCGGTGGCCCCCGTGGACCGGTCCGCGTACACCGCGGTGGTTCTCAAACCGGCGGCCCGGCCGTCGTCCGACGCGACACAGCAATGGAGAAGCGACGCTCCCACCCCCTGAACGTCGCACATCTGTCCGGTCTGCCTGTCCGTTTCCGACCACAGAGGTCATGTTCTGATGACCGGACATCACAGAGCTGTTCGTTCGGCCCTTCCACCACGGACATCGCGGCATAGAGTGAGGCGCTCACGGCGAGGGCTCGATCTCGGCCGAACGGGTATCTCTACGCCACGAACCTTTGGCGCGGCCACGGCTTCTTGGGAGGCGATGCAGCCTTGACAAGGCAGGGTTTTGCTTTCTGCGGGGCCGAGTTCGCGGCTGTTTATCTCTACTCGGGCGAAGACGAACGGCTCGACCTGGCCGACGTGATCGAAGGCCCCGACAATATCTGCGCACTGCCCGAGGCCTTCTTCCTTTCCGGCCGGTCGCCGGTCGCCGACGCCTTCCGCGAGGACCGCAACCGATGGCTCGGCCCGGCGCAGCTCACGGAGTACGCGCGGACGGGCGACGCGACACCCGGTCCGGACACCGTCCTCGCGGAATGCGTCAAGGCGTGGCCGAGCGGTACGTCGCTCGGCGCCCTGCCCCTCGGCGGGCACACCAGCAAACTCGGCTGCCTCGTCGTCGTGGGTGCTTCCGCGGAGGGATTCGACACGGACTGCCGGCATCTGCTGGAGCTGTACGCCGACCAGGTCGCCGCGGGAATCGAGGCGCTCGACACACAGGTCGTGAAGCGGCAGCCGCAGGTCCGCCCGCGCCGGGGCCCCGGACTGTTCCCACCCCGCAGCGGCGCCTTCACCCTGGTGCTCAAGACAGGCGACATGAAGGCCGACGACCAGGTTCTGAAACTGCTCGGCATCGCGCCCGAGGACTTCGACGGACGCGCGGAGACACTCCTGGCCTGCGCCGTGCCGGACGACGTGCCCGCGCTCATGTCGATCGTGGAGCCGGGGCGGTCGTCGGCCACGGACCACCAACTGGCCTTCCGCATCCGCCGGCCCAACGGCGAGCTCCGCTGGCTCGGCCTGCGGTGCCGGATGCTGCTCTCCCCCGAGGGCAAGCCGGATCGCATGCTGGGCGTCGTCGCGGACGCCTCGTACCTGCGGCCCAACGCCGACGAGGTGTCCCGTGTGCAGCGGCTGTCCGCCAAGCTGGCCGGCGCCACGACCGTCCGCGATGTCAGCGAGGTCGTGGTAGCGGCCCTGCGCGCACCGCTCGACGCCAGCCGGGTCGCCGTGGCGGAGCTGGAAGCCGATCGTCTCGTCGTCACCATCCTCGACCCGCCCGACCCCGACGCCTGGCCCGAGGTGTGGAGATCCGAGTGGCGGTCCGAGTGGCCCGACGCGTCGAGCAGCGCCCTGCCGACGCTGCGGAGCGCGCTGCGCGAGGGCACGGTCTCCGTGTGGCTGCCCGGCGCCGACCTGGAACCGGGACTCGCGGACATCGGACCCGGCGGTCTCGCCGTGCTGCCGCTGCTGGCCGACGGCAGGATGGTCGGGGCCTGCCTGGTGGGCTGGGACCAGGAGCACCGGTTCGGCCCGGAGGAACGGTCCCTGCTGACGGCGACCGCCAGTCTGGTGGGCCAGGCCCTGATGCGCGCCCACGTACTGGACGCGCGGCACGAGTTGGCCAGGACGCTGCAGCGCAGTCTGCTGCCCCGCAAGCTTCCGGTGCTGCCGGGCGGCAAGGCCGTGGCACGCTATCTGCCCGCGACGGTCGGGCTCGAAGTGGGCGGCGACTGGTACGACGTCATTCCGCTCCCGGACAGCCATGTGGCGCTCGTCATCGGAGACGTCCAGGGGCACAGCGCCGAGGCCGCCACGATCATGGGGCAGATGCGTACGGCCATCAGGGCGTACGCGGTGGAGGGGCATCCGCCCGATGTCGTGGTCAGCCACGCGAACCGGCTGCTCATCGGCATGGAGACCGACCTCTTCGCGACCTGTTGCTATGTGGACCTGGACATGGAGGAGGGCATCGCCCTCTTCGTACGGGCGGGCCATGTGCAGCCCCTGCTGCGGCACCCGGACGGTTCCACCGACGAGCTGAACGTCCAGGGGGGCCCACCGCTGGGGGTGATGACGGACGCTCAGTTCCCCATGACCGAGGCCGGGTTGACCCCGGGCACGGTGCTGACACTGCTCACGGACGGTCTGGTCGAGTCGGCGAACCTGCCGCTCGAGGACGGTATGAACCGCCTCCGTTCCCTGCTCAGCGCCGCGGATCCGTCGGACACGGGACGCACGGCCGACGACCTCCTCGGGAACGTCGACCGGCGTGACGACGACGTGGCCGTGCTGCTCCTGCGGTACGACGGCATGCTCGTCCGGCCGAAGCGGGCCCGGTGGACGGTGTGGCGGCTCCCCGACGCGATCGTGCACGCCCGCCGCTTCACCGCCCGGACCCTGCGCGGCTGGGACGCCGTGGACGAGATGGACGTGGCTCTGCTCATCGTCTCGGAGCTGGTCACCAACGCGATCGCGCACACCCAGGGACAGGTGCGGCTCGATCTGACGCTCGCTCAGGACCGACTGCGGATCGCCGTCAACGACTCCTCGCCACGCTCCCCCGCCCGGCCGACGACGCTGGACCTGGACGCGACGGGCGGTCGCGGGCTGCTCATCGTCGAGGCGCTGTCCACGGCGTGGGGTTCCGTGCCGTTCGCCGGCGGCAAGCAGGTGTGGGCGGAGGTCGCGCTGTCACCGGGCGAGCAGATGAGCCCGCCGCCGAAGGCGTAGCGGGCACTCGACGGTGTGAACTCCTGCCGCCGTTCGGGGGAGTTCGAACAGCACACAGTTCGTGATCATGGATCCTCTCTGTGGACCCGAGCCCTTCGGCTGCGGGCATCACTCTTTGTCGAGTAGGAGACATCCATGCCCATGCGCCGTTCTCTGTCGGTCGTCGTCGGTGCCGTTGCCCTCGTCCTCGGAGCCACCACCGCGTCGGCGGCCCCCACGGCCCCTGCCGCGGGAACGGCCCTCATGAACCCCTGCGGGTTCTACGAGACGTCCAGCGACGCCTACTACCAGCACTGCACGAGCGACGGTTCCCGCGTGATCGTCGAGGTGGAGGTCTTCGGGCCCAACTACGAGCGCTGTGTCGCGCCCGGAACCACCTGGCTCGGATCCGCCGGCAAGATCGACGGCGCGTTCTACACCGGACGCACCTGCTGACACCCTTCGGGCACCGGGCCCGCGGCGCGAGCGGCGGGCCCTCGGTAAGGCGAGGCATCAGCGCAGGGGCGCTTTGCCAACAAACTCTTTGCCACCGAACTCTGCGGTGCGAGGACTCTTCGGCACCAGGACTCTTCGGCGCCAGAAGGCGAGCCGGCGATGAGTCCGGTTGCCCGGACCGGTCTCCACCCGTGGGTACCGATCTCGCAGGTACCGATCCGAGACGAGGAGAGGCCCGATGCGGCAACCGACACCTCATCGCGCGCTGCACCGGTTGGACGTGCTCGTGGGCGCGTGGGACATATGGGCTCTCGGCCGCCGGGCCGGGCCGGTGCGGACCGAGTTCTCCTGGCTGGAGGGCGGCGTCGTTCTGGTGCAACGCGCGGACGTGGGACCGGATTCGGCCGTACCCGCCGAGTGGGGTCCGCATCTGCCGTTCCCCACGGTCACGCTGACCGGATACGACGACACGGCCGACGAGTTCACGACGCTGTATGCCGATGGCCGGGGTGTCGCGCGCGTCTACCGGACGACCGTGAACGACGGTGTGTGTAAGCAGTGGCGGGCAGCGCCCGGCTTCCACCAGAGATTCACCGCCACCATCGATGACGGGGGCGGCACCATCAGGGGCGGCTGGGACGGATCGCGTGACGGCGAGACCTGGACGCCGGACTTCGACGTGACGTACACGAGGGTCGGCTGAGATCTTCGATGCCGCCGGCCTGCCCGGTGGTCGGGGAGCGTGCGCTTCCCGCGACGGGGTAGCCGGGGTCTGCGGGCCGGGGCGCCCGTACAGGATTGGTCTCCTCCAGCGCGCGCCCCGGCCGCTTTTCCTCCAGGAACAGGGACAGGAGATGGCAGTGAACAGCATCTGGAGCTATTCGGCAGCCGACGGATATTCAACAGGTCTGTCCCTCACAGGTTTTGTCGTCGAGGCGTCCGACGGAGTGGTCGGACACGTGGACAGGCAACAGGACGACACGGGTGTGCAGCATCTGGTCGTCGACACGGGGGTGTGGGTGTTCGGCAAGAGCGTGCTGATCCCCGCGGGCCTGGTGACACGCATCGACGTCGAGGCCCAGAAGGTTTTCCTGGGGCGCACCAGGGACGAGATCAAGAGCGCGCCCCAGTTCTCCCGGGACAGCGAGACCGGCGACTTGGCGTATCTGTCCCTGGTCGGCCGCTACTACCAGGAACTCGACGCGGCACAGGGCATCTGAGCGGACCCGGACACGTCCCACAGCGCGCGGGGGCGGAGGGCAGGCAGCCCTCCGCCCCCGCGCGCTGTGGTGTGCTCCGGCGCCGAGCGCGGTCGTGAGCTGCGGAGACGGCGGAGCGTGACAATTGGAGATGCGCAGCCGCAGGCGCGCTGTTTCGCTGATCTCATCCGTCTGCACGAGTTGAGGGAGGCTGACCATGAGCGTGGCGAAGGAATCCGGTGGCCGTGCCCGCCAGCTGCGCGAGAAGGCCCTCGAACTGTCGGCCGCCGCTGCCCGCACCACTGATCCCGAACTGCGGCAACGGCTGGAGGAGAAGGCTCGCCGGCTCCAGCAGCAGAGCGAGCAGCCCGGCATGGGCGGCCAGGACGCGTATGCGCCGTGGAACGACGTGTAGCTCCGTCGTTCCACGGCGCACTGTCCGGCGACCGACCTGCGTCCCGGGCCCGCGGCCCGGGACGCGGGGCGGTGCCCCCGGGGGGGGGGCCGCGCCGCGGGCGGGG
>NZ_JBEOSJ010000035.1:0-57527 GCF_040302905.1 Streptomyces sp. NPDC096193 | reverse complement strand
CTTCCCTTCGGTCTTGCGTTTCCAACCCTACCAGATTCTTTTTCCGTTCCGTTTCCGGTGGAGTTTGAATCCGATGGCCGATTGGAGTGGCCTTTCGCCTTTCGGCTGCACCGACTTTATCAGAAGCATTTCGGCTGAGCTAATCAGCCTGAGTGATCCGGATAGGGAGTCGATTGGCTCTGCGGAAATTTGAATTTCCGTTGAGAGCGAGAGAGACGTTATCAACTGCTCTCGGCCTTGTCCAGTCCGAGGCAACTACCAAAATCTACCTCCCCGCATCTGCCGTGTCAACGGTTTTTGCGGGCGGAGAGGACAGTAGCAGGTCAGGCGGGGCAGACGCACATCACGCAGCGACCGGGAGCTCGGCACTGCGGTCGGTTTCGTCGACATCGCCGGTGTCGCCGGCCCGAGCCGCTCGTCCGCCCAGGACGTAGACGTATGCAAGGAAGGCCACTTCAGCGACGATGCCGATGGTGATGCGGGCCCATGTGGGCAGGCCGGACGGGGTGACGAAGCCTTCGATCACGCCCGACACGAAGAGCACCAGCGCCAGGCCGATGGCCATTCCGAGTGCGGCGCGCCCTTGCTGGGCGAGGGCCGTCCGGCGGGACAGGGAGCCGGGGTCGATCAGCGTCCAGCCGAGCCGCAGGCCCGTGCCCGCCGCTACGAAGACAGCGGTCAGTTCGAGAAGACCGTGCGGCAGGACGAGACCCAGGAACGTGTCGAGACGGCCGGCGGAGGACATCAGGCCGATGCCGACGCCCAGATTGAGCATGTTGAGGAACAGGATCCAGATCACCGGGAGGCACAGGAAGGCGCCGAGGGTGAGGCACATGGCGGCCGCCTGAGCATTGTTCGTCCAGACCTGGGCGGCGAAGGAGGCCGCGGGGTGGCTGGAGTAGTACGTCTCGTACTCGCCACCCGGTTGCGTGAGCCGGCGCAGTTCCTCGGGGGCGGCGATCGCGGACTGGACCTCGGGGTGGGCGCCGATCCACCACCCGATGATCGCGGCGAGGAGGGTGGAGAGGACGGCGGTCGGTATCCACCAGTGACGAGAGCGGTAGACGGCAGCCGGGAAACCGGCGGTGAGGAAGCGGACCGCGTCGCGCCAGGTGGCTCGCCGGGTTCCGGTGACCGTGGACCGGGCCCGGGCGACCAGCTGCGTGAGGCGGCCGGTGAGGACCGGGTCGGGGGCGCTCGACTGTATGAGGGACAGGTGCGTGGCGGTGCGCTGGTAGAGCGCGACGAGTTCGTCGGCTTCGGCGCCCGTGAGTCGGCGGCCTCGGTGCAGTAGGTGATCCAGGCGGTCCCACTCGGCACGGTGGGCGGTCACGAAGACATCGAGGTCCATGGTCGGCTGCTGCTCCAGGCACTGGGGTGCGTACGGTTCGTACTACTGCGGCGCGCTGCGGATCAGCTTGGCAGACTGGTGAAGCAAGGGGCAGGGACGGTCGACGGCGGAGGGCGGCAGCGGTGAGTGCGCTAGTGACGGGGGACGCGGTCGTACTGGGGCTGCAGTCGGCGAAACTGCCGAGTCGGGCACTCGCCATAGTGATCGACCTCGTGGTCGTGTGGGCCGCTTATCTGTTCATCTCGATCGGCCTCGCCGTGGCGACGGCCTCACTCGACGAGGCAGCCGTCATGGCGGTGTCGATCGCGACGTTCCTGCTGGTCCTGGTGGGTGCGCCGATAGCCGTGGAAACCCTGAGCCACGGGCGCTCCCTGGGGAAGCTCGCCTGTGGACTGCGGGTCGTGCGGGACGACGGTGGGCCGATCCGGTTCCGGCACGCGCTGGTGCGCGGGGCGATGGGCGTGGTCGAGATCCTGATGTCGTTCGGGGTCATCGCCTGTATCGCGTCGCTGGTGTCGGCGCGGGGCCGGCGCATCGGGGATGTGTTCGCGGGGACGCTGGTCGTACGGGAGCGGGTCCCGGCCACGCGTGGGAATGTCCTGCCGCCTCCGCCGCCGTGGCTCATGGGCCGTTTCGCGGAATTGGACCTGTCGGCGGTACCTGATCACCTGTGGCTGGCGATACGGCAGTACCTGACACGGATGCGCCAGTTGGACCCTGCGGTGAGCTGGTCGATGGCAGAACGGCTGGCAGGTGACCTGGCCGAACGCACGGGGGCGCCCGCGCCGCAGGGTGTGCCTCCGGCCGCCTATCTGGCCGCTGTGGTGAGCGAGCGGCAAGCACGCGACGCACGACGGGCCTTCGGGGCAGGGGGCGTCGGAGGTGCCCCGATGACCGGGGCCGGCCAGATGCAGGCGGCAGCACCCGCTCTCGGCTCCCCGGCCACGGGGGCGAGTGGCGTTGCTGGTGCGGCTGCTGCTGTTGCTGCGGGGAGCGTTGTGGCCCCTGGTGCAGGCTGGATCCTTGGTGGCAGTGAGACTGCTGGTTCTCGGGCGACGCCGGCGGCGGTCGCGCTGACCAAAGAAGCTCACCCCCACACCCCGACCGAGCCGACCCGTGGTGCTGGTGAGCGCGCCGACGGCGGCGCATCGCAGTCGACGGGCTTCGCTCCGCCCGCGTAGGGGCGGGCGCCCCGACCAGAAGCAGCAACCGGGCCGGCCGCGGCAGACTTCCGCAGGCCTGCCCGTGATCGTTCGTCAGGGCAGGACCGACGGTGGCGTCTCGAGGTCCTCGAGTTCGATGCCGGGCGCCGCGAGAACCACGTCCCCCGCGATGTACACCGCGTGCTGCTCCCCCGTGTCCAGGGCGCTGACCTGGTATTCGTCCACGGTCAGAGGGCCATTGTCAGTGGCATGCGCTTCACTCTTCACCAGGGCCCAGGACTGATCCACAGTGCGGGGGGCGAGGACTGGGTCCGTGAAGGCGACCAGGCGGACGCGCGTCGCCGGGGAGCCGGGGGTGAGGTGCAGCAGGCGGGCTGTGGCGATGAGAAAAGCGGGGGAAGTGCCGGTGAAGGCGTGTGCGCGGACATTGCCTTCGGTGGCATCAGTGCCGGTGGGGTCGGTGCGGACCCAGGTGACGCCGTCGAGCGCGGCGCCGCGGACCTGCCAGCTGGATGCGTGCAGTTCGAGACGGATGGGACGGCCGAGTTCGTCGAGGGCGAGGTCGACGGAGCCGGCGTGGTCGCCGGAGGGGGTGGTGATCTGCGAGACGTAGCGCCAGCCGGACGGACCGGGGGCGCATTGGAAGTGTTCGTTGCCGAGGGGGGTGTGATCGTGCGGATCGTGGAGCGAATAACGGCCGCGGGGCATGGGGGCGTCGGTGTCCTTGGGCGGTGAGGCTCGTGCCGGAGAGCCGGAGCCGTTCGGGGGGCGTACGGGGCAGGCCCCCGACACGGGGGTGCGGGGGCCTGCCTGGAACCGCTGCCGGCTGTGCTGTCTGTTGGCCACGGGCGGCTGACTGCCGCATGCGACGAGTGAGGCGTGACGGCCACCTGGCCTGCGGCAAGTGGTGTGACGGCCACCTGTCGCGGAGCTGTCCGGCTGCCGCCGTCGGAGACGGCGCAGCTGCCGTCGGCTGCCGGAGGGTGTCCGGCAGCCGTCGGCCGCCGGAAGCTGTCCAGCGCCGCCACGGGCCGGTCCTGTCCTCAGGTCCGACCTACGGCCGACTGCCCACCCGCGCTGTCCAGGGGGCAGCCGACCGTGGCCGGCAGACGATCAGTAGCGGTAGTGGTCCGACTTGTACGGGCCCTCGACCTGCACACCGATGTACGAGGCCTGCTCGGGGCGGAGCGTCGTGAGCTTCACGCCGAGCGCGTCCAAGTGCAGCCGCGCGACCTTCTCGTCGAGGTGCTTCGGCAGCACGTAGACGTCGGTCGGGTACTCCTGCGGCTTGGTGAAGAGCTCGATCTGCGCCAGGGTCTGGTCGGCGAAGCTGTTGGACATCACGAACGAGGGGTGACCCGTCGCGTTGCCCAGGTTCAGCAGACGGCCCTCCGACAGCACGATGATGACCTTGCCGTCGGGGAACTTCCAGGTGTGGACCTGGGGCTTGACCTCGTCCTTGACGATGCCCGGGATCTGCGCCAGGCCGGCCATGTCGATCTCGTTGTCGAAGTGGCCGATGTTCCCGACGATGGCCTGGTGCTTCATCTTGGCCATGTCGGCGGCCATGATGATGTCCTTGTTGCCCGTGGTGGTGATGAACAGGTCGGCCGTGCCGACGACCTCGTCGAGCGTGGTGACCTGGTAGCCGTCCATCGCCGCCTGGAGGGCGCAGATGGGGTCGATCTCGGTGATGATCACGCGGGCGCCTTGGCCGCGGAGGGACTCCGCGCAGCCCTTGCCGACGTCGCCGTAGCCGCAGACGACCGCGACCTTGCCGCCGATCAGGACGTCGGTGGCGCGGTTGATGCCGTCGACGAGCGAGTGGCGGCAGCCGTACTTGTTGTCGAACTTGGACTTGGTGACCGCGTCGTTGACGTTGATCGCCGGGAAGAGGAGGGTGCCGTCGCGGTGCATCTCGTACAGACGGTGAACACCGGTGGTGGTCTCTTCGGTGACGCCGCGGATCTCGGACGCCAGGCGGGTCCACTTCTGCGGGTCCTCGGAGAGAGTGCGGTTCAGCAGGCGGAGGATGTAGGCGTACTCCTCGCTGTCCGCGGTGGCCGGGTCGGGGGCCTCGCCGGCCTTCTCGAACTCGACGCCCTTGTGGACCAGGAGCGTGGCGTCACCGCCGTCGTCGAGGATCATGTTCGGGCCGCCGGTGGGCGTGCCGGGCCAGGTCAGCGCCTGCTCGGTGCACCACCAGTACTCCTCCAGCGTCTCGCCCTTCCAGGCGAAGACCGGGACGCCCGCGGGGCTGTCCGGCGTGCCGTTGGGGCCGACCGCGATCGCGGCGGCGGCGTGGTCCTGGGTGGAGAAGATGTTGCAGGACGCCCAGCGGACCTCGGCGCCGAGGGCGACCAGGGTCTCGATGAGGACGGCGGTCTGCACGGTCATGTGCAGCGAGCCGGTGATGCGAGCGCCGGCGAGCGGCTGCTGCTCGGCGTACTCCTTGCGGATCGACATCAGGCCGGGCATCTCGTGCTCGGCGAGGGTGATCTCCTTGCGGCCGAAGTCGGCGAGCGAAAGATCGGCGACCTTGAAGTCCTGGCCGGTGGCGACAGTCGTCATGGGCGAGCTGCTCCTCGTGGTGTGGGTCGAGGTGGGTACGGCTGGCTCTGCGGCGGCGGACACAGGAATGCCCGGGCCACTCGCAGCGCAGTCCGTCGGAGGCCCTCTCTCCCTCGGTCGGTCCGTGAGGACCGCCCGACCGCCATCAGCAGCGACGTCTGAGTCTGGTCACGAATCTACACCGATCCCTGCGGTCGACCCCAGCCCGCCCCGGGGCGGGATTCGGCCACATCCCAGGGCCCTTGTCCCTTGAGTGCCGGGCGACCAGGGCTTTTGACGTGGCGCAAACGTGGTGCACGATGCTGCGGGATCGGGAATCTGCACGATCTGCGCCACAAGCGTTAGGAGAAACACGTGACCAGTCCGGAGAGCGAGAAGCGGAAGGTCAGGCTTCTCGCGGTGACCGCCTGTCCGACCGGCATCGCGCACACCTACATGGCCGCGGAGAAGCTGGCACAGGCCGCGGAGGCGCTCGGCGTCGAGATCAAGGTGGAGACGCAGGGCTCCATCGGCGCTGAGAACGTCCTTACTGACAACGATGTCAGAAACGCTGACGGCATCATCATCGCCGCCGACAAGGACGTCGACCGCAGCCGTTTCGTGGGCAAGAAGGTGCTGGCCGTCGGGGTGGCCGAAGGGATCCGCCACCCGGAGCGTCTGATCGAGCAGGTGCGGAGCGCGCCCGTGCACGCTGCGGGCAGCGGCAGTGGCGGCGGACCGGTGGTCGGCGGACCGAGGGCGGCCGGGGGCGGCAAGGAGCGCAGCATCGTCTACAAGGCGCTGATGAACGGCGTCTCGTACATGATCCCGTTCGTGGTCGTCGGCGGACTGCTCATCGCGATATCCCTCGCACTCGGCGGTGACGCGACGGCCAAGGGCTATGTGATCCCCGAGGGGACCTTCTGGGCGGATGTGAACGCCGTCGGTGTCATCGGCTTCGAGCTGATGATCCCGATTCTGTCCGGATACATCGCCTACGCGATCGCCGACAGGCCCGCGCTGGTGCCGGGCATGATCGGTGGCTGGATCGCCGGGCACGGGGAGTTCTACGACTCCGAGGCGGGCGCCGGGTTCATCGGCGCCATCGTGACCGGGTTCCTGGCCGGATATCTGGTCCTGTGGATCAAGAAGGTCAAGGTTCCCAAGTTCGCGCAGCCGATCATGCCGATCATCGTGATCCCGATCGTGGCGACGACGGCGCTCAGCCTGTTCTTCATCTATGTCATCGGCGAACCCATCGCCTGGGTGTTCACGCATCTCACCGACTGGCTGAGCGGGATGACCGGAACCAGTGCGGTACTGCTGGGTGCGCTGCTGGGGCTCATGATCGCGTTCGACATGGGCGGGCCGGTCAACAAGACCGCGTTCCTCTTCGGCGCCGGGCTCATCGCGACCGGCAACCAGACCGTCATGGGCATGTGCGCAGCCGCGATCCCGGTGATGCCGCTGGGTCAGGGGCTCGCCACGCTGATACGGCGCAGGCTCTACTCGCAGCAGGAGCGCGAGACCGGTATGGCGGCACTGTTCATGGGCATGTTCGGCATCTCCGAGGGCGCGATTCCGTTCGCTGCCGCCCGGCCCGCGCAGGTGATACCGGCGAACATGCTCGGTGGTGCGGTGGCCGGCGCGATCGCCGGTGTCGCCTCCGTCGAGGACGCCGTACCGCACGGCGGACCGATCGTGGCGGTGCTCGGCGCGATCGGCGGGGTGCCGATGTTCTTCCTCGCCGTGGCCGTCGGCACCCTCGTCACGGCGATCACGACGAATGCGCTGATCGACATCAAGGAGCGCGGCAGCCGCGGTCAGGCGGCACTCGCGACGGCGGGAGCCGGAGCCGCACCCGCAAGCGGGACCGGGCCTCTCGTACCCGAGCCGGTACTCGCCGACGCGGGGTCGGGCGTCGGCACCGCGGCCGTACGCACGAAGGCACCCGCCGCTCCCCCGGCGGCCTCCGGCGCCACCGCGCCACAGGCCGGCCCCGAGACCGGGACCCATGCCGAGGCCGCGCCAGAGCCCGGGAGCCAGGCCGAGCCCGGGACCCAGGCCGAGTCCGCGCCCGAGGCCGGGACCGCGGCTGTCGTCGACGAGGTGCTGTCCGGGTATCTCACCGGGCGGACCGTGAAGGTACGGCTGGAGGCGCAGACCAAGGACGCCGCCATCCGCGAGATGGCCGCGATGCTCGCCACCACCGGGAAGGTCGCCGACCTGGAGGCGCTGGTGGCGGCGGCATTCGTCCGTGAGGACCAGGGGTCCACCGGGCTCGGCGAGGAGATCGCCATTCCGCACGCCAAGACCGATGCGGTCACGGCGCCGGTGGTCGGGTTCGCCCGGTCGGCCGAGGGCGTCGAGTGGGGGTCGCTCGACGGCACGCGGGCCAAGTTGATTTTCATGATCACCGTGCCGGAGGCGGCCGCGGGTGACGAACACCTGCGGATCCTCGCGATGCTGTCGCGCAAGCTGATGGACACCGGCTTCCGCGAGCGGTTGTCGACGGCTCCCGACGAGGCGGCGGTCCTCGCGGTGTTGCGCGAAGTTCAGTAGCCGTACGCCTGCCCGCACAGGTGCGTGCAGGAGCAGGCCGTAACCATGACTGAGGGCCATGCACCCCGGGCCCCGCGCGGGCATCGCGCGGGGCCCGGCCCGTGCGGGCCGGGGGTGGCGACGTGGGGGGACCACATGAGAAGGAGACGGCCGAAGCGCCGGCTGCGAGTTGCCGGGTTAGTTCTGCTGGCAGTCGGCCTGCTGGGGACGACGGGGACGCTGGTGCCGCTCTTGGGGTACTCGGTGCGCGCGGCGAGCGGCGATTCGATGACGCCTGGGTATGCGCAGGGCGACGCCGTCTTCTTCGACGAGGCGGGCCCCGATGACGTACGGCGTGGCGACATCGTCCTGTTCCGCGCTCCGGCGCCCGTCGACCAGGAGACGATGAAGCGGGTGGTGGGCGTCGGCGGGGACTCCGTCGCCTGCTGCGACAGCGGTGAGCGGGTCACCGTGAACGGGAAGCCGCTGCGAGAGCCCTACCTCAGGGACGGGGACGCGGTCGGCGGTGCGCCTCCGTACGACGTGAAGGTGCCGGACGGGCAGGTCTTCCTGCTCGGGGACAACCGTATGGATTCCCTCGACTCACGCTTCTTCGAGGGCGGCGGCACCGTGCCGGTGGGGGCGGTGAAGGGCCGCGCGGACGACACCGCCGTGCCGGTGCTGCTGATCGTGGGTGTCGTGGTGTCGGGCATGGCACTTCTGGCCGGAGCAGGCCTCGGGTTGGCCGACTGGGTAACGGGGCGGCGGCGGCGTGCGCGGCCGGCTGGGCAGTTCACCGGGCCGCCTCCCGGCGCCCCGCCGGCTGCCCCGGCCCGACCCAGACCGCCTCGGCGCTCAAAAAGGTGACCTGGTGACCCGGAAAGGTGACCTAAAGAAGAGGCATGCGCAAGAAGAGGGAAGCAACGGTTGGGCCCCCGGACCACAGGGTCCGGGGGCCCAACCGTTACGTATGCAGGATGCCGTTCGCGCGCCCGAGGGGTCAGGCCGAGGTGTCAGTGCGACCCGTCCGGGGCCGGGCCGTCGCCCGGGGACTTCGCCGGGTTCACACCCGCCTCGGCCGCCGCCGCGTCGTAGATGTCCGGCTCCAGGTAGATCACGCGGGCGATCGGGACGGCGGCGCGGATGCGGTCCTCGGCGGCGTTGATCGCATGGGCGATCTCCGTGGCCGTGTCGTCGTGCTCCACCGCGACCTTCGCCGCGACCAGAAGCTCCTCCGGACCGAGGTGGAGGGTGCGCATGTGGATGATGCGCGTGACCACCTGGCCGTCCACCAGGGCCTTCTTGATCTTCTCGACGTCCTCGACACCGGCCGCCTCGCCCAGCAGGAGCGACTTCGTCTCCGCGGCCAGGACGATCGCGATGGCGATCAGCAGGACACCGATGCAGAGCGTGCCGATGCCGTCCCACACGCCGTTGCCCGTGCCCAGGGCGAGGCCGACGCCGCCGAGCGCCAGGAACAGACCCACCAGCGCGCCCAGGTCCTCCAGCAGGACGACGGGGAGCTCGGGCGCCTTGGCCCGCCGCACGAACTGCGTCCACGACAGCGCCCCGCGGACCGCGTTGGACTCCTTGATGGCCGTACGGAAGGAGAACGTCTCGGCGATGATCGCGAAGACGAGGACGCCGACCGGCCAGTACCAGGCCTCGATCGGGTGCGGGTGCTTGATCTTCTCGTAGCCCTCGTAGATGGCGAACATGCCGCCGACCGAGAAGAGGACGATGGAGACGAGGAAGGCGTAGATGTAGCGCTCGCGGCCGTAGCCGAAGGGGTGTTGCGGGGTCGCCTCGCGCTGGGCCTTCTTGCCGCCGAGGAGCAGCAGACCCTGGTTGCCGGAGTCGGCGAGCGAGTGGACGCTTTCGGCGAGCATCGACGACGAGCCGCTGAACAGGAACGCCACGAACTTCGCTACCGCGATTGCGAGATTGGCGGCCAGTGCCGCCACGATCGCCTTGGTTCCGCCTGACGCGCTCATGTGTGCGGGATGTCCCTTCGTCCTGACGTCGGTCGCCGGTTCGGTTTTGCCCGGTCTTTGCGGTGCGCCATTGTTGCAGCACCGGAAGGCGGGCGGCGTCAGACCACCACAGTGGCGCGGAAGAGGGTTCCGGTACCGCCCCTGGTGCCCGCGATCTCCGTCTTGTCACCTGCGGGGACGAACACGGACTCCCCCGGTGCGAGGGCCAGTTCGCCGACGGTGACGCCGCCCGCGGTGCAGAGCAGGATCTGCGGGGTCGGCGCGGTGATGTCGCGTGCGGCCGCTCCCGGCGCGAGAACGAAACGCGAGAGACGGAACTCGTCGGTGGGGGTGTCGTACAGCTCCTCACCGGACGGGGAGGCTTCCGGGCGCAGTACGCCGGGGTCGCCCGCCTCGAAGCGGACGATGCGCAGCAGTTCGGGGACGTCCACGTGCTTGGGGGTCAGTCCGCAGCGCAGGACGTTGTCGGAGTTTGCCATGATCTCGACTCCGAGCCCGTTGAGATAGGCGTGCGGAACTCCGGCGCCGAGGAACAGGGCCTCTCCCGGCTGCAGTTGGACGTGGTTGAGCAGCATCGCGGCGATGACGCCCGGGTCGCCCGGGTAGTGGCGGGCGATGGCGGCGTACGGGATGTAGGGACCGCCGAGCCGTTCCGCGGCGAGCGCGGCCGCGTGCACGGTCTTCGTCATCTCGTCGGGGTCGGCGGTCAGCACCGCGGTCAGGACTTCGCGGAGCGCGGCCTCCTCCGGGGTGGCGTGCAGCAGGTCGACGTACGGCTCCAGCGTGTCGACGCCGAGGCCGGCGAGCAGTTCCGCGGCGTCCAGCGGGTCCCGGAATCCGCACAGTCCGTCGAACGGCGTGAGCGCGCAGATCAGTTCGGGCTTGTGGTTGGCGTCCTTGTAGTTGCGGTGCGGGGCGTCGGCCGGGACGCCCGCGCTCTCCTCGGCGGCGTAACCGGCCTTCGCCTGTTCGAGGTTCGGATGCACCTGGAGGGAGAGCGGGCCGCCCGCGGCGAGGATCTTGAGGAGAAAGGGGAGACGCGGGCCGAACTTCTCGACGGTCGCACTGCCGAGTTCGCCGGCCGGGTCGGCGGCGATCACATCGGACAGCGCGCGCTCGCCCGCCTCGCGGGTGAGACGGGACGGCGCGCCCGGGTGGGCGCCCATCCACATCTCGGCCTGCGGCTCACCGGTGGGTTCGATGCCGAGCAGCTCCGGGATCGCGGTCGTGGATCCCCAGGCGTAGGGGCGCACGGTGTTGGCGAGGCGGTCCATGATCTTTCGGCTTCTCCCTGCTTCATTTCCGTACTGCGGTGGTGCGGTGGAACGGCGGTGCGATGGAACGGCGGTGCGGTGAATCGGTGCTGCGATGGATGCGGTGGATGCGGTGGTGCTACGCAGGGTGGCCCAGCGCCGCGAGCGCCAGGTAAACAGCGGCGAAATCGGTGACGGCGAGCAGCTCGGCGATCGATTCGAGCTCCGAGCCCTCCTCGGGTTCCAGCTCGCTGATGGGGGTGTCGTGGCTGAGTGCCAGTTCACGCGCCGTGGGGGCTGCGGTCAGACCGCCGACGGGCCGGTCGCGCAGCAGGACGACCCGGGCGCGCAGTGCCTGCGGCTCCTCCACCCGGTCGCGGAAGAAGTCGTCCGGGTCGGCGCCGGCGGCGAAGTCGCTGACGAGGAGCCCGCCGTGTGCCGGGAGCGCTTCGGGCAGTTCGGCGGCGAGTGCGGGGCATCCGGCCAGCTCGGCCAGCACGGCGGCGAACCGTCGGCCCACCGGCGCCGCGCCCCCACCCTCCGTCCAGACCAGCGGAAGGCTGTCGGCGAGCTCGGCGGCGAGCGTCTTTGCCGGGTTGCTGTACGTGGCGATCGCCGGGCCGCAGCGCTCGGCGGTGCGGTCCAGACGTTCCGCCACCTTCTCCAGGATCTCCGCGGGAGCCTCCAGCAGCCCGACCCGGTCGAGCAGGGCCAGCAGCGGTGTGAACAGCGCCCACAGCGCGCCGGGGCTCGCGGCCTGCGTCTCCTCGTACAGCTCGTGCGGGGCGGTGGCCATCGGGACGACCATGCCGTGCGTACCGTCGACGGCCTCGGCGAGCGGTGAGTTGCGCGGGGCGACGGCGACGACGGTGGCACCCCGGCGGTACGCCTGCTCGGCGAGGAGCGCGAGGCCCGGTTCGCTGCCGTCGGTGGTGGCGATGAGCAGCAGGTCCACCGATCCCGCCCAGCCGGGGAGCGCCCAGCGCAGCGCGCCGGCCGCGGGTGCGACACCGGTGGGATGCAGGCGGGTGACGGGGGCGAAAGCACCGGCGAGTGCGCCGATCAGATCAGCGACTCCGGTGGCGGCGTGTCCGGGGCCGGCGACGAGGACGGCACGGGGGCGGCCCTCGGGCTTCAGCTCGGAGATGCCGGCCTCGGCGGCGTGCCGGGCGGCGGTGCGGACCCGCGCCCCCGCCTCGGCGGCGCCACGGAGCAGTCCTCGGCGATCGGCACGGGCCAGGGCTTCCGGATCGTCGAGGAGCGACTCGTCGAGCATGGGATGGGGTCTCCGATCGCCGTACGGTGGTGGGTCAGGCGGGGCGGCGTGCTTCGTCGACGAGAAGGACGGGGATGCCGTCGCGTACGGGGTAGGCCAGGCCGCATTCCTTGCTGGTGCAGATCAGCTCGGGGGTCTCCTCCGCCGTGCTGTCGCTGAGCGGCGCGTGGCAGGCCGGACAGGCGAGGATCTCCAGGAGACCGGCTTCGAGCGGCATGTGTGACGTTCCCTTCGGGGGCGGACCATGTGCGGTGGTGGCCGAACACGCGGTCGCGGTCTTGCGGATTGGGCCACGTCAGCGTACCGCCGGGGGGCCCGGTGCGGCGCGTTCTGGGGGTGAAGGTGCGGGCCGCGTGCGGGGCGCCGCGCCTCGGAGACTCAGGGCCGGCGTGCGGGGCCGCGCGCTTCGGAGACTCAGGCCCGCCGTACGGGGCCGCGCGCTTCGAAGGCCAGGCCCGGCGTGCGGGGCGCCGCGCCTCGTACCCACCCGGCCACGCCCCGCCGCCCGGCCGTGCCGGTCACCGCACCCCGCGCATCCCGTGCATCCCGTGCCCCAGGTTTCCCCCTCAGCCCTCCCGCACCAGCCCCAGGACCTCGTCCCGCACCTTCGCCATCGTCGCCTCGTCCCGTGCCTCCACGTTCAGGCGCAGCAGCGGTTCCGTGTTCGAGGGGCGGAGGTTGAACCACCAGTCGTCGGCCGACACCGTCAGGCCGTCCAGTTCGTCCGTCGTCACGCCGGGGCGCCGCGTGAATTCCGCCTTCACCGCCGCGGTGCGGCCCGCCTGGTCCGCGACCGTGGAGTTGATCTCGCCGGAACCGCGGTAGCGGTCGTACTGCGCGACGAGTTCGGAGAGCGGGCCGTCCTGGGAACCCAGCGCGGCCAGGACGTGCAGGGCCGCGAGCATGCCGGTGTCCGCGTTCCAGAAGTCGCGGAAATAGTAGTGCGCCGAGTGCTCACCGCCGAAGATCGCTCCCGTGTGCGCCATCTCCTGCTTGATGAAGGAGTGGCCGACGCGGGTGCGGACCGGCTTGCCGCCGTTCTCGCGGACGACCTCGGGGACCGACCAGGACGTGATCAGGTTGTGGATCACCGTGCCGCCGGGGTGCTTCGCCAGCTCCCTGGCCGCGACGAGTGCCGTGATCGCCGACGGGGAGATGCCCTCGCCTCGCTCGTCGACGACGAAGCAGCGGTCGGCGTCCCCGTCGAAGGCGATGCCGAGGTCGGCGCCTTCGAGCCGGACGCGTTCCTGGAGGTCGACGATGTTCGCCGGATCCAGCGGGTTCGCCTCGTGGTTCGGGAAGGTGCCGTCCAATTCGAAGTACATCGGGACGAGGGTGAGGGGCAGGGACGCGAGGACCGTGGGGACGGTGTGGCCGCCCATCCCGTTGCCCGCGTCCACGACGACCTTCAGCGGGCGCATGGCGGAGAGGTCCACCAGCGACAGCAGGTGGGCGGCGTAGTCGGTCAGGGTGTCCCGCTCGGTCACCGTGCCGGGCGTGGCCGCCGGGGCCGGTGCGCCCTCCTCGGACCACTTCTCGGCCAGCCCGCGGATGTCCGCGAGGCCGGTGTCCTGGCCGACCGGAGCCGCGCCGGCCCGGCACATCTTGATGCCGTTGTACTGCGCGGGATTGTGCGAGGCGGTGAACATCGCGCCGGGCAGGTCGTAGTGCCCGGAGGCGAAGTACAGCTGGTCCGTCGAGCAGAGCCCGATCAGGGTGACGTCGGCGCCGAGGGCCGCCGCGCCGCGGGCGAAGGCACCCGACAGCCCCGGGGACGTGGGGCGCATGTCATGGCCGACGACGATCGCGTCCGCGCCCGTCACCTGCACGAAGGCTGCCCCGAACAGCTCGGCCAGCGCCTCGTCCCACTGGTCCGGCACCACCCCGCGGACGTCGTACGCCTTGACGATCTGCGACAGATCAGCGGTCACGGGCCATCCTCCTGAAAGTCTCTGCGGTCGCACCAAACTACCCGCACAAACTAAGGCAGCATCCAGCCCAGTACCGCGGTGCTCTGCGCGGTCACGATCAGGCACATGACCAGGAGCAGTCCGAGGCTCCAGGGGAGCACCTTGCGCAGCAGATCGCCCTCCTTGCCCGCGAGCCCCACGGCCGCGCAGGCGATCGTCAGATTCTGCGGGGAGATCATCTTGCCGAGCACTCCGCCGGAGCTGTTGGCGGCGGCGAGCAGTTCCGGCGACAGCCCGGACTCACGTGCCGCCGACACCTGGAGTGCGCCGAAGAGCGCGTTCGCGGAGGTGTCCGAGCCGGAGACGGCGACGCCGAACCAGCCCAGCACGGGCGACAGGAACGCGAGTCCGGCACCCGCCGCGGCGACGAACTGTCCGATGGTGGCGGCCTGCCCGGACAGGTTCATCACATACGCGAGGGCCAGGACGGAGATCACCGTGAGGATCGCGAACCGCAGCTCGCGCACGGTCGCCAGCCACTCGCGCGCCGCATCGGTTGCCCGTACGCCGAGGACGACGGCGGTCAGCGCTCCGGCCAGGAGCACCAGCGTCCCGCCGGTGGCGATCAACGGCAGGGTGAACTCGTTGGCGCCGACCGGCTTCCCGTCCGGGTCCGCCACGTGCAGCAGGGGCCAGTCGAAGATCTGCGTCGCCTGCGCCAGCAGGCGTTTGACCGGCGGGATCTGGGCGATCGAGAAGATCACGACGATGAGGGCGTACGGGGCGTAGGCGCGCACCACTTCCCGGCGGGGGTCCTCGCGGTCGAGTTCCTCGCTGCGCACACCGGTCAGTACGGCCGCCCGCACCGGCTCCTCGGCGGGCCTGCGTGCGCCCGGCACGGCGATCAGGGCGGCCGCGCCCGCCAAGGCGGCGGCGATGTCGGCGAGTTGGGCCGAGACATAGTTGGCCGCCGCGAACTGGGCCACGGCGAAGGCGACTCCGCAGGCGAACGCGGGTACCCAGGTCTCCCGCAGACCCCGTCGGCCGTCCACGAGGTAGACGAGCACCAGCGGTACGACGAGGGCGAGCAGCGGTGTCTGCCTGCCGACCACCGCGGCGACCGTGTCCAACGGCAGGCCGGTGACCTGGGCGAGGGTCACCACGGGGGTGCCCATGGCGCCGAAGGCGACGGGCGCGGTGTTGGCGACGAGGGAGACGACCGCCGCCTTGACCGGGTCGAAGCCGAGTGCGACGAGCATCACCGAGCAGATGGCGACGGGGGCGCCGAATCCGGCGAGCGCTTCGAGCAGCGCCCCGAAGCAGAAGGCGATCACCAGGGCCTGGATGCGCGGATCGTCGGAGAGCCGGCCGAAGGAGCGGCGCAGGATGTCGAAGTGCTGCGTGCGGAGGTCATCCGGTACACCCACAGGGCGTTGACGACGATCCACATGATGGGGAAGAGCCCGAAGAGCACCCCCTGCGCGCCGGCCGAGAGGGTCTGGCCGAGCGGCATCGTGAAGGCGGCCCAGGCGACCAGCACGGCGACGGCGAGGCCGATGAGTCCGGCGAGGTGGGCTCTCATGCGTACGGCGCCGAGGAGCACCAGGACGGTGACCAGGGGGAGGGCCGCGACGAGGGCGGACAGGGCGAGCGAGTTGCCGACGGGTTCCAGGTCCTGCACGAACACGACAGACCCACCTCCGGATTCCGTGATGCGGAAAGCGATCTCTCACCGACCCAAGGAATGGTCGTGTCCCCGACAAGCGGAGGTCAATGGTCCGCACAGGGATTCGTTCGACTTTCAAAGAAGCCGGCGCCCGGGCAGGGGGCCGTCCGTCGGACATCCGGCCGGCCTCCGGTGGACGTGGGGAACTCCGGTGCAGGCGCCCTCGGACCTGCCTGCACGGCGATGCTCGAACCTGCCCGGGCCGCGTGCCCCACTCCTACCGGGACCGCGTGCCCCAGTCCTGCCGGACGGCGGGCTCAGTCCTGCCCGACGGCGGGCTCAGTCCTGCCCGACAGCGGGCTCAGTCCTGCCCGTAGCGCGGGTCCACGGACTCCGGTGCCAGGCCGAGCAGCTCGGCGACCTGCTCCACCACGACCTCGTGCACCAGCAGCGCGCGCTCGTCGCGGTTCTTCGTACGGATCTCCACGGGGCGCCGGTAGACCACGATCCGAGCGGGCCGTCCTTTGTCCGCGGGCGCCGAGGCACCGAGCGGAACCGCCTCGTCCGGCGCTCCCGGCACATCCAGCACCAGAAAGTCGACCTCGGCCAGCTGCGGCCAGCGCCGCTCCAGTCGCTCCATCGAGTCCTGCACCAGGTCACGGAAGGATTCGGCCCGGCTCGCCGCGAGCGGCACCTGGGGCGGGGCGACGGGTCCGCGCATCCCGCGACCATGGCGGTCGCGACGCCGCGGTCGCGGCTCGATCGGTGGGGGCGGTACAGGACTGTCCATCACTGACGCAGGGTAGCTCTCCGGGGGGGGCGGCGATCGCGTGCCCGCGCCGAGGAGGCACGATGTCGCAATGTGAGCGTTCCGGCGATCCTTCGGCCCGGTTGCGGGCCGTCCGGCGATCGTCGGCGTCATCGTGATTGACCTCATTTACGCCAAGTCATGACCGGATCACGGGTGGTCGCCGTCCCGGCACTTCTCCTTCCGCGCAGGTCAGGCCAGTTGCCCGGGACGCCCTCACCACGGGCGTCGTACCACGACACGGGGGAGTGACCTGGTGGAGAGTCGTCGCAGCCCGCTCAAGAGTGCGGTACCGTCCAACGTCGTGAGCCCTGTACGTCGCTGTTCGCGCACCGCGTGCGGCCGCCCTGCCGTCGCGACACTGACGTACGTCTATGCCGACTCGACTGCGGTCCTCGGCCCGCTCGCCACCTACGCCGAGCCCCACTGCTACGACCTGTGTGCGGAACACAGCGAGCGGCTGACCGCCCCGCGCGGCTGGGAGGTGGTGCGGCTCACCGATGGCTCCGCCCCGTCCCGTCCCAGCGGCGACGATCTCGAAGCACTCGCCAACGCCGTACGGGAAGCCGCCCGCCCTCAGGGCAGAGCGGCCGAGGCGCAGAACGGCCGTCGGACGGCGGACCCCATGGAGGTCGCCCGCCGGGGCCATCTACGGGTGCTGCGCTCACCCGACTCCTGAGGACCGGTACCCCGCACGTACCGCGGTCGGCCCCGCCCGGCGCCCCTGCGCGGAGCCCGCGCCTCCCTGTTGCCGCCGCGGCGCCGCCGTCAGTCGTCCAGTACCGACAGGTCCTGCCGGGCCTTCGGCACCGCCACCGTCCCCCGGTCGTCCGGCAGCGTCTGCACCGTGAACATCGCGACACCGTCCTGCGGCAGCGCCAGCATGCGCGAGGCGTGCACAGGGCCGCCCGAGACCGTTTCCACGGTCAGCGCGTACGTGCCCTTCAGACCGGTCGGCACCGGTGGCGCCACCGCTGTCGTGGTCCCCGCGCCGACCTTGTAGGTCTTCACGGCGGGGCTGCCGCCCTCGGTGCCCGCCGACGCGGTGACCTTGACCTCGCCGGCCGCACCGGGTGCGGTCAGCGAGAGCGTCGCGCCCTTGGCCGGGTTGCCGGAGACCGTCGCCCGCTCTCCGACGGCCGCGGTCGCCGGGATGAAGGCGACCTCCTGCTTGTCGCCCTTGCCGCGGACGACCCGAAGTGCCGCCACGACGGGGGTGGCCCGGCCGCTCTGGGCCGGGCTGAGGATCAGCGATCCGGCCTCGCCCTTGGTGACGTCCGCCAGGTCGACGCTCGCGGTCATCCCGGACTTCACATGCAGGGTCTCGTGGCCCGCCGGCACGATCGCGCCGTCCGGTGCCGCGAGCTGGATCTTCAGGTCGGCGTCGTCCTCACCGGGGGCGAAGGCCACCAGCCGCACGGAGGTGGCGTCGGCGGGGATCCCGGGCAGCACCGCGGTGCCGGCCGGGTCCGCCGACGCGGTCAGCCAGTCGCTGCCGGCCTTCTCGTCGGCGGCCCGCACCACGGCGCCGACCCGGCCCGTGCGGGTCGAGACATGGACCGTGACGTCCGGGGACGGCTGCGAGGTCAGCGTCGACAGCAGGACGGGGACGCTCGATCCGGCGGGCACCGGGATGCCCTCGGTCAGCGTGGTCTTGAGCGCGCCGTCCTTGCCGTAGAGCTCGATGTCGGCGACGGCCGGGGTGTCGTCCGGGTTGGTCAGGTGGACATAGTCCTGGCGCTCCTCGGCGGTGGAGGCACCGGGGAACCAGAAGTCGGTGTCGGGCGAGGTGCAGCCGACCCCGAGCAGGCCGCGCGCGCCGCCCGCGGTGACCGTGGTCGTCTGCTGGGCGCTCCAGCCGGGCGCGAAACGACCGGTGGCCGTGCCGACGAGCGCCGCCGCTTCCCCGCCGCTCACCTTCGCCCCGACCGGCTTGCCGGGCTCCGTCAGCGTGAGCAGCGGCTTGGCCGGCCCCGGCTTCTTCGCGGGCGCCTTCTTGGGCTCGGTCTCCGGGTCGGCGAGCACCGCGCTGGACGGCTTGAGCACGGCCGTGCCGCTCTTCGCTCCACCGTCCTTGCCCGCCGGGGTGAAGGACGAGTACTCGGTCTCGGCGACCTCGGAGCTGCTCGGCGCGGGACAGAGCAGGCTGGAGCGCTCCACCGGGAGCCGGGCCGCGGCCGTGCTCTCCTTCTCCGTGGTGCCGTCGGGGGCGCTCAGGGAGGCGAATCCGGTGACCGCGGCCAGGGCGGTGACGGTGGCGAGCAGGGAGATGGTCGTGCGCTTCACTCTGACTCGCCTCGCGTCGTGTTGCCGTGGTTTCCGTTCGGTCCGGGGCGGCGGCCCTCGCCGTCGTACGGGTAGGGGTCGTACGGCCCGTCGGGGTACTGGCCCTGCGGGTACTGGCCCTCGGGGTACTGCCCCTCCGGGTACTGCCGCCCGTCCGCGTACGGTCCGTCGGCGTACTGGCCGTCCTGGTACTGCCCCTCGGCGTACCGGCCGTCCTGGTTCCGGCCGTCCTCGGCGTAGCCGCCGTTCTGATACTGATCGGGCTGGTAGGGGTCGGCCTGGTACGGCTGCTGGTACGGCTCGTTGCCGTAGGCCCCCTCGCCCCCGTAGGGGTACTGGTCCTGGCCGTACACGGGGCTGTAACCGGGTTCCGCGTAGGTCTGCTGCCCGTCCCACTCGCCGTACTGCTGCTGGGGGACGGCGTAGGAGACGGACGGCGACTGCTGAGGGTCGAAGACGTTCTGGTCCGCCGGGGGCCGGCCGTACGGGTCGGCGTAGTGGCCGTTGTCCTCCGGCGTGCCGGGGGGCGTGGCCGGGACGGGCGGGGCGTTCGGGGGCTGCTCCCCCTCGGAATCCGCTTCTGCCTCGGCCTCCGCCTGGGCGCGCAACCGGCGGGCCCGGCGGCCCTCGCCGTCCACCGGCTGGGCCGGTACGGCGACCGCCTCGTCCGGCAGGTCGTCGTCGATCTGTGCCCGTCGGCCGGGCAGGGCGAGAACGACGAGTACCAGGGCGAGGAAGGCCTGCGCCCAGATCCAGCCGGTGTGGGCGGCGGAGTCCTCGTACGTCAGGTCGAGCCGGCCGCCCTCGGCGGGCAGCTCGAAGCCCTGCGCCCAGCCGTCGACGGTCGTCTTCGTCAGGGCACGACCGTCCAGCGTGGCCTGCCAGCCGCCGTCGGCCCGGTCGGCGATGCGCAGCACGCGCCCCTCCCCGCCCGACGGGATCTTGGTGTGCGCCTCGACGGTGTCCGACGCGACGGGCAGGGGGTCGCCCTTGCCGGTGACGATCGTGGCGCGGGCGACCTGGCGGTCCACGCGCCACAGCGCGCTGCCGTCGAGCTGGCTGAGGCGGCTGAGTCCGGGGGTGGCGTCCAGGACGCGGCTGGTCTGCCGCGGCGCTCCGTCGCGGACGAGGACGTAGCGGATCGCGAAGCCGCTGAGCTGGCTGGTCTGGTCGGCCCCGGAGCCGGCGACCAGATTGGCGACGATCTTGTCGAGACGGGCGTCGCTGCCGCCCGCCTCGGCCAGTTCGGCGTCACCGAGCCGGCTGCCGGAGCCGCGCACGAGGGTGTACGGCACCTGCGCGGGCGATGTGCCGCCGAGGACGAGGGTGCGCGGCTGGTCCCGGGTGTCGCTCTCCTCGGCGACGAACGCGGGCACCTGGACCGGGTCACGCCGGGTGAGCGGGTCGGCGGCGCCGCCGACCATCCAGCCCACGGCCGCGACGACCGGGCCGATGCCCGCCGCCAGGGCGATGAGCACGGCGACGGGCTGCCGCCAGCCGAAGTTCTGGGCGGCCACGCGTGTCCGGCCGCCTTCGGCGCCGAGGACGGCCGCCGACAGCAGGGCGATGCCGTAGACGAGGGTGGCGGGTCCGGCCCAGCCGGAGCCGTTGGCGACGGCCGCGAAGAGGAACCCGACGAGCGCGGCGGCCCAGGCCGTGCGGATCGCGAACTGCCGCTGCTCGCGCAGCAGGGCCGCCAGCGCGGCGAGGACGATGCCGATCAGCAGGAACCCGCCGCCCGCCTTCGGCCCGCCGGGGCTGATGCCGAGCAGGTCGAGCGCCGACGCGCCTCCGCTGCCGATGTCCAGTCCGGCTTCGCGGAGGAAACCCGAAGGGCTGGTCAGCAGGGTGAGCGACCAGGGCGCCAGGAGGAGCATCGGCGTGCCCACGGCGGCGAGGAGGCGCAGCGCGTAGGCGGTGATGTCGTTGCGGCGCAGGACGAGGACGCCGATCCCGAGGATGAGAGCGATCAGCCACACCACGGGCGTGAACGCCGTGGTGAGGGTGAGCAGCAGGGCGTACGCCCAGGTCGCGCGCCAGCTGCCGCGCGCGCCGGAGCCGGCACCCGAACGCAGACCGTGTGCAGCGACGGCCGCACGGACCATGAGGGGCAGCAGGATCGCGAGGACCGCGGTGCCGAGCCGTCCCGTGGCGAGCGCGCCGGTGGCCGCGGGCAGGAAGGCGTACGCGACGGCCGCCCACGCGCGCAGCAGCCGGGACTCGACGATGGGGCGTGAGGCGAAGTACGCGGTGAGACCGGCGAGCGGCACCGAGCAGACGAGCAGCACGGTGAGCGCGAAGCCGGTGGAGCCGAGGAACAGCGTGGACAGGCCCGCGAGGATGCCGAGGTAGGGCGGTGCCGTCTGGGTGCCGCCGGTGCCGAGGGGGTGCCAGCTGTCCGCGTAGCGCGACCAGAGGTCGGCCACGTCGGCCGGGGCGGGCAGCAGAGCGCCGCCGGCGAGCGATCCGCCGCCGAAGAGCCCGCGGCAGGCGACGACGGAGACGATGAGGAGAAGGGCGAACAGCACCGGCGCGGGCTTGCCCGCGATCTTCTTCAGCCGGGCGAACTGCTCGACCTCGAGGTAGTCGGCGTCGTCACCGCCGGGGCCGGACTCGACGGCGCCGTGCCGGGAGCCGCCCGCGTCGGACTCCTTGCCGGCACCGAAGTGACCGGCCACCTGCTCGACCGTGGCACGGACGGTGGCGCCGGTCGGCGGGAACAGGGAGCGCAGTTCGGCGGCTTCGACGGCTCGGCCGTTCGCTCTTCTGCGGCGGCCGGCGATGATGCGCTCGGGTCGCAGCAGGATGCCGAAGAGCCCCATGACCTCGTCGACGGCCTGACCGGGCACCTTGCCGACGAGATAGGCGAGGGTTCGCAGCAGTGTGCCGAGGACGATGCGCAGCAGGACGTAGGGAAGCGTCACGCCACGGGCGTTGGTGAGCAGCGTGTAGACGGCCCCGGCCTTGTCGACGCGGTGGGGGCTCGCGACGGAGCGGCCCGCGCAGTCGACGGTGCGGCGCTCACGGGCGGCGGCCTCCGCATGCCGCAGCACGGCGTCGGGGGCGATGAGCACGCGATGGCCGGCGGAGTGCGCGCGCCAGCACAGGTCGACGTCGTCCCGCATGAGGGGCAGCCGGCGGTCGAAGCCGCCGAGTTCCTCGAAGACGTCGCGGCGTACGAGCATGCCGGCGGAGGAGACGGAGAGCACGGAGCGGACCTGGTCGTGCTGGCCCTGGTCCTGCTCGCGCCGGTCGAGTCCGGTCCACCGGCGCCCGCTGTTGGCGATGGAGACGCCGGTCTCCAGGAGTTGCTTGCGGTCGTACCAGCCGCGGAGCTTGGGCCCGACGATGGCCGCGTACTCGTCGGAGTCGACGACGCGCAGCAGTTCGGCGAGGGCGTCCGGCTCGGGCGCCGCGTCGTCGTGGAGGAGCCACAGCCACTGCACCGGTTCGCCGTACGGCAGTTCCGGCATGTCGTACGTCTCGTCGCGCCAGGTCCTGGTGACCGGGTCCCAGCCGCTGGGCCGCTTCAGATAGGGCAGGTCGTCGGGGGTGAGGACGCCCGCGGTGCGGGCGGCCTCGTCGACGGCGGTGCCGAAGCCGGTGCGGCGTGCCAGATGCAGGACGCGGTCGGCGCCGAGTGCCTCGGTGAGCAACCGCGCGGAGTCGTCGGCGCTGCCGGTGTCGGCGGCGACGACGTTCTGTACGGGGCGCTCCTGGCCGAGGAGTCCGGCGAGGGCGTCGGGGAGCCAGCGCGCGCCGTCGTGGGAGACGAGCACGGCGGTGACGACGTGCCGGGGGAACTCCGGCGGATGTGCTGAGGCGAACGCGGCTGTGGTGGCGGACATTGAGGTACGGGCCCTCCGGCCGGGGGGTCGCCCCCGATGGGGCGTTGGAGCGTCTCGGACGGGGCCCCACACTAACGGTAGGAAAATGCGCGGGGGTGCGAAGTGCCTGCACGGACCCGGGCACCGGGGACGCACCGGACACACGAACGGTCCGCCGGCTGCGATGTGGGTGCAGGCGGCGGACCGTGAGGCGGATTCCGTCGGGTGAGGGCTGGTCGGACCCGGGATATTCGCTCGGTGTTCAGACGGCGGCCTTCTTCAGCCGGCGCCGTTCGCGCTCGGACAGGCCGCCCCAGATTCCGAATCGCTCGTCGTTGGCAAGGGCGTACTCAAGGCATTCGGAGCGGACTTCACAGGCGAGGCAGACCTTTTTGGCCTCTCGCGTGGAGCCGCCTTTCTCGGGGAAGAAGGACTCGGGATCGGTCTGGGCGCACAACGCGCGCTCCTGCCAGCCGAGTTCCTCGTCCGCGTCCTCGACCAGCAGTTGTTCGAACAGCTCGGTCATGTGCGCCCCTCGTCTGTCTTTTGCGTCCCCGTGATGTTGCCGTTGATCGATGTCGGCCGAACGACACGAGTGAAATTACAAGTGTGTGGATCCGGGCCAGTCAAGCCGAGATCTGCTATTGGGCCCCGTATTCACTCTGCGGAACCAAGGCTATGCGGAAAGTGTTCAAATCATCAAAAATCTGACACATGCCAGCGGCCTGCTCCAACCACCGCCTTCCCCGCTTACGGGGGAAGACGCCGCGAGGTTCGATCTTGTTGCGATCGAGCCGGTGAAGCGATCCGGATCACAGTCCGATCACAGGACGGCAGCGGCGTTTGCGAGCGCGGTTGCTGCGCCATGTCTCCAGGGCCCTGGGTGCACAAACCTTTCTCCGTGCGCAGTAGCCGGATGAGGTGAAAGATTGCGGCCAAATCGGTCATTGAGTTGACATCAAAGACGCCGACCCGGCACCTTTGGTCACATGCCAGCGACCTCAGCGCACTACGCGACCCCCCTTCGTGGGTTCCGCAGCGCTGTCCAGGCGCGCTGTTGCTGTTCCAGCTGTTGATGCCCTCGCGCTCCAGCGACTCCCCGCATGCCGTTCTTGTGCATGCCGCGTCCCGTGTCTCGCGACTCCCCCAGCACTGCTCCGTTCTCTGCCGAGGAAACCGCACACCATGAACAGCGACAGCGACCTTCAGATCGCCGGCGACATCCTCGCCGTACAGCACCTTCTCCAGCCTGCCCGTGAGCACCCGGCCACCGTCGCCGACTTCGTCGGGCTCGCCCGCTCCGTCGCCGCCGACCGCGCGCAGTGGGCCCGTCTCGTCGAGTACGACGCCGCCAGCCGCTGGTACCACCTGCTGCGCACCGGCCCCGGCTACGAGGTGTGGCTGCTGTCGTGGGTGCCCGGCCAGGGCAGCGGGATGCACGACCACGGACCCTCGTCCGGTGTGCTGACCGTGCTGGAGGGCGAGCTGACCGAGCGCACCGAGCGCACCTCCCGTTCGCTCGGGGCGGGCGCACAGCGGGTGTTCGCGCCCGGCTATGCGCACGAAGTGATCAACGACTCGCTCGAGCCGGCCGTCTCGCTGCACGTCTACTACCCGGGTCTGACCGAAATGCCGATGCACCCGAGCCAGTCCTCCCCGGCGGCCCAGGACATCGTACGCGCCTGATTGACTGGGCCCATGCGCATTGTGGTTCTGGCCGGCGGCATCGGCGGCGCCCGTTTCCTCCGTGGTCTCCTGCAGGCCGCGCCCGAAGCGGACGTCACGGTGATCGGGAACACCGGCGACGACATTCATCTGTTCGGGCTGAAGGTCTGCCCCGACCTCGACACCGTGATGTACACCCTCGGCGGTGGCATCGACGAAGAGCAGGGCTGGGGGCGTACGGACGAGACGTTCCAGGTCAAGAGCGAACTGGCGGCGTACGGCGTGGGCCCCGAGTGGTTCGGCCTCGGCGACCGCGACTTCGCGACCCACATCGTCCGCACCCAGATGATCGCGGCGGGCTATCCGCTCAGCGCCGTCACCGAAGCGCTCTGCGCGCGCTGGAACCCCGGCGTGCGGCTGCTGCCGATGACGGACGACCGTGTCGAGACCCATGTCGCGGTCGAGATCGACGGCGAGAAGAAGGTCATCCACTTCCAGGAGTACTGGGTGAAGCTGCGGGCCTCCGTGCCCGCGGAGGCCGTCGTGCCCGTCGGCGCCGACCAGGCCAAGCCCGCACCCGGCGTGCTGGAGGCCATCGCCTCCGCCGACGTCATTCTCTTCCCGCCGTCGAACCCGGTCGTCAGCGTGGGCACGATCCTCGCCGTACCGGGCATCCGCGAGGCCATCGCCGAGGCGGGGGTGCCGGTGGTGGGCCTGTCCCCCATCGTCGGGGACGCACCCGTGCGCGGGATGGCCGACAAGGTGCTCGCGGCGGTGGGCGTGGAGGCGACGGCCGCGGCCGTCGCCTCGCACTACGGCTCCGGTCTGCTGGACGGCTGGCTCGTCGACACCGTCGACGCGGGCACGGTCGGCGAGATCGAGGCGGCAGGCATCCGCTGCCGTGCCGTGCCGCTGCTGATGACGGACACCGACGCGACCGCCGAGATGGCGCGTCAGGCGCTGGCCCTGGCCGAGGAGGTACGGGCGTGAGGTTCGAGGTCCGGGCCGTGCCCGGGCTGCCGGAGGTCCGCCCCGGCGACGACCTCGCCGCCCTGGTGGCCGTCGCCGCGCCGGATCTCGCGGACGGCGACATCCTGCTGGTCACCTCCAAGATCGTGAGCAAGGCCGAGGGACGGATCCTCGCCGCGACCGACCGAGAGGCCGCCATCGACGCGGAGACGGTACGGGTCGTGGCCCGGCGCGGTCCGCTGCGCATCGTCGAGAACCGGCAGGGCCTGGTGATGGCCGCGGCCGGGGTGGACGCCTCCAACACCCCTGCCGGCACGGTGCTGCTGCTGCCGGAGGACCCCGACGCCTCGGCGCGGGCGCTCCGGGAGGGACTGCGCGAGTCTCTCGGCGTGGACGTCGGCGTCGTCGTCACGGACACCTTCGGACGACCGTGGCGCAACGGGCTCACCGATGTGGCGATCGGCGCCGCGGGGGTCCGCGTCCTCGACGATCTGCGCGGCGGCACCGACGCCCACGGCAATCCGCTGAGCGCGACCGTCGTCGCCACCGCGGACGAACTCGCCTCCGCCGGCGACCTGGTGAAGGGCAAGGCGGAAGGGCTGCCCGTCGCCGTCGTGCGCGGACTCGCCCAGCTGGTCGGCGACGGAGACGACGAGGGCGAGGGCGCCCGTGCGCTGGTGCGCTCCCCCGCCGACGACATGTTCCGGCTCGGCACCTCCGAGGCGGTACGGGAAGCGGTCGTCCAGCGGCGCACGGTGCGGGAGTTCACCGACGAGCCGGTCGACCCGGGTGCGGTGCGCCGTGCCGTGGCCGCCGCCGTCACCGCCCCGGCGCCGCACCACACGACACCGTGGCGCTTCGTCCTGCTCGAATCGGCCGTCGCGCGCACCGCGTTGCTCGACGCGATGAAGGACGCGTGGATCGAGGACCTGCGGCGGGACGGAAAGTCAAAGGAGTCGATCGCGAAGCGGGTCCGCCGGGGCGATGTGCTGCGCCGGGCGCCGTACCTCGTGGTGCCGTGTCTGGTCATGGACGGCTCGCACCACTACGGCGACCCGCGTCGCGATGCCGCGGAACGCGAGATGTTCGTGGTCGCGGCGGGCGCGGGCGTGCAGAACTTCCTGGTGGCGCTGGCCGGTGAACGCCTCGGCTCGGCCTGGGTGTCGTCGACGATGTTCTGCCGTGACGTCGTCCGCAAGGTCCTGGACCTGCCGGCGGACTGGGACCCGATGGGCGCGGTGGCAGTGGGCCACGCGGCGGCGCCGGCGAAGGACCGGCCCGCGCGTGAGGCGGCCTCCTTCATCGAGGTGCGCTAGCGGGCGCTCCCCCGGGGACGGACGCTCCCCGGGGGCCGTCGGTCAGAGCTTGCCGATGTCGGTGCGCGGCATCTTCGGCATACGGCGCGGGGGTGTACGGCCGCTCAGCAGGATGAAGCGGGCCGCCCGGTGGCGCTGGCCCGCGTAGGGGGCGAGAAGTTCGAGCATCGCGGCGTCGTCGGCGTCGCGGTCGCCCGCGAGCGCGTACCCGACGATGCGCGGCAGATGCAGATCGCCGGTGGTGACCGCGTCCGGTGCGCCGTTGCTGCGCTGCACGGTCTCGGCGGACGTCCAGGGCCCGACACCCGGGATCAACTCCAGCCGTGCGCGCGCCTGTTCGGGCTCCATGGCCGCGGCCTCCTCCAGCCGTCGGGCCACCCGGACCGCGCGCAGGATGGTGGAGGCGCGCTTGTTGTCGACACCCGCGCGGTGCCACTCCCACGACGGGATGAGCGCCCAGGTGCGCGCCTCCGGGGTCACGTACAGGCGCATCGCGGGCCCCGGCGCGGGCTCGCCGTACTTCCGCACGAGCAGCCGCCAGGCGCGGTAGGCCTCCTCGACCGTGACCTTCTGCTCCAAGATCGAGGGGATCAGCGACTCCAGGACCAGTCCGGTGCGGGTGAGCCGCAGACCGGGGCGGCGGCGGTGGCTGTGGGCCACGAGCCGGTGGCGGGGGACGAAGACGTCCGGGTCGTCCTGCGCCCCGAGCAGGTCCGGCAGGCCCTCCAGCAGCCACTCCGCGCCGGCGCCCCACGCCTCGGCCTCCGCGGCTCCGTCCCGCAGGGCCACGCGCAGTGTGCCGGGGCCGGCGGGTGTCCGGCAGGCGCGCCACACCGATCCGTCCGGCGCGACACGGAACGCGGGGTCGCCGGGGCCACGCCGCAGCGGACCGAGGACGAGCCCGAGGTCGAGGGGCCAGGGCGGCGTCCAGCGACGGGTGCGGGAGGCGGAGACCTGGGCGGGGACGGCGGCGACGGGCACAGCCGTATGACCGCCGCGCACCGTGGTGCGGGTCGTCGGGGTCGGGGTCGGGGTCGTCGGGGTGAATCGTCCTGCCACGGTGATGAGCGTACGGGCCCGCGCTTCCCCCGGTGGGCTCTTGGCCGGCCCGGCCCGATGCCGGGCCGGGATCACTCGCCGCGGCGGCGGGCCCTCGTCACTGGTCCGAGGAGAACCGCACGGTTCCGGCGGGCAGCACCGCGTCGCACCACACCCGCGCACCGTCGCGGAGTTCGTTGTCCGCGCCCACCGTCGCGCCGTCGCCGACGACCGTGTCCGACAGGACGGTGCGCGCGCCCACCCGGGCGCGCTCGCCGATCAGGGAGGCGGAGATCACAGCGCCCTCCTCCACCACGGCGCCCGCCAGGACCACACTGCCGTCCACCCGGGCGCCCGGGTGGACGGTCGCTCCCTCGCAGACCACGGTGCCGCCGGTGAGCTTCGCGTCCGCCGCCACGGTCGCCGACTCCAGCACCAGACGGTCGCCGCAGCGACCGGGCACCGCCGGGGACGGCGCGCGGCCCATGACCAGGTCCGCGGAGCCGCGGACGAAGGCCTGGGGCGTGCCGAGGTCCAGCCAGTAGGTGGAGTCGACCATGCCCTGGAGATGCGCACCGGAGCTCAGCAGATCCGGGAACGTCTCCCGCTCGACCGAGACCGGCCGCCCCGACGGGATCGTGTCGATGACCGAGCGCCGGAAGACGTAAGCCCCCGCGTTGATCTGGTCGGTGACGATCTCCTCCGGCGTCTGCGGCTTCTCCAGGAACGCGGTCACCCGTCCGCTCGGGTCCGTCGGCACCAGGCCGAACGCCCGCGGGTCCTCCACACGGGTCAGATGGAGCGAGACATCGGCGCCCGAGGAACGGTGCGTCGAGACGAGTGCGCCGATGTCCAGACCGGTGAGGATGTCGCCGTTGAAGATGAGGACCGGTTCGTCCGGCCCGGACCTCAGCCGGCCGGCGACGTTGCGGATCGCGCCGCCGGTGCCGAGGGGTTCCTCCTCGGTGACGTACTCCAGGTGGAGGCCGAGCGAGGACCCGTCACCGAAGTACGGCTCGAAGACCTCGGCGAGGTAGGAGGTCGCCAGCACGATGTGCTCGACACCTGCCGCCCGCGCCCGCGCCAGCTGGTGGGTGAGGAAGGGGACACCTGCCGCCGGCACCATCGGTTTCGGCGTGTTGACGGTGAGGGGACGCAGCCGGGTGCCCTTGCCGCCGACCAGGAGGATCGCTTCTGTCACCGTGTCGTCTCTGCTTCCTGTCCGGGCCGGGCGTGATCAGTCGTTCGAGACCGGCCAGTGTATGCAGTGGGCGGCACGTTCCCCGTCAGCCACGTCCCTGCAGCTTGGCCGAGGCGCTCCGGGCGGTGCCGAGCTTGCTGTAGAGGCGGGCTCCCGGACATTCGGTGAGGAACCCGTCGCGGTGCCCGGAGATGACGTTGAAGCTGACCTTCTTGCCCTTCTTGTACTTGCCGCTGCCCCCGGACGTCAGCGTTACCTTCCCCTTCGGGTTGCCCTTGAACAGCCCGATCTTCCACGCGGTCAGCCGCGCGATCGCGGTCACCGCGGCCGCCGGCGGGGTGGAGCGACTGTACGTGCCGAGTACGGCCACGCCCATGGTGTTCGTGTTGAATCCGAGCGTGTGGGCGCCGAGCACCGCTCTGGTCACGCCTCCCGCCCGGCCTTCGTAGATGTTTCCGCACTTGTCGACGGCGAAGTTGTAGCCGAAGTCGCGCCAGCCGCTGCTCACGACGTGGTAGCGGTAGATACTGCGCAGGACTGAGGGCGCCTGCTTGCACGTATAGCTGTTGCCGGTGGCGCTGTGGTGGACGAAAGCCGCCTTGACGGTCTTCGTGTAGACGAAGCTCTTCTCGCGCAGCGACTCGCTCGCGCCCCATCCCTTGCGGGTGATGATGCCCGGCCGGGGTCCGATGTAGGGCTTGGCGGCGGCGCCGGCGGCCTCCACCTCGGCCGCGTCGGTCGCGGCGTCCGTGCCCGCGTCCAGCTCGGCCGCGGCGGCCGTGCCCGCGCCCACCCCGGCCTGCGCCTGGGCCCGCGCCTGCGCCACTGTCTCCTCCACGCTGAGCGCGGGAAGTACGGTGCCGGCCGCCGAACTGCCGCCCGGGGTCACCCGGTCCGACGCGGCGGGGTCCTCACCGGGGTCGACGAGTTCAACGCGCATGCCCTCGGGCAGCGGGGCCGGCTCCGAAGTCTCGGGGCGGACGCGTACCTCGACGCCGTCCGAAGCGCCCACCCACAGGGGGGCCGTGGCGCCGCGCACCTTGCCGGACTCGCTCTCGGCCGTGCCGGGGTCGGCGCCGTGATCGTCGTTGTGGGTCTCGACGTCCTGCCAGGCCGACCACGCGCCGGTGCCGACCGTGCGGGTGCGCACCTGGACCGAACCGTGCAGTTCGGCGTCCACGTCGTCCCAGACGACGCCGATGAGGGAGAAGGGTCTGACGTCCTGCTCGGGAAGCCGCCGCTCGGCGGCGGGTCCGCGCGAACGGTCGGACGGCGTCGGTCCGACGGCCGTGAGGGGCAGTGACTGAGTGGAGCCGGGTACGTCCGGCGCCGGTATCTCATGTGGTGGCGCGGCGATGGCGCCTGAGGTCAGGGTGAGCGGAAGGACGAGCGCGGCGGAGGCCGCGACACCGATCGAAGAAGCCAGGAATCCACGCATGCAGCTGATCGTGTGCCGGGGCAGCCGACTTCGCTTCCCGGAGAAAAGAGCGGGCGCATCGGTCCGACCGGAGGACCCGTCACCGGTACGGCGGCCTCCCGGGGCACCCCGCCCCGTACGCTTGGCCGCGTGAACCCCAGCGACCGCACCCCCGCCGACCTGCTGCGATCCGCGCTCGCCGCGGACCCGGCGCGCCCCTTGGTCACTTTCTACGACGACGCCACCGGTGAACGCGTGGAATTGTCCGTCGCGACCTTCGCCAATTGGGTGGCCAAGACAGCCAATCTGCTCCAGGGCGATCTTGCCGCCGGGCCGGGCGACCGGCTCGCGCTGCTGTTGCCCGCGCACTGGCAGAGCGCGGTGTGGCTGCTCGCCTGTTCGTCGGTCGGCGTGACCGTCGAGGTCGGCGGCGATCCGGCGGACGCGGACGTCGTCGTCAGCGGTCCGGACACGCTGGAGGAGGCGCGCGCCTGCTCCGGAGAGCGGGTGGCCCTGGCGCTGCGGCCGCTGGGCGGGCGTTTCCCGCAGCCGCCCGCGGGGTTCGTCGACTACGCGGTTGAGGTGCCCGCCCAGGGCGACCGCTTCGCGCCGTTCGCGCCGGTGGACCCGGCCGCGCCCGCGCTCTCCGTCGGCGGAATGGAGCTGACCGGCGTCCAACTGGTGGAGAAGGCGCGTACGGATGCGGCCGAACTGGGCCTGGTGAGCGGGTCCCGGCTGCTGACGGGACGCGACTACGCGTCCTGGGAGGGCCTGTCGGCCGGGCTGTTCGCACCGCTGGCCGCGGGCGCCTCCGTGGTGTTGTGCCGCAATCTCGGGGAACTGTCCCAAGACAACCTTGACAAGCGCATCGAGAGCGAGCGGGTCACCAACACCGCAGTATGACAAGCCTCCGAGGGCCACTCGTGTGGCGCACACACGGGCCGAGCCCCCGGGCTCCGGCCTCAACTCCGGTGGATGATCGGCGATACGTGTGCTTCAACGCACAACCAAGCGTGAGGTTCAGCCGTCTAGTCCTGCGATCGGCGACCCAGCGCGCCGCCGACGCCATGAAGGATGGACGCAGACGTGACGGACAGTGCTGGCACGCCGGCCGAACCGGACGGCCACGCCGGGGACGAGCGGGCGTCGGACCCGCCCCCGGCGGACACCCCCGCGCCTCGCGCAGGTCGGGCCAGCACCCCTCCGCCCGCGTCCGCGGACGGTGAGAACTCGCCATCGGACGAGGCGGTTCCGGCGGACGGGACAGATGAGGACGCCACGGACGAGAGCGGTACACACGGGGACAGTGGGGACGAACCGGTGGATGACGCCGGGGCGTCCGACCCCTCCGGGGGCGAGCGTACGGACGACGGTTCGGCAGACGGCTCGGCGGCGGACACGGACGACGAGCCCGCAGACCGCTCGGCGACCGACACGGACGACGAGCCCGCAGACCGCTCGGCGACCGACACGGACGACGAGCCCGCAGACGGCTCGGCGGCGGACACGGACGACGACCCGGCAGAGGGCGCTTCGCACGCCACCGCCGACGAGCACTCCGCCGGTGAACACTCCCCCGACGGGCCCGCCGAAGCCGAAACCGGCGACGACGAAACCGAAGCCGCCGCCCACGAGTCCGCCGAGGCCGACGCCGACGCCACCGCCGAACCCGCCCAGAACGCCCGAACCGCCCCGGGGGAGACCGACGCCGGCGTAGAGCCCGAGGTCGCCATCGCCGAAGCCGCGGGCGAAACGGACCCCGCCGCACCCGACGCCACACCCGACGTCCCCGCCCGCAAGCGCCACTGGCTGCGCTGGGTCGCCCTCGGCACCGCCGTCTTCGTGGTGGCCGCCTCCGGGGTCGGCTGGTGGTTCTACCAGAAGCTCGACGGCAACATCACGACCGACACCTCGGCCGCCGCCGAGCTCGAGACGTACGAGAAGGAACGGCCCACGCCGGTCGCGCTCAACGCGCAGAACATCCTGCTCCTCGGCTCCGACACCCGCTCCGGCAAGGGCAACAGCAAGTACGGCCAGGACGGCGGCACCCAGCGCTCCGACACCACGATCCTGCTGCACATCGCGGCGGACCGGCAGAGCGCGACCGCGACGTCCGTCCCGCGCGACCTGATGGTGTCCGTCCCCAGCTGCCGCAAGCCGGACGGGACCCGTACGAAGGAGCAGTTCGCGCAGTTCAACTGGGCGTTCGAGTTCGGCGGCGCCGCCTGCACCATCCGTACCGTGGAGCGCATGACCGGCATCCGCGTCGACCACCACATGGTGGTGGACTTCAGCGGCTTCAAGGAGATGGTCGACGCCGTGGACGGTGTCGAGGTCTGCCTGAAGGAACCCATCGACGACGCCGACGCCCATCTGAAGCTGCCCGCCGGCAAGCAGACCCTCAACGGTGAGCAGGCCCTGGGCTACGTCCGCGCCCGCAAGAGCATCGGCAACGGCAGCGACACGGAACGCATGGACCGCCAGCAGCAGTTCCTCGGCGCGCTGGTCAAGAAGGTCCAGAGCAATGGCGTCCTGCTCAATCCGGCGCGGCTCTACCCGGTGCTGGACGCGGCGACGAAGTCGCTGACCACGGACCCGGGCCTGGACTCGCTGCGGGACCTGTACGACCTGACCCGCTCGGTCCGCAGCATCCCCACCGAGAAAGTGCAGTTCCTCACGGTCCCCCGGCAGGCGTACTCCGCCGATCCCAACCGCGACGAGCTGAAGCAGCCGGACGCCGCCGAGCTCTTCAAGCGGCTGCGGCAGGACAGTCCGATCACCGTGGTCCCCGGCGGGATCGGCGAGAAGCAGCCTGGCGAAGAGCCGGATCCGAACAGTTCCACGGCCCCGTCGGCGTCGCCGACGTTCGCCGGCCGGAACGCGGCCGCGGCCGCCTGTGAGTAAAGCGATGACCAAGGCGGGGCGGGGAGTCCATGCCTATTGAGCGGAATGCCCGGTTGTAAGGGGCGTGGAATTTGTCACGGACGTCGCCCCACGTTGAACTGGGCGGATAGTGTGACGCGATCCGGTGCTACGACCCCGCGTCGCGCACTGCTGGATCGAAAGACCGAGCGCCCTTCGGGGGAGGCGCGTCGCGTGGCACCGACGGAGGACTCAAGCAACCGTGGATGCGCAAAGCCGTGGGCGGGCGGACGAGATCGACCCCGCCGACCAGTGGGTACTCAACCCGCAGACCGGCAACTACGAGCTGCGACTGGGTCGATCCGCAGCGCAGTCGGCCCCGTCGAACGGCTCCTCCTCGAGAAGCGCCGCGCGTAAGGCGGCCGACGCCGGCGGCTCCGCCCCGCGAACTCCGTCCCCGCGCAGCGCGCAGGGCCGCAGGACCCAGACGCCCGGCCGAGAGGTGCCCCCGCAGCGCTCCCGCCGTGCCGGCGACGCCTCGGGGGGCAAGAACCCGCCGCACGCGGGCCGGCGCAAGCGCAAGCAGGCCAACTCCCGCAAGAAGAAGGCGATGATGTGGACGGGCGGCGTGGTCGCCCTCATCGTCGTCGCCACGTCCGCCATCGGATACCTCCTGTACCGCCACTTCGACGGCAACCTGAACACGGTCGACGTGGCGGGGGCCGGCAGCGGCGGCTTCAAGAAGGACCAGGCCGTCAACATCCTGGTCATCGGCACCGACAAGCGTTCCGGCGCGGGCAACGAGTCCTACGGCGACAAGGACAGCGTCGGTCACGCCGACACCTCGATCCTCTTCCATGTCTCCAAGGACCGGACCAACGCGACGGCGCTGTCCATCCCGCGCGACCTGATCACCGACATCCCGGACTGCGAGACCAAGTCCGGCGACGAGACGAAGATCATTCCCGGTACGCCGAAGACCCGCTTCAACGAGAGCCTCGGCCAGTCGGGCCGCGATCCGGGCTGCACCATGCGGACGGTCAAGGAGCTGACCGGGGTGACCGTCGACCACTTCATGATGGCCGACTTCAACGCGGTCAAGACCATGACCACGGCCGTCGGCGGTGTCGAGGTGTGCCTCGCCAAGGACATCAACGACAAGGACTCCAAGCTCAACCTTCCCGCCGGAAAGCACGTCCTCGAAGGGGAGGACGCCCTGGCGTTCGTCCGCACACGGCACTCGGTGGGCTTCGGCGGCGACCTCAGCCGTATCGAGATCCAGCAGCAGTTCCTGAGCTCGCTGATCCGCAAGATGAAGTCGAGCGACACCCTGTCGAGCCCCTCGAAGATGTGGGACCTGGCGGAGGCCGCCACCAAGGCGCTCACCGTCGACACGGGCATAGGGAAGATCTCGCGGCTGCGCGACCTCGGCATGGAACTGTCCAAGGTGGACCCGAAGAACATCACCTTCGCCACCGTGCCCGTCGTCGACAACACCGACGGTGCCACCGTGCTGCTGAACGAGGAGAAGGCCAAGCCGCTCTTCTCGATGATCCAGAACGACACCTCGCTCACCGAGGTGAAGCAGAAGGAGCAGGACGCCAAGAACAAGCAGAAGGGTCTGCTGACCGGACCGAGGGCCGCGGCCGCCGATGTGCGGGTGGCGGTCTACAACGGCAGCAACACCCGGGGGGCGGCACTGGCGACCCTCACCTGGCTGCAGAACGAGGAGGGCGTTCTGAAGTCGAGCAACGAGGGCAACGCCCTCGAGAAGCTCACGAAAACGACGCTGACCTACGCGCCGAACCAGGCCGACCAGGCCCGCAAGCTCGCGGATCTGATGGGGCTGCCCGCGACGGCGCTGCAGCCGGGAACGGCGAACGCCGAGGGGCTCGAGGCGATGACGCTGACCCTCGGTGCGGATTACAAGGGCGCAGGGGTGCCCATCACCGGCCCGGCCAAGGCGCCGGAAGGTGTGCAGAAGGTCGAAGCGGACAAACAGGTGTGCGCCAAGTGACACGGGACCTCCCGGTCGCTCGGCCTGCCTGAACGACAGGGGGAACCAGGGGTGGGTCACAACAGCGTGCGGGGAAAGGGGACGCGCGGGGGCGTTCCGCACGCCCGTCGACCGGGGTGGGACGAGGGGCTGTACGACGAGGAGCGCGACGCCTCCAAGGGCCGCGCGCGTCTCGTGCTCGACGACGAACGGGAGGCGCCGGCCACAGCGGGGGCAGCCGGCAGAGGCGGACGCGGGCACGGACGCAGCGGTCCGGCGGCACGGCAACGGCAGAAGCGCGGCAGACGCCGCATACTGCGCTGGGTCGCCTCCGTCCTCTCCCTGCTGATACTCGCCACGGCGGGCGCCGGCTATCTGTACTACGAGCACCTCAACGGCAGGCTCAAGAAGGACGATCTGACCCTCGGCAACGACATGCCGGACCACAAGGCCAACGCGGCCGGTCAGACGCCGATGAACATCCTTCTCATCGGGTCGGACGCACGCGACACCGCGGCGAACCAGAAGCTCGGCGGCGCCAAGAAGACTTTCGGCTCGCCCCCGCTCGCCGATGTGCAGATGCTGCTTCACCTGTCCGCCGACCGCTCCAACATCTCGGTGATCAGCATGCCGCGCGACACCATGCTGAAGATCCCGGACTGCACGGACCCGGACACCGGGAAGACCTACCCGTCGTCCCGATTCGCCCCGACGAACGAGTCGCTGGGACGCGGTGGTCCGGGCTGCACGGTGGCCACCTGGTACGAACTCACCGGCATCACCATCGACCACTTCATGATGATCGACTTCGCGGGCGTGGTCTCCATGGCCGACGCCATCGGCGGCGTCCCCGTCTGTGTCGAGCAGAACGTGTACTCCCGCAACAGCACCGGCCAGGGTTCCGGGCTCAAACTGGCCGCGGGCACACACCCCGTGAAGGGTGAGCAGGCGCTCCAGTGGCTGCGGACGCGCTACGGCTTCGAGGACGGCACGGACCTCGCCCGCACCCACGCGCAGCACATGTACATGAACTCGATGGTGCGGGAGCTGCGCGAGAACACCAAGCTCACCGACCCCAACAAGCTGCGCAAGCTCGCCGAGGCCGCCATCGGGGCCCTCACCGTCGACAACGGCATCGACTCGGTCAAGAAGCTCTACGACCTCGGCGGCCAGCTCAAGAGCGTTCCCACCGGCCGGATCACCATGACGACCATGCCGAACGTCTACTCGCAGCGCCCGGGGTACGCCGGGAAGGTCGAGCCCAAGGAGGGCGACGCCGAGCAGCTGTTCCGGATGGTCCGCGAGGACATCCCGCTGGACGGCAAGGCGGCGAAGACCCCGCCGAAGAAGCCGGCGGCGCCGACGGTGTCCAAGGACCCGGCGGCCGCACCGGCCGAGATCTCGGTGTTCGTCCAGAACGGCACGGGCGCGGACGGCCGGCTCCCGCAGAAGGGCCGCGCCACGGAGATCGCCGGAGTGCTGAACGGCAAGGGCTTCACCCGCGCCGTGGCCGACGCCGCTTCCAACCCGCAGGCGAAGACGGCCATCCGGTACTCCAACGCGGAACTGGAGGGCGACGCCCAGGCCATCGCCAAGTCCCTCGGGATCCCCCTGACTTCGGTGAAGAAGTCGACGGACGTCACCGGCATAGCGCTGACCGTGGGGTCGGACTGGCGTCAGGGCACCGCCTTCCCGAAGGCGCCTGCCGCCGACAACAAGACGCCCGAGTCGGCCCGCGCGCTCAACGGCAACACCAAGGCCTGCATGAAGATCCAGCCGGGATTCACCTGGTAGAACACGCAGGCCGCGGACGGCAAAGGGCCCCGGGTGCGTGCACCCGGGGCCCTCGCGGTGAGACGTCTCGTACGCGTCAGGCCGACGCGCTCTGCACGGCCGGACGGCGGCTCGCGATGACCTTCCTCGCCAGCGCGCGCGGGCTCGTCAGAAAGCCGAAGCCCCACGACATGTGCATGGTCGCCAGCGCCACCGGGATCTGGAGCCGCGCCTTGAGCGGCAGGCCCTTGCCCGCGGGGACGGAGCCCGCGGCGATCGCGGCGAGGTAGCCGGCGGGTACCACCAGGCCCCAGGGGGTGAGCACCGCGCCCACCACGACACCCGCGGCGATCGCGCAGAGCGCGACCGGCGGCGCGAGGTAGCGCAGGTTGATGGATCCCTGGTGGTAGCGGGCGACGACGTGCCGCCAACGGCCGTAGTCCTTGTACTGCTTCGCCAGCGCCCGCACCGAGGGACGCGGGCGGTACTGCACCCGCAGCTCCGGCGAGAACCAGATCAGACCGCCGGCCTCGCGGATGCGGAAGTTCAGCTCCCAGTCCTGGGCGCGGATGAACTCCTCGTTGTAGCCGCCCTGCTGCTCCAGCGCCTCACGACGGAAGACACCCAGATACACGGTCTCGGCGGCACCGGCCTGACCGCCGGTGTGGAAGGCGGCGTTGCCGACACCGATCTTCGAGGTCATCGCGGCGGCGACCGCGTGCTCCCAGTCGTTCTCGCCCTCGGCGTGCATGATGCCGCCGACGTTCTGCGCCCCGGTCTCCTCAAGGAGCCGGACAGCGGTGGCGATGTAGTTCGCCGACAGCATGCCGTGGCCGTCGACGCGCACCACGATCGGGTGGCTGGAGGCCTTGATGGCGGCGTTCAGCGCGGCCGGCGTACGGCCGGTGGGGTTCGGCACCGTGTGGACGCGGGGGTCCTCACGTACGAGTTCGGCGGCGATCTCGTCGGTGCGGTCCGTCGACGGGCCGAGCGCGATCACCACTTCCATCTCGCCGCCGTACTCCTGCTCGAGGATGTGGCGGACCGAGTTGCGCAGGTGCCGCTCCTCGTTGAGGACCGGCATGATCACGGAGACAGGGGGCGTGGCGTTCATCGGGCGCCACGTTACCGCGAACGGGGGACATGAAGGCGCGGCGGCCGTTCGATGCCCCTGGCAGCAGATCGTATGGGCCTACGGTGTGCGGGATTCCCCCCACGTCACCCACGGAGGTGCCTCCCCCGTGCCCACACCGCCCCGCTCCCCCCGTCCCCGGCCGAACCCGAGGCCCCGGACCGGACGGCCGGTCCCCCGACCGCGCTGGGGCCTGCGGGTGGCGACAACCCTGTCGGTCCTGGTGCTCGGCGCGGGCGCCATCGGGCATGCGGTGGTGACCAGTCTGGACACCGGGATCAGCCGGGTGGACCCGTTCCGCGACATGAAGAACCGGCCCGAGGGCGGGCACGGGATGAACCTGCTCCTCGTCGGCACCGACGGCCGCGACAAGATCACCGCCGAGGAGAAGGAGAAGTACCGCCTCGGCGGGGAGCCCTGCCGCTGCACGGACACGATCATGCTGGTGCACATCTCGCGCGACCGGGAACGGGCGAGCGTGGTCAGTCTGCCCCGGGACAGCTACGTCGAGATCCCCGCGCACACCGACCGGAACACGGGCAAGCGCCACGAAGGCCACCCGGTGAAGCTGAACGCGGCGTACTCGGAGGGCGGCCCCGGGCTGACCGTCAGCACCGTCGAGCAGCTGACCAAGGTGAAGATCGACCACTATCTGGAAGTCGACTTCACCAGCTTCATGAAGACCGTGGACGCGGTCGGCGGGGTGGAGATCTGTACGGCCCAGTCCATGAAGGACTCGTACACCGGTCTGGATCTCGCGGCCGGCACCCACCGGCTCGACGGCGGCCGGGCGCTGCAGTACGTGCGCTCGCGCCATGTCGACGGCGCGTCCGACCTGGGCCGGATGCAACGCCAGCAGCGCTTCGTCGCGGCCTTCATCAAGCAGGCCACCAGCACCGGCGTCACGCTGAACCCGATGAAGTTCCGCAAGGTGACCTCGGCCATGCTCGACTCCGTCCGGGCCGACGCGGGTTTCGGCCCCGACGAGATGCTGGCACTCAGCAGGGCGATGCGGGGCTTCTCGGCGGCGTCCTCGGAGTTCACCTCCGTACCCATCGGCGCGGAGGGCCCGGCCACGGACATCGGTTCCACGGTCAGGTGGGACGACGCGAAGGCGCAGAAGCTGTTCCGGATGATCCGCGAGGACAAGCCGCTCGTGCCGCAGACCCCGCAGAAGCCGAAGGTCCCGCTGGTCGACGTCGCCCCGCAGCAGATCCGGGTGCAGGTCTACAACGGGACGCGCGCCGACGGCCTCGGCCGCAAGGTCGACTCCGCCCTGCGGGCCGCCGGCTTCAACACGACCGGCTCGCCCTTCAACGGCGGCGGCAGCCCCGTGGTGCCGCGCACCTTGGTCCAGTACGACCCGCTCTGGGACCGCTCGGCCCGCTCACTGGCGGCGGCGCTGCCCGGGTGCGAGCTGCGGCCCGTGAAGGGCCAGGGGCAGACGCTGAAGGTGACCGCGGGCACCGACTACAAGGGCGTGACGACCGTGCGGGCGAAGGATGTGAAGCAGGGCGAGTTCGACACGGTGAAGGGCGACCAGGTGGTCTGCCCCTGACGGGACGGACGCGCCGGCCCGGCACATGGGCGCCGGGCTCAGCGGGCGGGTGCCGCGCCCAGGGGGCGGGCGCCGGGCTCAGGGAGCGGGTGCCGGGCTCAGGGGGCGGGTGCCGTACTCAGGAGGCAGGTGACGGGCACAGCGGGGGGTGCGCGCCGGCGCCGGGCTCTAGTCCTGCATCCCGTCGGCCGCGCGCCTCTCGCGGAGTTCCTTGATCGCGCGGCGACGGGCCAGCCGGTGCGTACGCCGGATCTGGGCCTCCTGGTAGCGCCGCCGGTCGCGCTCGGTCTCCGGTACCACCGGCGGTACGGCACGGGGCTTGCCGTCCCCGTCGACCGCCGCGAACACCAGATACGCCGAGCCGACCTGCTGGGCGGGGGTGGACTCGTTCCACCGCTCGGCCATCACGCGGACACCGACCTCCATGGAGGACCGGCCGGTCCAGTTGACCTGGGCCTTCACATGCACCAGGTCACCGACCCTGACCGGCTCCAGGAAGACCATCTCGTCCATGGAGGCCGTGACGGCGGGACCACCGGAGTGCCGGCCCGCGACCGCGCCCGCCGCGTCGTCCACCAGTTTCATGATCACGCCGCCGTGCACCGTGCCGAGGAGATTGGTGTCACTGCCGGTCATGATGTGACTGAGGGTGGTACGGGACGCCGAAGTGGGCTTGCCCAGAATTACGGACTCCGAGCGCTGGGCCTGATCTGTCATGGCGTCCACCCTATGCGGGGGTCACACAATCGGGTCATTGCATCAGCTTGGCAACAGGCCAGGCCCGATTCCCCACCCCCTCTGTAAGGCGCGAGGTCCCCCCGGCACACTGGTCGCCATGAACGATTGGCCCGAAGGATACGGACGCGGCAGCCAGGGCTCTCAGCCCGAGGGCGCTCGCGTGATGCGCCATGTGCAGCGACGGCCGGTCCCGCAGCAGCAGTCGCAGGGCTACGACGACGCCCCCTACGACAGCGGCTACAACACGGGCCAGGTCTATGGCTCTCCGCCCGGCGGTCCCGGCGGCCCGCCGCCCCAGGGCGGCGCACCGCGCGGTTACGGCCCGGACTGGCGGCGCCGGATCAAGATCGGCTCGCTCGTCCTGGTCGTGGCGCTGCTCGCGGTCACGATCGGCACGTACTTCTGGGCCGACGGCAAGCTCAAGCGCGAGGTCGACCTCGCCAAGGTCATCGAGCGTCCGGGCGCCGGCGACGGCACCAACTACCTGATCGTCGGGTCCGACAGCCGTGAGGGCATGTCGGCCGAGGACAAGAAGAAGCTCCACACCGGCTCGGCCGAGGGCAAGCGGACCGACTCGATGATGATCCTGCACGACGGCTCGAACGGCCCGACGCTGATCTCGCTGCCGCGTGACTCGGACGTCGAGATACCGTCGTTCAAGGGCTCCGAGTCCGGCAAGTTCTTCCCGAACACCGGGCGCAGGGTCAAGCTGAACGCCGCGTACGCCGAGGACGGCCCGGAGCTGCTCGTCCGTACGGTCGAGCACAACACGGGTCTGCGCATCGACCACTACGTCGAGATCGGCTTCGCCGGCTTCGCGGGCATCGTGGACGCGCTCGGCGGTGTCGAGATGGACATCCCGAAGGCCTTCAAGGACAAGAAGTCGGGCGCCGACTTCCAGGCCGGCAAGCAGACGCTGGACGGCGAGCAGGCGCTGGCGTTCGTCCGGACGCGCTACGCCTTCGCGGGCAGCGACCTGGACCGTACGAAGAACCAGCAGAAGTTCCTCGCGGCCCTGGCCTCCCAGGCGGCGACGCCGAGCACCATCCTGAACCCCTTCAAGCTCTACCCGACCATGGGCGCGGGCCTGGACACCCTGATCGTGGACAAGGACATGTCGCTCTGGTCGCTGGGCCAGATGTTCTTCGCGATGAAGGGCGTCACGGGCGGCGAGGGCACGTCGCTGAACATGCCGATCTCCGGCACCAGGGGCGGCAACCTCGTCTGGGACAAGGCGAAGGTGAAGCAGCTCGTGGAGCAGCTCGAGAACGACGAGAAGGTCACGGTCACCGGTAACTGACGGTGTCCTGACCGCCTGGGGAAGGGCCCGCCGCGTGAGACCGCGCGGCGGGCCCTTCCGTGTCCGGCCGAAAATCTCACGGCGGTGATGCCGAGCGATGTCGAGAACCCGCGCCCCGCTCCGTCCCCGGGGTGAAGGCGACCACAATGGGTCGCAACCACACCGAGGAGAGATCCACGATGGCGAAGTACCTGCTGCTCAAGCACTACCGTGGCGCCCCGGCTCCGGCCAACGACGTGCCCATGGACCAGTGGACGCCGGACGAGATCTCGGCCCACGTGCGGTACATGAGCGACTTCGCGGCCCGGCTGGAGCAGACCGGCGAGTTCGTCGACGGCCAGGCGCTCGCCCCCGAGGGAACATTCGTCCGCTACGACGGCGAGGGGCGTCCGCCGGTCACCGACGGCCCGTTCGCCGAGACCAAGGACCTGATCGCCGGCTGGATGGTGATCGACGTCGACAGCTACCAGCGCGCCGTCGAGCTGGCCGGGGAGCTGTCGGCCGCCCCCGGGGCGGGCGGCAAGCCGATCCACGAGTGGCTCGAGCTGCGTCCGTTCCTGGGCCCGCACCCCACCATCACGGAGTGCCCCCATCGATGAACGAGGCCCTGATCCGGAGCCTCACGCCCAGTGTGCTCACCGTCCTCATCCGCCGCGGAGCCGACTTCGCGGCGGCTGAGGACGCCGTGCAGGACGCACTGGTCGAGGCCGTCCGTGTCTGGCCCGCCGACCCTCCGCGGGACGCGAAGGGCTGGCTGATCACCGTGGCCTGGCGCAAGTTCCTCGACGCCACCCGCTCGGACACCGCACGCCGTCGGCGTGAGGAGCTCGTCGAGGAGGAACCGGCGCCGGGCTCCGTGCCCGCGGCGGACGACACGCTCCAGCTCTACTTCCTGTGCGCCCATCCGTCGTTGACGCCGTCGTCCGCGGTCGCGCTCACCCTGCGCGCCGTGGGCGGGCTGACCACGCGCCAGATCGCCCAGGCCTACCTGGTGCCGGAAGCGACCATGGCGCAGCGGATCAGCCGGGCCAAGCGCACCGTCTCCGGCGTGCGCTTCGACCAGCCCGGCGATGTCGCCACCGTGCTGCGCGTCCTCTATCTGGTCTTCAACGAGGGCTACTCCGGCGACGTCGACCTCGCCGCCGAGGCCATCCGGCTCACCCGGCAGCTCGCGGCCGCTGTCGACCACCCCGAAGTGGCGGGCCTGCTGGCCCTCATGCTGCTCCACCACGCCCGGCGCGCCGCCCGGACCGCGCCCGACGGCAGCCTGGTGCCGCTCGCCGAACAGGACCGCGGCCGGTGGAACACGGCGGCGATCGCGGAGGGCGTCGTGATCCTTCAGGCGGCCCTCGCCCGCGACCGGTTGGGCGAGTTCCAGGCCCAGGCCGCCGTCGCGGCACTCCACGCGGACGCGCCCACGGCCGAGGAGACCGACTGGGTGCAGATCGTCGAGTGGTACGACGAACTCACGCGTCTGACGGACAGTCCGGTCGTCCGCCTGAACCGTGCGGTGGCCGTGGGCGAGGCCGACGGCCCACGCGCAGGCCTCGCGGCGCTCGCGGCACTGGACGACAGCCTGCCCCGCCACACCGCGGTGTCGGCGTACCTCCACGAGCGGGACGGCGATCTGCCGACGGCGGCCCGCCTCTACGCGGAGGCGGCCCACAAGGCGTCCAACCTCGCGGAACGGCACCACCTGACCCGCCAGGCGGCCCGGCTGAACGCCCGCGGGGGCGGCTGACGGTCCGGCGGCTGACCGTCGGACGGCTGACGGGGCGCGTGCGGGCCGCTCGGCGCGAGCGGCCGGGTTCCGTCGTACGCGTCCCTCGGCCCCTCGACGACGAGAGGCACCCCGCGCGTGCGAGGTGCCTCCGAAACCCGCGGTGACCGGGAAGCAGCCGGACTACGGCAGGTTCCTTGCCATGACAATGCGCTGGACCTGGTTCGTGCCCTCGTAGATCTGGGTGATCTTCGCGTCGCGCATCATGCGCTCCAGCGGGTAGTCACGGGTGTATCCGTAGCCGCCGAGCAGCTGCACCGCGTCCGTGGTGACCTCCATCGCCACGTCGGAGGCGAAGCACTTCGCCGCCGCGCCGAAGAAGGTCAGGTCGCCGTCCACCCGCTCCGACTTGGCCGCCGCCGAGTACGTGAGCTGACGCGCCGCCTCCAGCTTCATCGCCATGTCGGCGAGCATGAACTGGATGCCCTGGAAGTCCGCGATCGGCTTGCCGAACTGCTTGCGCTCCTGGACGTAGCCCTTGGCGTAGTCGAGGGCGCCCTGGGCGACGCCGAGTGCCTGGGCCGCGATCGTGATGCGGGTGTGGTCAAGGGTCTTCATCGCGGTCGCGAAGCCCGTGCCCTCCTCGCCGATCATGCGGTCCGCCGGGATGCGGACGTTGTCGAGGTAGACCTCGCGGGTCGGGGAGCCCTTGATGCCGAGCTTCCTCTCCGGGGCGCCGAAGGAGACACCCTCGTCGCCCTTCTCGACGACGAACGCCGAGATGCCCTTGGAACGCTTCGTCGGGTCCGTGACGGCCATCACCGTGTAGTACTCGGACTCACCGGCGTTGGTGATCCAGCGCTTCACGCCGTTGAGGACCCAGAAGTCGCCGTCGCGTACGGCCTTGGTCTTCATGCCGGCGGCGTCGGAGCCCGCGTCCGGCTCGGAGAGGGCGTACGAGAACATCGCGTCGCCCTTCGCGAGCGGGCCCAGGTACTTCTTCTTCAGGTCCTCGGAGCCGGACAGGATCACCGGGAGGGAGCCGAGCTTGTTCACGGCCGGGATCAGGGAGGAGGAGACGCAGACACGGGCGACCTCCTCGATGACGATCACGGTGGCCAGCGCGTCCGCGCCGGCGCCGCCGTACTCCTCGGGGACGTGGACGGCGTGCAGGTCGTTGGAGACGAGAGCGTCGAGGGCCTCGCGCGGGAAGCGCGCCTGCTCGTCGACCTCGGCCGCGAAGGGAGCGATCTTCGCCTCGGCCAGCGAACGGATCGCGTCACGGAGCATGTCGTGCTCTTCGGACGGGCGGTACAGGTCAAAAGCCGCGTTACCGGTCGATCCGGCCACTTCTCTCACTCCCCAAGCGTGCTAACTACCGTTAAGTAACCCAATTTTAGAGGCCCCACTGCCCATCGGCATACGTGAGTTTGGCGACAGCGGAAAAGTGCCCCGGCGGCGGCGCGGCTATGCTCGGGTCGCATTCTTGCCGCGCAATTCTCTGGAGCACCGCATGGCCCTCAAGATCACCGTGATCGGCACCGGCTACCTCGGCGCCACGCACGCCGCGGCCATGGCGGAGCTGGGCTTCGAGGTGCTGGGGCTCGACGTCGTCCCGGAGAAGATCGAGATGCTCTCCGCCGGCCGGGTCCCGATGTACGAACCGGGGCTCGAGGAGCTGCTGGCGAAGCACGTCGCCGGGATCGAGGGCTCCAGCGGACGGCTGCGCTTCACGAACTCCTGGGAGGAGGTCGGCGAGTTCGGCGACATCCACTTCGTCTGTGTGAACACCCCGCAGAAGCACGGCGAGTACGCCTGCGACATGTCCTTCGTGGACCGCGCCTTCACCTCGCTCGCCCCGCAGTTGAAGCGCCCCGCCCTGGTGGTCGGCAAGTCCACCGTGCCGGTGGGCAGCGCGGCCCGGCTGTCGGCGCTGCTCGCGGAGCTGTCGCCGGTGGGCGCCGACGCCGAGCTGGCGTGGAACCCGGAGTTCCTGCGTGAGGGCTTCGCGGTCCAGGACACGCTGCACCCCGACCGGATCGTGGTCGGTGTGGAGAGCGAGCGCTCGGAGAAGCTGCTGCGCGAGGTGTACCGCACGCCGGTCTCGGAAGGGTCGCCGTTCGTGGTGACGGACTTCCCGACGGCGGAGCTGGTGAAGACCTCGGCGAACTCGTTCCTGGCGACGAAGATCTCCTTCATCAACGCCATGGCCGAGGTCTGCGAGGCCGCCGACGGCGACGTGGTGAAGCTGGCCGAGGCCATCGGTTACGACGAGCGCATCGGCTCCAAGTTCCTTCGGGCGGGCATCGGCTTCGGCGGTGGCTGTCTGCCGAAGGACATCCGCGCCTTCATGGCCCGCGCCGGTGAGCTGGGCGCCGACCAGGCGCTGACCTTCCTGCGGGAGGTCGACTCGATCAACATGCGGCGCCGCGGGCACATGGTGGAGCTGGCCAGGGACGCGGTCGGCGGCGACTCCTTCCTCGGCAAGCGGGTCGCGGTGCTGGGCGCGGCGTTCAAGCCCGACTCGGACGACGTCCGCGACTCGCCCGCGCTGAACGTGGCGGGCCAGATCCATCTCCAGGGCGGTCAGGTCACGGTCTACGACCCCAAGGGCATGGAGAACGCGCGGCGGTTGTTCCCCACCCTCGGCTACGCGGACTCGGCGCTGGACGCGGTCCGGGGTGCGGATGTGGTGCTGCATCTGACGGAGTGGCGCGAGTTCCGCGAGCTGGACCCGGCGGAGCTGGGCGCGGTCACCTCGAGCCGGATCGTCCTGGACGGCCGCAACGCGCTGGACAGCGTGAAGTGGCGCGAGGCCGGCTGGACCTACCGGGCGATGGGCCGCCCGAAGGCCTGACCGGGCCGGCGCCGTGGGGCTGCGTACGGGAGCACCGAGCGGGAGCTGAGCCGCGGCTCGGGTGCCCGGGCCGCTGAGCAGGCTTGCGCCGGGGCCTCCGTACGGGAGCGCCGAGCCGGAACTGAGCCGCGGCTCGGGTGCCCGGAGCGCTGAGCAGGCTTGCGCCGTAGGGCTGCGTACGGGAACGCCGAGCCGGGCCTCGGGTGCCCGGAGCGCTGAGCGGGATCCGAGCCGGGGAATCTTCCGGGCTCAGCCGGCCGTCGTGCGGCGGGCCCGGTACGTACGCATCTTGGCGCGCGCCCCGCACACCGACATCGAGCACCAGCGGCGCCGCCCCGACGGACTCCGGTCGTAGTACGCCCACTGGCAGTCCTCGGCCTCGCACGCCTTCAGCCGTGCCCATGTGCCGTCCGCCACGGCTGCCGCGATCGCTTCCGCGACCCGTGAGGTCAGGCTGCCCGGCGCCGCCGGGCGCAGGGCGGCCGTGCCGTCCTCGGCCACCGTGACCAGCAAAGGCGCCGCCGCGAGGAGCCCGTCGAGGGCCGTGGGCGGTGGGCCGCCTGCCGGCCGGTGGCCCGCGTGCGCGAGACAGGCCCCGCGCAGGGCCTCACGCAGTTCCCGTGCCGCGGCGACCTCGTTCTCGGCGAGGCCGTGGGCGGCGCGCCCCTCCGGGGTGTCGAGGGCGTCCTTGCCGGATTCGACGTCAAGCGTGTTGACCAGCGCTTCGACCAGCGCCAGGCCGCCGGGTGCGACTGCCCTCTCGCTCATGGTTGCGACGTTACCTCCGATGCGGGACCATGCAGTAACGGTTACCAGTTGAGCCGACGTAACGGTAACTGCGCCAACAGGCGCCGCCGGCTCCGCATTCCGATCGAGGAGGAACCATGGCCATCGCCACCCTGGGCACGGTCGTACTGGACTGTCCCGACCCCGTCGCACTCGGCCGCTTCTACGCCGAGGTGCTGGGCGGCGAGATCGAGAACGACGGCACGGGCTGGGTGACCCTGGTGGGCGCCACCGGCACCTCGCTCGCCTTCCAGGCCGCGCCCGGTCACGTACCGCCGAAGTGGCCCGCGCCGGACGACTCCCAGCAGTTCCATCTGGACCTGATGGTCGACGACATGGACGCGGCCGAGAAGCAGGTCCTGGCGCTCGGCGCGACGGTGCTGGAGGCGGACGACCGGTCCCGCCCCTTCCGCGTCTACGCCGACCCGGCCGGGCACCCGTTCTGCCTCTGCGCGAACTGATCTCGCGCCGCCTCCGCTGAAGGAGGCACAAGCAGGGGCAGAGGAGCGGGACTCCTACGCGTCCAGCGTGGTCAGTCGCGCCGTCGACGCCGGCCGCCTCGCCTGCGTCGCCCGCGCGACGAACTCGGCGTCCCGCAGCACCCGGTGCACGTTCGACCAGGTGAGCGCCTCGATGTCGGCCTCCGGCCAGCCCCGTTCGAGCAGTTCGGCGATCAGGCGGGGGTAGCACGAGACGTCCCCGAGGCCGGGGGCGTGCGCGGCCCCCGTGTCGTAGGCGCCTGTGAGGGCCGTCGTCCGGGGGCCGGCCGTGTCGCGGACGTGGTCCAGCAGATCGGCCGTCTCGGGGACCGAGGCGGCCGTGCAGACCGCCATGCACACGCCTCCGTTGGCCCGCAGTTGCCGCAGGACGTCGTCGGGGACCCGCGTCGGGTGCTGCGAGATGATCGCCGGGGCCCGGGTGACCACAAGGGTCCGGTGCATGGTCTCGGGGGTGCAGCCGGAGAGGTCCACCAGCATGCCGAGACGGTTCATCTCGCGTACGACTTCGTGGCCGAAGGGCGTCAGGCCGCCGCGCTGGGTCCAGCGGGTGCCCGCGAGGGCCGCGCTGCGGACGCCGAGGGCCTGGTACGCGCGCAGCGTGCCCAGCGAGTCGGCGAGCGCCGGGCCCGAGACCGGGCCGAGCAGACCGGCGATACGGCCGCAGTTGCGTGCGTGGGCGAGTTCGTCGGCGCTCCGCGCCGGCCGCAGGGCCTCGGGGTGGGCCTCCACCACGGACCGGATGAGGTCGATGTGTTCCAGGGTCGTGGCCAGCGCACGGTCCCCGGCGAGCCCGGGTGGCGTCAGGAGCGACCAGAACAGCGCACCCACTCCCCCGTCGCGCAGCCGCGGGATGTCCGTCTCCAGAAGGCTCTCGCCTTCCTCCAGGTCGTAGTGCGCCATCTCCCTCAGCGCGTGGGCGAGGCCGTTGCAGCCGTCGACGACGGGGTACCGCGCGAGCAGTTCGCGGGCGCGTTCCAGAGGTCCCGGGCCCTCGGCGGCTGGGGCGTCGGCGGGCTCCGCGGGGGCACGGCCGGCCGCCTCCGCGGAGTCGCGGACGTCGACGTCGCGGACTTCATCGCTGTCGCGGACGTCATCGATGTCGCCGACCGCAACCGAGGCGGTCTGGGGCTCGTCCTGAAGATCTGCCATGTGCTGCTCCGTGCTGCTCCGTGCTCCGACGGCGGGCCGTACGGCCACCGTGGCACGGGAGCGGCGAGGGGTCGCGGCGGACGGAGCGTTCGGGCGTACGGGGCGGTGCCCGTCTCCCGGGGCCCGTCGTCGAAGGGCTCGCGGTCACGGGCCCTCGGCGGGACAGGCCAAGGGCTGTCGGCTGTCGTTCGGATCAGGCACGGTCGGCGAGCGGGGCCGCCGCGCCCGCAGGGCATAGGGGGACGGCCTGGCTGCGTGCGATCGCAGGGCGACGAGGGAGCCGACGCGGCGGGGCACCGCCCGCGCCTGGGGCTACGGGTGGAGGCACCCGCGCCTGGGCAACGGGGGAGGCACCCGCGCCTGGGCAACGGGCCGGGTGGGGTACCCCCGGCCTGGGCTACGGGCGGAGGCACCCCCTGCCTGGCGCTACGGGGCCCGTCGACGACCGACAACAACCCAGCGAGGGGGTACCTCGCGTGCCCGAGGCGGGAGCACCGCCCGCGCCCGGGCTACGGGCGGAAGCACCCGCTGCCTGGCGCTACGGGGCCCGTCGGCGACCGACAACAACCCAGCGAGGGGGTACCTCGTCGGGTTGCCGGCGAGGGGGTACCTCGCATGCCCGAGGCGGGGGTACCCCCGGCCTGGGCTACGGGCGGAAGCACCCCCTGCCTGGCGCTACGGGGCCCGTCGGCGACCGACAACAACCCGGCGAGGGGGTAACCTCCCGTGCCCGAAGAGCTACCGCTCAGTGCGTGCCGGGGCGCGCGAGCCCGGCACGATCCGAACGGCAGGCCCTAGCCGTCGAGCTCGTCGATCGTCGCGTTGGACGGTCCGCGTCGGGCCTGCTCGTCCCGTGCCACCGCCTCCGCGTCCGCCAGGACGCGCACGGCGTTCCGCCAGGTGAGCTTCGCGAGGTCCGCCTCGGACCAGTTCCGCCGGAGCAGCTCCGCGACGAGGTTCGGATAGCCGGCCACGTCGTCCAGTCCGGCGGGGGTGAACGCCGTCCCGTCGAAGTCGCCGCCGATGCCGATGTGGTCGACGCCCGCGGTCTCCCGCATGTGGTCGAGATGGTCGGCGACCGTGGACGCGGTGGCGGCGGGCCGTGGGTTCGCCTCCTCGAAGGCCTGGTGCAGCTTCATCGCCTCGGGTGTGGTGTCGAGGTGGTGGAAGCCGTGCGCCCGCAGGTTCTCGTCCGCGGCCCGGGTCCAGTCGCCGGCGGCGGGCAGGATGAACTTCGGCACGAACGTGGCCATCGCCACACCCCCGTTGTCCGCGAGCCGCTCCAGCACGTCGTCCGGGATGTTGCGGACGTGGTCGCAGACCGCCCGGGCCGACGAGTGCGAGAAGAGGACCGGGGCCACCGAGGTGTCGAGCGCGTCCCGCATGGTCGAGGCCGCGACGTGCGAGAGGTCGACCAGCATCCCGGCGCGGTTCATCTCACGGACGACCTCGCGCCCGAAGGCGGAGAGGCCGCCGACGCCGGGCTCGTCCGTCGCCGAGTCCGCCCAGGCGGTGTTGTCGTTGTGGGTGAGCGTCATGTAGCGCACGCCGAGCGTGTGCAGCGCGCGCAGCGTCGCCAGGGAGTTGTTGATGGAGTGGCCACCCTCGGCTCCCATCAGCGAGGCGATGCGGCCCTCGCCGCGCGCCTTCTCCATGTCGCCGGCGCTCAGCGCGGGCGCCAGGTCCGCGGGGTAGCGGCTGAGCAGCTGCTGCACGCCGTCGATCTGCTCCAGCGTCGCGCTGACGGCGTCCTCGCCGGACATGTCGGAGCGGACGTACACGGACCAGAACTGGGCGCCGACCCCGCCGGCCCGCAGCCGCGGGATGTCGGTGTGGAGCCGGCCGGTCTGGTCCCCGGCGATGTCGAGCTTGTCCAGGTCGTAGCGGACGTTTTCGCGCAACGCCCAGGGCAGGTCGTTGTGACCGTCGACGACGGGGTGGGCGGCGAGCAGCTCGCGCGCCCGGGCGAGGTGATCCGTGCGGGATGTCATGGACACTTACTTCCCGAAGCCGAAGGAGTCCGCACCTGCGACCTTGGCGCGCAGGCGCTTGCCCTTGTCGGTGGCCTGGTCGTTCAGCTCCTGCTGGAACTCCCGCATCCGGGAGAGCAGTTCGGCGTCCTGCACGGCGAGAATGCGCGCGGCCAGCAGACCCGCGTTGCGCGCGCCGCCCACCGAGACCGTGGCCACCGGCACACCCGCCGGCATCTGCACGATGGACAGCAGCGAGTCCATGCCGTCGAGGTACTTCAGCGGGACCGGGACACCGATGACCGGCAGCGGGCTGACGGAGGCGAGCATGCCGGGCAGATGGGCCGCGCCGCCCGCGCCCGCGATGATCACCTTCAGGCCGCGGGAGTCGGCCTTCTCGCCGTACGCGATCATCTCGCGCGGCATGCGGTGCGCGGAGACGACGTCGACCTCGTAGCGGATCTCGAAATCGTCGAGAGCCTGCGCGGCCGCCTCCATCACGGGCCAGTCGGAGTCGGATCCCATGACGATGCCCACGGCAGTACGGGTCATGCTGCTCATTCGACGATGGTCCCCTTGAGATAGCCGGCCGCGTGACGGGCGCGCTCCAGCACGTCGTCCAGATCGTTGCCGTAGGTGTTGACATGCCCCACCTTGCGGCCGGGCTTGACGTCCTTGCCATACATATGGATCTTCAGCTGCGGGTCCCGGGCCATGCAGTGCAGATACGCCTGGTACATGTCCGGGTAGTCGCCGCCGAGGACATTGCACATCACGGTCCAGGGCGCACGGGGGCGGGGGTCGCCGAGCGGCAGGTCGAGGACGGCCCGCACATGGTTGGCGAACTGGGAGGTGATCGCGCCGTCCTGGGTCCAGTGGCCGCTGTTGTGCGGGCGCATGGCCAGCTCGTTGACGAGGATGCGGCCGTCGGCCGTCTCGAACAGCTCGACCGCCAGATGTCCGACGACACCGAGCTCCCCCGCGATCCGCAGGGCGAGCTGCTGGGCCTGCCCGGCGAGCTCCTCGTCGAGGCCGGGGGCGGGCGCGATGACGGTGTCGCAGACGCCGTCGACCTGCTGCGACTCGACGACGGGGTACGCGACGGCCTGGCCGTGCGGGGAGCGCACGATGTTGGCGGCGAGCTCGCGGACGAAGTCGACCTTCTCCTCGGCCAGGACCGGCACACCCGCGCGGAACGGGTCGGCGGCGTCCGCCTGCGACCGGACGAACCAGACGCCCTTGCCGTCGTAGCCGCCGCGCACGGTCTTCAGGATGACGGGGAAGCCCCCGACCTCCTCGGCGAACGCGGACACGTCGGCGGGGTCGGTCACGATGCGGTGGCGCGGGCAGGGCGCGCCGAGTTCCATGAGCCTGGCGCGCATCACGCCCTTGTCCTGCGCGTGCACGAGCGCGTCGGGACCGGGCCGGACGGGGATGCCGTCCGCCTCCAGCGCGCGCAGGTGCTCGATGGGGACGTGCTCATGATCAAAAGTGATCACATCGCAGCCGCGGGCGAACTCACGCAGGGTGTCCGGGTCGCGATGGTCGCCGATGACGACATCGCTGACCACCTGGGCCGCGGAGTCCTGCGGGGTGTCACTGAGGAGCTTGAAACGGATGCCGAGGGGGATGCCCGCCTCGTGGGTCATACGGGCGAGCTGACCGCCGCCGACCATGCCGACTACCGGGAACGTCACTCTCCTAGGGTATCCGCCGCTCCACACGGCCCTGCCGCCCGTGTCACAGCCTCGCCACACGATTGTCGATGTGCCCGGGCAACCGCGGAGGCGGCTGGTTAGCATGACGGGGATGACGCTGTCGATCTGATGGGCTGGACTCTCACTATGAGTGAACGAGGCGGAGCGCTACGCGGGCGGCTCGATCAGCTCATGCGGGAGATCGCGAAGTTCGGCGCGGTCGGCGGCGCCGGGCTGCTCGTCAATCTCGCCGTTTTCAACCTGGTACGGCACACCACCGAGCTCCCCGTGGTCCGGGCCTCGGTCCTGGCCACCGTGATCGCCATCGCGTTCAACTACGTGGGTTTCCGGTACTTCACCTACCGGGACCGCGACAAGACGCGCCGGACCAAGGAGCTCACGCTCTTCCTGCTGTTCAGCCTGGTCGGCCTGGTCATCGAGAACGGCATTCTCTACACGGCGACGTACGGCTTCGGCTGGGACAGCCCGCTGCAGAGCAACATCTTCAAGTTCCTCGGCATCGGCATCGCGACGCTGTTCCGTTTCTGGTCCTACCGCACCTGGGTCTTCCGGGCGCTGCCCGCGCGCGAGGCGGTGCAGACCGCGGAATCGTTCCTGGGACAGCACACGGCGGAGCCGGACCGGGTGGGCCGCTGAGCCCGCGCGCCTTTCCCTGCCGCGCTGCGAGCCGCGTCACCTGAACCGGCCGGTGCCGGCTGTCTGCCGACCCGTGCCGGCTATCTGACCGTCGGCGGGTCGTCCTTGGGCTTGCGGGCCACCCGGCTGAGGAAGAGCGCGAAGACCGGCGGATGCTGCTGCAACAGCTCCAGCCGCCCGCCGTCCGCCTCCGCGAGGTCCCGCGCCACGGCCAGTCCGATGCCGGTGGAGTTGCGGCCGCTGATGGTCCGCTCGAAGATCCGCGCGCCGAGGTCGGCCGGCACGCCCGGCCCCTCGTCGGTGACCTCGATGACGGCCTGATTGCCGGTGACACGGGTGCGCAGGGCCACGGTCCCGCCACCGTGCATCAGGGAGTTCTCGATGAGCGCGGCCAGCACCTGGGCGACGGCGCCCGGGGTGCCGACCGCGCGCATACCCGTCTTCCCCGAGCAGACCACGGCTCGCCCCGCGCTCCGGTAGGCCGGCCGCCACTCCTCGATCTGCTGCTTCACGACCTCGTCGACGTCGAAGGCGATCGCGGAGCCGCTACGAGGGTCTCGGGAGTTCGTGAGCAGCCGCTCCACGACGTCGGTGAGCCGCTCCACCTGGGCGAGGGCGACGCTCGCCTCCTCCTTCGCGGTCGCCGGGTCGTCGGTCTCCGAGATCTCCTCCAGCCGCATGGACAGGGCTGTCAGCGGCGTACGGAGCTGATGCGAGGCGTCAGCGGCGAGCCGGCGCTCCGCGGTGAGCATCCGCGCGATGCGCTCGGCGCTGGCGTCCAGGACGTCGGCGACCCGGTCGAGCTCGGGGACGCCGTACCGCTTGTGACGGGGGCGCGGGTCGCCGGAGCCGAGGCGCTCGGCGGTCTCGGCGAGGTCGGTGAGCGGGGAGGCGAGGCGGTTCGCCTGCCGTACGGCGAGGAGGATGGCGGCGATGACGGCGAGCAGCGCGACGGCCCCGATGATCATGAGGGTGCGTCCGACCTCGCGGGTCACGGAGGAGCGGGGCTCCTCGACGGTGACGGTCTCACCGCGCTCCCCCTCGGCGACGCCGCGGATGACGCTGCCCTCGGGCCGCTCACCGATCTCGATGGACGGCCGCCCGGGGATCTCGATCACGGCGTAACGCTGTGCGCCGCTCTGGTCGGCGAGGATGTCGGGGTTGACGGGCTCACCGCCGATGAGCCGGCTGTCGACGATGCTGACGAGCCGCACGGCCTCGGAGTCGACGCTCTCCTGGGCGCTGTTGCTGATCGTCCGGGTCTCGACGAGAACGAGGGACACGCCGAAGACGGCGATGACGACGAGAACCACGGCGAGCGTGGAATTGATGAGCCGTCGACGCAAGATGCCCTCCGGGCGGGATGAACGGTGCCGACACCGAGCCTATGGCGTGCGGGGGGCGTTCTCGGCGGGGCGCGGGTGTTGGGGGCGGTGCGGGGTGCGCTGCCCGCGCGGTGACTCCACCGCCGGGTGCGGTTGCGTGCCGGGGGCGGTTGCGTGCCGGGTGCGGTTGCGTGCCGGGTGCGGTCCCGCGCCGCCGGGCGGTGGGCTCCGCGCTGAGCGCGGGTGCTCTGACCAAGGCTGATGCTCCGCACGGGACGCGGTCGCCCTCGCCGAGGCCGGTGCCTCCCGCCGCACGGGCCCGGTTCCCGCTGCGCGCGGGACCTCTACGCGCCGCCTGTCGCTCTGCGTCGAGCACGGCCCCCGGCCGGGACGTGGGCTCCCCACTGGAGCCGCCCGCCGGCCGCCGCTGAGCGCTGCTGTTGCCTGCCGGGCTCCGGTGTTCCTCGGTGCCCCGGGTGTTCCCGTCGAGCGGGGGCCGCACGCGATCGTTCCCCGCCCGGTACCGGCGCGGCCCGCAGACACCGCCGCCGCCAGGGGCGCGGGTGCCGCGCCGAGCGCCCGATCTCTTCCGTCAGCTCTTCTCGAAGCGGAAACCCACACCCCGCACCGTCGCGATGTACCGCGGGTTCGCCGCGTCGTCGCCGAGCTTCTTACGGAGCCAGGAGATGTGCATGTCCAGCGTCTTCGTGGACGACCACCACGTCGTGTCCCAGACCTCCCGCATCAGCTGGTCGCGGGTGACCACCCGGCCCGCGTCGCGGACCAGGACCCGCAGCAGGTCGAACTCCTTCGCCGTCAGCTGCAGTTCCTCGTCGCCCATCCACGCCCGGTGCGACTCGACGTCGATCCGCACCCCGTGCGTCGCGGGCGCCGGGGCCGGCTCCGTCGCGCCGCGGCGCAGCAGCGCCCGGACCCGGGCGAGCAGCTCCGCGAGGCGGAAGGGCTTCGTCACGTAGTCGTCCGCGCCTGCGTCCAGGCCCACCACCGTGTCCACCTCGTCCGCGCGCGCCGTCAGCACCAGGATCGGCACGGTGTGGCCCTCCGAGCGGAGCCTTCTCGCCACCTCCAGACCGTCCATGCCGGGCAGGCCGAGGTCGAGTACCACGAGGTCGACACCGCCCGCCAGACCGGCGTCCAGCGCTGCCGGACCGTCCTCGCGCACCTCGACCTCGTAGCCCTCTCGGCGCAGGGCCCGGGCCAGCGGTTCCGAGATGGATGCGTCGTCCTCGGCGAGCAGTACACGCGTCATGTGGTGATGGTAGTCCGCGTGACGTGCGCCTCGGTGCGTCTTCCAACCACCCTGCGGGACTGGGATGCAATCATGGTTACGACCTTCGATTCAGGGCAGACGGTTCCTGCAAAACCTGTGATCCATCTCTCAAGTCCTTCCATATGCCACTGTGTCGTGTCGTATGGTGGCGAGACGCCTGTTGTACTGCACGGGGACCTTTGGCCTGCCGGCCAAGGGTCTCTTTTCTGCGCGGAGCCCTGTGGCCCCGAGCGCAGTGAATGACCTGTGGGCCGGGCCCCGGACGCGACGTTGCGCCAGGGGTGTGGATCCCGGTGCGGACCGTCCCCGCCTCCGTCACGACACGGAGCGAACCCCTCGGGCGTGGGGTGGATCGGCTTGCCTCCGGTGCCGGCCGCCCCCCACCGGGCGCGTAACCGCTCACGAGGCAGTCGCGTCCCGAGCAAGCAAGGATCGACCATGGCGTCCAGCCTGACGAAGGACTCGGCCACTCCTGGCGAGAAGACCTTCCTCGGCCACCCCCGCGGTATGGCCACCCTCTTCATGACGGAGATGTGGGAGCGCTTTTCCTGGTACGGAATGCGCGGCATCCTCGTCCTCTACTTGGTCGCGGGTGTTCTCGACGGTCCGCTGGCCGGTCGCGAGGCGCTGGCCGCGTCCATCTACGGCGTCTACAACGCCGTCGTCTACATGGCCGCGATGCCGGGCGGATGGGTCGCCGACCGTCTGTGGGGCGCGCGCAAGGCCGTCCTCGTCGGCGGCATCATCATCGCCCTCGGCCACTTCACCCTGGCCATCCCGTCGGACTCGGCGTTCTTCGCCGGCCTCGCCCTGATCGCCGCCGGCACCGGCCTGCTGAAGCCGAACATCTCCGCCATGGTCGGCGGGCTGTACGAGGGGCAGTCCAGCGCCCGTCGTGACGCGGGCTTCACGCTTTTCTACATGGCGATCAACATCGGCGGCATGGCCGCCCCGCTGGTCGTCGGCTACCTGGGTGAGAACGTCAACTGGCACCTCGGCTTCGCCGTCGCCGGTATCGGTATGACGCTGGCGGTCGTTCAGTACGTCCTCGGCAGCCGCCACCTCGGTGACATCGGCAAGGAGCCCGCGACTCCGGCTACGCCGGAGGAGAAGCGCACCGTTCTGCGCAAGGTGCTGCTGTGGAGCGGTCTCGCGGTCGTCGCGCTGCTCGCCGACATCATGCTCGGCACCTACGACATCGAGCACATCGTCAACGTCCTGGCGGTCCTCGGCATCGTCGTCCCGGTCGTGTACTTCGTCTCGATGTACCGCAACCCCGCACTGCAGACCGAGGACAAGCCGAAGATCAAGGCCTTCGCGTGGTTCTTCGCCACGGCCGTGCTCTTCTGGATGATCTACGACCAGTCCGGTTCGCTGCTGACGCTGTTCGCGGACAACAAGACCGACCGTATGATCGGCGGCTGGGAGTTCCCCGCTTCCTGGTACCAGTCGGTGAACCCGGCGTTCGTCATCATCCTCGCGCCGCTCTTCGCGGCGCTGTGGGTCAAGCTCGCCAAGCGCAACCGCGAGCCCAGCACCCCGATGAAGTTCGCTCTGGCGATGCTGCTCATCGGCGGCTCGTTCGCCATCATGGGCCTGGCCGGTGCCGCGGCCGCCAACAGCGAGACCGGCAAGGTCACCGTGTTCTGGCTGCTGAGCGTCTACCTCGTCCAGACGATCGGTGAGATGTGCCTGTCCCCGGTCGGTCTGTCGCTGTCGACGAAGCTGGCGCCCAAGCAGTTCGTCGGCCAGATCATGGGTCTGTGGTTCCTCGCCACCGCGACGGGCAACGCCCTGAACGGCTGGACGACCAAGCTCAACGAGCCGCTGGGCGACGCGATGTACTACATGCTGTGGGCCGTCATCGCGGTCGCGACGGGTCTGGCCTTCATGACGGCCGGCAAGAAGATCCGGTCGCTCATGGGCGACGTCCGCTGACCCCTGCCCCCTGGCCGAGAAGGGCCGCCGCACCGATCCGGTGCGGC
>NZ_JBEOSJ010000034.1:27784-60599 GCF_040302905.1 Streptomyces sp. NPDC096193 | reverse complement strand
TTGGCACGCTGTTGAGTTCTCAAGGAACGGACGCTTCCTTTGTACTCACCCTCTCGGGCTTTCCTCCGGGCGCTTCCCTTCGGTCTTGCGTTTCCAACCCTACCAGATTCTTTTTCCGTTCCGTTTCCGGTGGAGTTTGAATCCGATGGCCGATTGGAGTGGCCTTTTGCCTTTCGGCTGCACCGACTTTATCAGAGATTCTGAGTCGGAATTTCCCTCCCGTTCAGGTCACTGCTTCGAGCGCGTAAGCACTTCGAGTTCCCTGCGGGCGGAGACGTAAACGTACTGGAGCGGAGCGCCCCGATGCAAATCGAGGGGCTCCGCTCCGAGAACAGCGACGTCAGAGGGTCAGACCTCGACGACGACGGGGAGGATCATCGGCCGGCGACGGTAGGTGTCGGACACCCACTTGCCCACCGTGCGCCGTACCAACTGCTGGAGTTGGTGCGGTTCGGCGACACCGTCGGCGCCTGCCTTGGCGATCGCGTCCTCGATCTTCGGGATGACCGCGCTGAAGGCCGCGTCCTCGATACCGGAACCACGCGCGTGCAGGTTCGGGCCGCCGACGACTTTGCCCGTCGTGGAGTCGACCACGACGAAGACCGAGACGATGCCCTCGTCTCCGAGGATGCGACGGTCCTTCAGGGACGCCTCGGTGACATCGCCGACCGAGAGGCCGTCGACGTACACATAGCCCGCCTGGACCTTGCCGACGATCCTGGCCTTGCCGTCGACGAGGTCGACGACGACTCCGTCCTCGGCGATGACGATCCGGTCCTTGGGGACGCCCGTCTGTGCGCCGAGTTCGGCATTGGCCCGCAGATGGCGCCATTCACCGTGGACCGGCATCAGGTTCTTCGGGCGGCAGATGTTGTAGAAGTACAGCAGCTCACCCGCCGAGGCGTGGCCCGATACATGGACCTTGGCATTGCCCTTGTGGACGACGTTCGCGCCCCACCGGCTCAGGCCGTTGATCACGCGGTAGACCGCGTTCTCGTTGCCCGGGATGAGCGACGACGCCAGGATCACCGTGTCGCCCTGGACGATCCGGATCTGGTGGTCGCGGTTGGCCATGCGGGACAGGGCCGCCATGGGTTCGCCCTGCGAGCCCGTACAGATGAGGACGATCTCGTGGTCCGGCAGGTCGTCGAGCGTCTTGACGTCCACGACGAGTCCGGCCGGGACCTTCAGGTAGCCGAGGTCGCGGGCGATGCCCATATTGCGGACCATCGAGCGGCCGACGAAGGCGACGCGCCTTCCGTACTCGTGGGCGGCGTCGAGGATCTGCTGGATACGGTGCACATGGCTGGCGAAGCTCGCGACAATGATGCGCTTCTGGGCGTTCGCAAAGACCGTGCGCAGGACGTTGGAGATGTCCCGCTCCGGCGGGACGAATCCGGGGACCTCGGCGTTCGTCGAGTCGGACAGCAGAAGGTCGATGCCTTCCTCGCTGAGCCGGGCGAAGGCGTGCAGGTCGGTCAGCCGGCCGTCGAGCGGGAGCTGGTCCATCTTGAAGTCGCCGGTGTGGACGACCATGCCCGCGGGGGTGCGGATGGCGACGGCCAGGGCGTCCGGGATGGAGTGGTTGACCGCGATGAATTGGCAGTCGAACGGGCCGATGCGCTCGCGGTGGCCTTCGCTCACTTCCAGCGTGTACGGCCGGATGCGGTGTTCCTGGAGCTTCGCCTCGATCAGGGCGAGGGTCAGCTTCGACCCGATGAGCGGGATGTCCGCCTTCAGGCGGAGCAGATAGGGGACGCCACCGATGTGGTCCTCGTGGCCGTGCGTGAGCACGATGCCTTCGATGTCGTCGAGGCGGTCCCGGAGGGTGGTGAAGTCCGGAAGGATGAGGTCGATTCCGGGCTGTTCATCCTCGGGGAACAGGACGCCGCAGTCGACGATGAGCAGTCGGCCCTCGTATTCGAAGACCGTCATGTTGCGGCCGATCTCGCCGAGACCGCCGAGCGGGGTGACGCGCAGGCCGCCCTTCGGGAGCTTCGGCGGGGCGCCGAGTTCGGGATGCGGATGACTCAAAAGACTCTCCTCACCACGTACGCCACGTACCGCTGGGGCACGTGGCGTACATGTCATTCGTGCACTTGCTGTTGTCTGTCCGGCCGCGGATGGCCGGTTCTTCCTGCTTATTCAGTTGTGAAGTCGGTGGTCAGAGCTGTACCCCGCCGGCCGCCAGGTCGATCTTGAGCTGGGCGGTTTCCTGCGGGGACAGCTCGACGAGCGGGAGCCTGAGGGGGCCGGCGGGGAGACCCTGGAGGGTCAGCGCCGCCTTGGTCGTGATGACGCCCTGGGTGCGGAACATGCCGGTGAAGACCGGCAGCAGCCGCTGGTGGATCTCGGTGGCCTTCTGGACGTCGCCGCCGGCATGGGCGTCGACGAGGGCGCGGAGCTCGGGGGTGACGACATGGCCGACGACGGAGACGAATCCGATGGCGCCGACCGAGAGCAGCGGGAGGTTCAGCATGTCGTCGCCGGAGTACCAGGCGAGGCCGCTGCGGGCGATGGCCCAGCTGGCGCGGCCGAGGTCCCCCTTGGCGTCCTTGTTGGCGACGATACGCGGGTGCTCGGACAGACGCACCAGGGTTTCCGTGTCGATGGGGACACCGCTGCGGCCCGGGATGTCGTAGAGCATGACGGGCAGTTCCGTCGAGTCGGCGATCGCCGCGAAGTGACGCAACAGGCCCTCCTGCGGGGGCTTGTTGTAGTACGGCGTCACAGCGAGCAGGCCGTGCGCGCCGGCCCGTTCGGCCGCGCGGGCGAGTTCGATGCTGTGACGGGTGTCGTTGGTGCCGACTCCGGCCACCACGTGGGCCCGGTCTCCGACCGCTTCCAGTACGGCTCGTACGAGCTGGTCTTTCTCCGCGTCGCTGGTGGTCGGCGACTCACCGGTGGTGCCGTTGATGATCAGGCCGTCGTTGCCTGCGTCCACCAGGTGGGCCGCCAGCTGCTGAGCACCGGCGAGGTCAAGTGCGCCGTCGGCCGTGAACGGCGTGACCATGGCGGTGAGGACCCTGCCGAAGGGGGTCTGCGGAGTGGAGATCGGAGCCATGGGTAACACGCTACTCGCTGCTCAGCACGGTGTGTCCCCTCGGGGCACGTGACGTACGACGTGGCATGAGGAGCCCGGCACTGCCTGCTCGGGGGTTCAAGCAGTGCCGGGCCCGTTTGATCAGCCTAGATGAACTTCACGAAACACCGCAATGCGGACACTTCACCCGTGGATGCGTACGTATGTACTCGCAGGGGCTCAGGGAGCCACGCGGCCGTTGGCATTGAAGGCCGCGTAGGTGAGCGGCATCAGCCGCGCCCAGTGCTCCTCCATCTTCTCGCCGACCATCTCGATCTCCCGCTGCGGGAAGGACGGAACCGTCGCCAGCTCGTGCTGGGTGCGCAGGCCGAGGAAGTGCATCAGCGAGCGCGCGTTGCAGGTCGCGTACATCGACGAGAAGAGACCCACCGGCAGGACCGCACGGGCCACCTCACGGGCGACGCCCTCGGCCAGCATCTCCTGGTAGGTCTCGTAGGAGCGCCGGTAGGACTCCTCCATGGCCTCGCTGACGACCTTGTGCTGCTCCGGAGTGCCGTCGACGAAGACGTACTTGCCCGGGCGCCCCTGCTGGACGAGCTTGCGGTCCTTTCCGGGGACGTAGAAGACGGGCTGCAGCTCCCGGTAGCGGCCGGACTCCTCGTTGTACGACCAGCCCACGCGGTGCCGCATGAACTCGCGGAACACGAAGATGGGGGCGCTGATGAAGAAGGTCATCGAGTTGTGCTCGAAGGGGCTGCCGTGGCGGTCCCGCATCAGGTAGTTGATGAGCCCCTTGGAGCGCTCCGGGTCCTTCTGGAGCTCCTCCAGCGACTGCTCGCCGGCCGTGGAGACGCGGGCTGCCCACAGCACGTCGGAGTCGCCGGCAGTGTGCTTCACCATCTCGACGGTGACGTCACCGCGGAAGCTCGGAGTTGCGCTCTGGGCAGGGGTGTCGGGCACCAGGGGTCCTTCCGGTCGTACTCAGGGGGCGGCGCCCACTTTAACGACGCAGCGTCCCGGCAGTACCTCCGCCCTCGTGAGCCTTCTGGAGCAACTTGCCGAACGATGGCACCTTCGGGGGGTTTCTCGCGTCTATACCAGGAGAAGCGTCCAGGTACCAGACCTCAAGGAGTTTTCTGATGTTCCTCCGGCGAGAAGCCGTCCCGTTCACTTTCGTCGCCGAGGCCGATCGCTTCCGCAGTAACGTCACTCCCCCGCCCCGTGAACGTCCGAGCGTCTCCGAGCTCACCGGCCGTACGCTGATCGGGCTGACCGTCGTCGCCGGGCTGGTCGGCTCCCTGCTGTTCGGGCTTCCCGCGCTCGGTTCCGGCCAGATGCCGGCTCATTCTCAGCAGTCCGAGGCGTCCGAGGGGCGCTGAGCTCGCCTTCGGGCCCTGAACGGGCCGGGGAAGGCATCTCCATGGGCCCCCCTGGGGTGGTCGGCCGGTGACCTGCTCGGTAGCCTCACCGGGCACAGCCCAATCGAGTGTGCTGGTGAGTGAGGATCAGTCGTGCCCCTGCCTTTCCTGACGGCGGACCGCGCATTTGACACGAACGCGGACGATGTCGCGCTGCCCTTCGACGACCATGACCGGTGGCGCCGGCCGTACCGGCCGGGCCCGTGGCGGGTCGCGGCGGCCGCGTTGTTGCTGCTGCTGGCGTCGTTCGTGCTGCTCGCCGCGATGATCATCGCTTTCGCCGGCGCGCTGCCGGGCGCGGCCGTCTGTGCGGGCCTGGGGCTCGCGCTCGTCGTGGCGGCGCTGCGACTGCTGCGCGTGGGTGTGTGGGTCAGCAGGCACGGGCTGCGCCGGGTGGCCTTCTTCGCCACCACCACTGTTCCGTGGAACGAGGCAGCCGACGTCCGTACGGTGCAGCAGCCGGTCCGCTGGCTGGGCCTGCCGCGTACGGTGCAGGGCCAGGCGCTCGTTCTCGCCCGCGCGGGCAGCGAGCCGCTGCATCTGCTCACCGACCACAACGCGGACTTCCTGGCGCGCGTCGAGGCGTTCGACCGGGCCGCGGACACCGTCGAGGCATGGGGCTCGGAGTACCGGGCCGGCCAGGCCTGAACCTTTTGGTGATCGCGCCGGTTTCCAGGTCGCGCCGGTTCTAGGTGGGAGCCGGCCGGCCGTCGTGCAGGGCGATCGCGCGCTGCATCGCCTTGCGGGCGCGCGGGGTGTCCCGGGCGTCGTGGTACGCGACCGCCAGCCGGAACCAGCAGCGCCAGTCGCCCGGTGAGTCCTCGGTCTCCGCGCGGCGCCTGGCGAAGACGGTGTCCGCCGAATCGCGGTCGATGCGGCCGCCGGGGGTGCGGACCAGCTCGTCGACGGGCAGCCCGCCCTCCGCGTCCAGTTCGGCCGCGAGCTGGTTGGCCCGGGTGACGAACTGTGTGTTCTTCCAGAGGAACCAGAGGCCGATCACCGGCAGGATCAGCACCGCCACACCGAAGCTGACGGTGAGCAGGGTGCCGTGCTGTATGAGCATCACCCCGCGGCTGCCGACCAGGACGAAGTAGACGACCAGGACGGCAGCCGTGACGAGGTACGTGATTTTCGCGCGCATGAGGGCTTTCCGGGTCAGCCGAGGTCGAGGAAGTGTTCCAGGCCGAAGGTGAGCCCGGGTGCGGACACGACCTGGCGGACGCCCAGAAGGATGCCCGGCATGAAGCTGCTGTGGTGCAGCGAGTCGTGCCGGATGGTCAGCGTCTCGCCCTCGCCGCCCAGCAGGACCTCCTGGTGGGCGAGCAGACCGCGCAGCCGTACGGCGTGCACCGGGATGCCGTCGACGTCCGCTCCACGCGCGCCGTCCAGCGCGGTGACCGTGGCGTCGGGCTGCGGTGCGAGGCCGGCCTCGGCGCGGGCCGCCGCGATCAGCTGCGCCGTGCGGGTGGCCGTGCCGGAGGGGGCGTCGGCCTTGTTCGGGTGGTGGAGCTCGACGACCTCGACGGACTCGAAGTAGCGCGCGGCCTGCTGCGCGAACTTCATGGTGAGCACTGCGCCGATCGAGAAGTTCGGCGCGATGAGGACACCGGTCTGCGGGGAAGCGGCGAGCGAGGTGCCCAGCTGCGCGAGGCGCTCGTCGGTCCAGCCGGTGGTGCCGACGACCGCGTGGATGCCGTGGCGTACGCAGAAGTCGAGGTTGCCCATCACCGAGGTGGGGGTGGTCAGTTCGACCGCGACCTGGGCGCCGCCGTCCACCAGGGCCTCCAGCTTGTCGCCCCGGCCGAGTGCGGCGACCAGTTCCATGTCCTCGGCGGCCTCGACGGCCTGGACGGCTTCCGAGCCGATCCGGCCATTGGCACCGAGGACGGCCACGCGCAGCTTGCTCATCGTTTCTATCCCTAATGTGAGGAACTCTAGGAGACAGCTTCGTGCAGGCGGTCGGCCTGCCTGTCCTTGAGCGGGCCGATCACCGAGAGGGACGGGCGCTGTCCCAGCACCTCGCCGGCCACGGCGCGCACCTCGTCGGGGGTGACGGCGGCGATCCTGGCGAGCATCTCGTCGACCGACATCTGCTCACCCCAGCACAGCTCGCTCTTGCCGATACGGTTCATCAGCGCGCCGGTGTCCTCCAGGCCGAGCACCGTGGAACCGGAGAGCTGGCCGACGGCGCGGCCGATCTCGTCGTCCGACAGTCCCTCGGAGGCGACCCGGTCGAGCTCGTCGCGGCAGATCTTCAGCACGTCGTGGACCTGGCTCGGGCGGCAGCCCGCGTAGACGCCGAAGAGTCCGCAGTCGGCGAAGCCCGACGTGTACGAGTACACGCTGTAGGCCAGGCCGCGCTTCTCCCGCACCTCCTGGAAGAGGCGGGATGACATGCCGCCGCCGAGGGCGGTGTTCAGCACGCCGAGGGCCCACCGGCGGTCGTCGGTACGGGCGAGGCCCGGCATGCCGAGGACGACGTGGGCCTGCTCGGTCCTGCGGTTGAGCAGTTCGACCTTGCCGGCGGTGCGCACGGCGCGGCGTCCGTCGCGGGGGGCGAGCGGGACCGCGTCCGTGCGGGTCAGGGCGCCGGCCTTGTCGAAGGCGCGGCGGACCTGGCGTACGACGGTGGCGTGGTCGATGTTGCCCGCGGCGGCGACCACCAGATGCGTCGGGTCGTAGTGCTTCTTGTAGAAGCGGCGGACACGCTCGGCGGTCAGCGCGTTGACGGTGTCGACGGTGCCGAGGACCGGGCGGCCGAGGGGGGTGTCGCCGAGCATGGTGTGCGCGAAGAGGTCGTGCACGCAGTCGCCCGGATCGTCCTCGGTCATCGCGATCTCCTCGAGGATGACACCGCGCTCGGCGTCGACGTCCTCCTGGAGGATCAGCGAACCGGTGAGCATGTCGCAGACCACGTCGATGGCGAGCGGCAGATCGGTGTCGAGCACCCGCGCGTAGTAGCAGGTGTACTCCTTCGCCGTGAAGGCGTTCATCTCGCCGCCGACCGCGTCGATCGCGGAGGAGATGTCGAGGGCGGAACGCTTGTGCGTGCCCTTGAACAGGAGGTGCTCGAGGTAGTGGGTGGCGCCGTTCAGCGCGGGGGTCTCGTCGCGGGAGCCGACGTGGGCCCAGATGCCGAAGGTCGCCGACCGGACGGACGGAAGCGACTCGGTGACGATGCGCAGACCGCCCGGGAGGGTGGTGCGGCGGACCGTGCCGATGCCGTTCTCGCCCTGGAGAAGCGTTTGGGTACGGGCGACGGCCCGCTCCTCCGAGGAGGTGCGGGCCGTCGTCGTGGAACTACGAGCCGTCACTGGGCAGCGTCGTCCTTCTCGGCCTCGGGCTCTTCTTCACCCTCGACGACGGGGATGAGGGAGAGCTTGCCGCGGGAGTCGATCTCGGCGATCTCGACCTGCACCTTGGAACCGACCGCGAGCACGTCCTCGACGTTCTCCACGCGCTTGCCACCGGCGAGCTTGCGGATCTGCGAGATGTGCAGCAGGCCGTCCTTGCCCGGGAGCAGGGACACGAACGCACCGAAGGTGGTGGTCTTGACGACCGTACCCAGGTAGCGCTCGCCGACCTCCGGCATGGTCGGGTTGGCGATGCCGTTGATCGTGGCGCGGGCGGCCTCGGCCTGCGAGCCCTGGGCGGCACCGATGTAGATGGTGCCGTCGTCCTCGATCGTGATGTCGGCGCCGGTGTCCTCCTGGATCTGGTTGATCATCTTGCCCTTGGGGCCGATGACCTCACCGATCTTGTCCACCGGGATCTTGACGGTGATGATCCGCGGGGCGTTCGGGGACATCTCGTCCGGGACGTCGATGGCCTCGTTCATCACATCGAGGATGTGGAGGCGGGCGTCGCGGGCCTGCTTCAGCGCGGCGGCCAGGACCGAGGCGGGGATGCCGTCGAGCTTGGTGTCGAGCTGGAGCGCGGTGACGAAGGTCTTCGTACCGGCGACCTTGAAGTCCATGTCGCCGTAGGCGTCCTCCGCACCGAGGATGTCGGTGAGGGCGACGTAGTGGGTCTCGCCGTCGATCTCCTGCGAGATCAGGCCCATGGCGATACCGGCGACGGCGGCCTTGAGGGGCACACCGGCGTTCAGCAGCGACATGGTGGAGGCGCAGACCGAGCCCATGGACGTCGAGCCGTTGGAGCCCAGCGCCTCGGAGACCTGGCGGATCGCGTAGGGGAACTCCTCGCGCGTCGGCAGCACCGGCACGATGGCGCGCTCGGCGAGCGCACCATGGCCGATCTCGCGGCGCTTCGGCGAACCGACGCGGCCGGTCTCTCCGACGGAGTAGGGCGGGAAGTTGTAGTTGTGCATGTAGCGCTTGCGGGTCACCGGGGAGAGAGTGTCCAGCTGCTGCTCCATCCGGAGCATGTTGAGGGTGGTGACGCCCAGGATCTGGGTCTCGCCACGCTCGAACAGCGCCGAGCCGTGCACGCGCGGGATGGCCTCGACCTCGGCGGCGAGCGTACGGATGTCCGTGACGCCACGGCCGTCGATGCGGACCTTGTCCTTGATGACGCGCTCGCGGACCAGCTTCTTGGTCAGCGCGCGGTAGGCACCGGAGATCTCCTTCTCGCGACCCTCGAACTGCGGGAGCAGCTTCTCGGCGGCGATCTCCTTGATGCGGTCGAGCTCGGTCTCGCGCTCCTGCTTGCCCGGGATGGTGAGGGCCTGGGCGAGCTCGTCCTTGACCGCGGCGGTGAGCGCCTCCAGGACGTCGTCCTGGTAGTCGAGGAAGACGGGGAACTCGCCGACGGGCTTGGCGGCCTTGGCGGCGAGGTCGGACTGGGCCTTGCAGAGCGCCTTGATGAAGGGCTTCGCGGCCTCGAGACCGGCGGCGACGATCTCCTCGGTGGGAGCCTCGGCGCCGTCCTTGACGAGCTGGATGGTCTTCTCGGTGGCCTCGGCCTCGACCATCATGATCGCGACGTCGCCGTCCTCGAGGACGCGACCGGCGACGACCATGTCGAAGACGGCGTCCTCGAGCTCGGTGTGCGTCGGGAACGCGACCCACTGGCCCTTGATCAGGGCGACACGGGTGCCGCCGATGGGGCCGGAGAAGGGCAGGCCGGCCAGCTGCGTGGAGCAGGAGGCGGCGTTGATCGCGACCACGTCGTACAGATGGTCGGGGTTGAGCGCCATGATCGTCTCGACGATCTGGATCTCGTTGCGCAGGCCCTTCCTGAAGGAGGGGCGCAGCGGGCGGTCGATGAGGCGGCAGGTGAGGATCGCGTCCTCGGAGGGCCGGCCCTCACGACGGAAGAAGGAGCCGGGGATCTTGCCGGCTGCGTACATCCGCTCCTCGACGTCCACCGTCAGGGGGAAGAAGTCGAGCTGGTCCTTGGGCTTCTTGGAGGCGGTGGTGGCCGACAGCACCATGGTGTCGTCGTCCAGGTACGCCACGGCGGAACCGGCGGCCTGCTTGGCCAGGCGTCCCGTCTCGAAGCGGATGGTGCGGGTGCCGAAAGTACCGTTGTCAATGACGGCCTCGGCGTAGTGGGTCTCGTTCTCCACTAGCGTTTTCTCCGTTACGTTGCGTCTTTCGTCCTTCCGCCCGTGTGGCGGGAGGACGGTGGCGGAGAAGCTCTCGTTCTGCGGGCCGGTCTTCGATCGAAGCACCCGGGGGCTTGTGTCTCCGGGAGCCACTACCGAGGACCGGCGGCGGCGAGGCGGCTTCCCGCTCGTGTTCGGTGGTGCGTTCTGCGACCAGACTAATTGGCGTCCGGTACGTCGCGCACGTACAGCAAAGGGAGCGGCCCCCTCAGAGTGGGAACCGCTCCCTCCACGGCGTCCTTACTTGGCACCGCCGGCCGCACCACGGCGGATGCCGAGGCGGTCGACCAGGGCACGGAAGCGCTGGATGTCCTTCTTGGCCAGGTACTGCAGCAGACGGCGGCGCTGGCCGACGAGGATCAGCAGACCACGACGGGAGTGGTGGTCGTGCTTGTGCGTCTTGAGGTGCTCGGTCAGGTCCGAGATACGGCGCGAGAGCATCGCGACCTGCACCTCGGGGGAGCCGGTGTCGCCCTCCTTGGTGCCGAACTCGGTCATGATCTGCTTCTTCGTAGCGGCGTCGAGAGACACTCGGTACTCCTCTTTGATGTTCGATGCGCCCACGAGTGCCCCTGGTCTTGTTCTCAGGAGAGCTTCCGTGACTCGGAGGCGAAGGTCCGATGAGCGCTGCACCCAGAGCATCGAGGCTCCGGGAAGGGCGTACACAAACGGCCGTCACACAGCGTACCAGCCTCGGCTACGAGGTCAGCGCCCGGATGGAGTGGTACACGTCGAACACCGCGAGGCACAGCGGCACCAGCGTGAGCAGCACAAAGGTCTCGGCGACCTCCAGGAAGCGGCCCCAGAAGGGCGTCACTCCCTTACGCGGCACGATCAGGCCGATGGCGGTGATCAGCGCGGCCACGCCGGCGACGGCGGCGGTCAGCCAGATCGTACGGATGTCGAGGGCGGTGCTGTCGCCGCGCAGGGCGTCGCGCATCAGCCCGGCCGGCGGGTTGAGGCACAGGCCGAGTCCGAGCAGCACCAGGGAGCCGAGGCCGGCCGCGAGCGCACAGCCCACCTGCGCGGTGTAGCGGAAGAGGTGGGCGCGCATCAGCATGGCGATGCCGGTGCTGAGGGCGAGCAGCTGGCCCCAGACGTTGTCGGAGAAGCCGAGGACTGCGGCGGAGGCGACGGCGATCAGCGCGCAGCCGCCGACGAGGCCGACCATGAGCTCGTGGCCCCGGCGGGCCTGGGCGGCGATGCGCTCGGCGTCGACCGGGCCGGCGGGCTCGGGGTCGCTGCCGTACTCCCCCATGGTCGTGCGCGGCGGGTCGAAGCCGATGGGCAGCCGCGCGAAACGGGTGGAGAAGCCCGGCAGGAAGGCGAGGGCGCCGACGGCGAGCGGCGCGCACACCGCGGCGCTCTCGACCGGCTCCAGATGGCGCAGGATCGCGACGAAGGTGACCAGCACGCCGACCGTCGCGGCGAACACGAACGCGACGAAGGGGCCGTCGCCGGCGGGGGCGACGATGGTCAGGAGCACCGCGAAGACGAGGACGGCGGCGCAGGCGAGCAGGAACTGGAGCTTGCCGATGCCCTGCCCGGAGGCGGGGGGCAGCAGTCCGGAGCAGGCGACGGCGGCGTTCGCCATCGCGCCGATGCCGAGGGCGACGGCGGACCCGCGGTCGTCGTACACCCGGGCCCGTACGCAGGCGAGCGCGAGCAGCAGGACACCGGTGACGGCGGCCAGGATGCCGGCGAGGCCGTGCATGTCGTGCAGGGGGTCGGCCGTCCACAGCACGAACGCGACCAGGACGAGCAGGACCGAGCCGCCGAAGAGGCCGGCGCCTCGCATCAGGCCGTCGCTCCACAGGGTGCGGTCTCGGGCGACAGCGGAGGCGACGGCGTCGGACACGTCGTCGAAGACCGCGGGCGGCAGCGACTCGGAGAACGGCCGCATGGACAGCAGTTCGCCGTCGAGGATGCGCTGGGAGGCGAGGGAGCGGGCGCTGTCGAGCACGGTGCCGTCGCGGCGCACGAGGTGGTAGCCGACCGGGGCGCCCTCCGCGGGGCTCTGTCCGGACAGACGCAGGATCTCCGGGTAGAGGTCGGCGAGGGGGATGTCCTCGGGCAGTGCCACATCGACGCGGCCATCCGGCGCGACGACCGTCACTCGGCAGAAACCGGTTCCACTGCTCGACACTGTCGCGGAACCCGGATGACCCGTCCCCGCAGCCGCCGCTCGGGCCGTCATAGTCACCTGCTGCATCCCCTCGTGGTCCTCATGATGCGTACGCCCGGCATTGCGCTCCGAATGACCGTTTTTTTGCGGAAGTTCATGGGTGCGCAAACACGTCGCGCCACCCTACCGCCCACCTGTCCGGCCCGGCGCAAGTAGGATCCCTCCCCGCGGACGGAACCCGTCGCCACGGGGGCGCCGATAGGAACATTTCCGTCCGGCAAGGGAATTGGTGAGCTTGTGAGTCAGATCGTCGTCAAGCGCCCACCCCGGGCCCTGCCCGCCGAGGTACCCGGCGAGCAGGTGCAGCTGCAACCTCCGCCCGAGCTGCCGAGAGGGCAGCAGGAGGGCGCGCTGATGCAGCTGCTGCCGATGCTGGGCATGGGCGGTTCCGTCGTCTTCTTCTTCATGACCCCGAATCCGATCATGCGGATCATGGGCATGGTGATGATCGCGTCGACGGTGGCCATGGCGATCGCGATGCTGGTGCGCTACCGCCGCGGCACCCAGGGGCAGCTGGCCGATCTGCGGCGCGACTACCTCAAGTACCTGACGCAGACCCGCCGTACGGTGCTGCGGACGGCTCGCCTCCAGCGTGACGCGCAGTACTACCTGCATCCCTCCCCGGAGCAGCTGTGGGCCCTGGTCGCCGAAGGCAGCCGGGTATGGGAACGCCGGGTCGGGGACGCCGATTTCGGGCAGGTGCGCATCGGGCTGGGCAGCCAGCAGCTCGCCACCCCGCTGCTGGCCCCCGACACCGCCCCCGTCGACGAGCTGGAGCCGCTGACGGCGGGTGCCATGCGGCAGTTCCTGTCGGCGCACAGCACGCTCGACGGACTGCCGATGGCCGTGTCGCTGCGGGCGTTCTACCACGTGACCGTGAGCGGTGAGCCGGAGTCCGTGCGCTCCACCACCCGCGCGATGGTCGGCTCGCTCGCCTCCCTCCACTCCCCCGAGGACCTGGTGATCGTCGTCGCCGCGGGCCGGGAGTCGGCGAAGCACTGGGAGTGGACGAAGTGGCTGCCGCACCTCCAGGCGTCGGGCCCGGGTGACGGCGCGGGCAGCCGGCGCCTGATCACCGCCGACGCACGGGAGTTGGAGGATCTGCTCGCCGGGCGGCTCGACGGCCGGCCGCGCTTCCAGGGCAGCGCGCACCCGCTGCTGGACCAGCCGCACCTCGTCGTCGTCCTCGATGGTCAGTCCGTACCGCAGACCTCGCCGCTCGCGGCGGCCGAAGGTCTCCAGGGTGTGACGGTTCTGGAGGTCGTCGCCGGTGAGGTCACCGGCGCGCGCGGTGAGCTGTCCGTGGTGGTCCACCCGGATTCGCTGCAACTGGAGTCCGGTCACGGGCTCGTGTACGACGGTGTCCCCGACCGCTTGAGCCTGGAGGCCGCCGAGGCGCTCGCCCGCCAGCTCGCGCCGCTGCGGGTCGCCACCGGCGGCGACGACGACGAACCCCTGCTCGCCAACCTCGAGTTCACCGATCTGCTGAACCTCGGAGACGCCGCGTCCGTCGACGTCAGCCGCACCTGGCGCCCCCGTTCGCAGTCGGAGCGGCTGCGGGTCCCCATCGGTGTCGGCGAGGACGGCACCCCCGTGATGCTGGACCTCAAGGAGGCGGCACAGGAGGGCATGGGCCCGCACGGCCTGTGCGTCGGCGCGACCGGTTCCGGCAAGTCGGAACTGCTGCGCACGCTGGTGCTCGGCCTGGCCGTCACGCACTCCTCGGAGACGCTCAACTTCGTCCTCGCGGACTTCAAGGGCGGCGCGACCTTCGCCGGTATGTCGCAGATGCCGCATGTCGCCGCGGTGATCACCAACCTGGCCGACGACCTCACGCTGGTGGATCGCATGGGCGACTCCATCCGCGGTGAGCTCAACCGCCGGCAGGAGATGCTCCGCGACGCGGGCAACTACGCCAACATCCACGACTACGAGAAGGCGCGTGCGGCGGGTGCCCCGCTCCAGCCCATCCCGTCACTCGTTCTGGTCATCGACGAGTTCAGCGAACTCCTCACCGCCATGCCGGACTTCATCGAGATGTTCGTGCAGATCGGCCGCATCGGCCGTTCGCTGGGCGTCCATCTGCTGCTGGCGTCGCAGCGTCTGGAGGAGGGCAGGCTGCGCGGCCTGGAGACCTATCTGTCGTACCGGGTGGGTCTGCGGACCTTCTCGGCGGCCGAGTCGCGGGCCGCGATCGGTGTGCCCGACGCGTACTCCCTGCCCAACGTCCCCGGTTCCGGTTATCTGAAGTACGGCACGGACGAGATGGTGCGGTTCAAGGCCGCGTACGTCTCCGGTGTGTACCGCGTGAACGGACACCAGGCCGCGTCGAGCGGCGGCCCGCTGCCGGTCGACCGCAGGCCCGTCCCGTTCACCGCGGCTCCGGTCCCGGTCCACTACGCCGAGCCGACCACGGGCGCCGCCGTGCCGGACGCGCGCCGCTCCGCCGACGACGACGCGCTCGCCGACTCGGTGCTGGACGTGATCGTGCGCCGGCTGGAGGGGCGCGGAGCCGAGGCCCACCAGGTGTGGCTGCCCCCGCTGGACAACCCGCCGCCGCTGGACGAACTGCTGCCGGGGCTGTCGAACGTCGACGGCCGCGGACTCACCCAGCCGGGCTTCGAGGGCTCGGGCCGGCTGGTCGTACCCCTCGGTGTGGTGGACAAGCCGTTCGAGCAGCGCCGGGACACGCTCTACCGCGACTTCTCCGGCGCGGCCGGCCACATGCAGATCATCGGCGGTCCGCAGTCGGGCAAGTCGACACTGCTGCGCACACTCATCTCGGCCTTCGCGCTGACCCACACGCCACAGGAAGTGCAGTTCTACGGACTGGACTTCGGTGGTGGCGGTCTCTCCTCGATCTCCGGGCTGCCGCATGTCGGCGGTGTCGCCTCACGACTGGACCCGGAGCGCGTGCGCCGGACGGTGGCCGAGGTGTACGGCATCCTGACGCGCCGGGAGGAGTACTTCCGCAGCGCGGGCGTCGACTCCATCGCGACGTTCCGCAGGATGCGGGCGCGCGGCGAGATCTCGATGACGGAGCAGCCGTGGGGGGACGTGTTCCTGGTCATCGACGGGTGGGGCAACTTCCGTTCGGACTACGAGGGTCTGGAAACCGCGGTCGTCGACATGGCGGTACGGGGGCTGGGCTACGGGATCCACGTGATCCTGACGGCGTCCCGTTCGATGGACGTCCGCTCCAACATCAAGGACCACCTGATGAACCGCCTGGAACTGCGGCTGGGCGACCCGATGGACTCCGAGGTGGACCGCAAGATCGCCATGAACGTGCCGCCGGGTGTCCCCGGCCGCGGTCTGGTTGCCGAGAAGCTGCACTTCATGGCGTCGGTGCCGCGCATCGACGGCATGCAGTCCGACAGCGACCTGTCCGAGGCGACCACCGCGATGGTGCAGGAGGTCACGCGTCACTGGGCCGGTCCCGCCGCGCCGAAGGTGCGTCTGCTCCCGCGCGAACTCCCCGCGGACCAGCTCCCCGCGGGGTTCGCCGAACCCCGGCGCGGAGTGTCGTTCGCGATCGACGAGAACAACCTGGAGCCGGTGTTCGCCGACTTCGCCCGCGACCCGTTCTTCCTGGTGTTCGGTGAGAGCGAGTCCGGCAAGTCGAATCTGCTGCGCCTGTTCATCAAGCAGTTGACGGAACGGTACGACGGCAACGCCGCCAAGTTCTTCGTGATCGACAACCGGCGCGCCCTGCTCGACATCACCCCCGCCACACACCTGGCCGAGTACGTGCCGATGTCCAACAACATGGACCATCACGTCGACGCGCTGGCGGAGCTGATGCAGCGCCGTGCGCCGACCGCCGACGTCACGGCACAGCAGCTCCGCGACCGGAGCTGGTGGCAGGGCCCGGACGTGTTCGTGGTCGTCGACGACTACGACCTCGTGTCGACGTCGAGCGGCAACCCGTTGGCCAAGCTCACGGAGCACCTGCCCTTCGCGCGTGACGTGGGTGTCCGCTTCATCATCGCCCGCAACTCGGCGGGAGCGAGCCGCGCGGCGTACGAGCCGTTCCTGCAGCGGATGATGGAACTCGGCGCACAGGGGCTCCTGCTCTCCGGCGATCCGCAAGAGGGCGAGATGCTCGGCGTCCGCATGCGGCCGATGCCGGCGGGGCGTGGCATCTTCGCGTCGCGCCAGCGGGGGAAGCCGCTGGTGCAGACGGGGTGGTTGGGGGATCCGCAGTGATGTGGGGCGGGGTGTGAGACCCGTTGACGCGCTTCGCGGCGTTCATGGTGATCTTCCGCGTGGGGTTCATCGGGCTCGGCCTCGTCGATCACCGGGCGAGACAGTTCCAGGCACATCGGCACTCAGACTCTGAGGTGCCGAGCCCTCCAGCGGTGGGGTCCTCGTCCAGAAGGTGGTCTGTTTTCGCGGCGGCGGGCCTGGCTTTCTACGGCTCCTGAACCGACTTCCGACTGAATGACCGAAACCGGGCCCGACGGGGCCGTTCAGTCGGAAGCGCGGGAATGGACTCTCGCCGTGGCGGAGCGGCTGGACGGGTCAGGTACATCTCCAGTGCTCGATCCGGACGAAGGCTCGTGGAACGAGCGCAATGGACCCACAACTCAAAGGACCGGAGAAGGACGACCCGATGGCCCTGCCGGTGTGGCGCTCGGGCGAGACGGTGCCGAAGGACAACGTGGACCACTACGAGGTAGCAGTTCGGACGGGCGCCACGTGCCTGAAGGTGATCGCCCGTGCCCTCGTCCGACCACTCTGTACCGGAGCACGTTCGACCTGCGCGCCGCCGCCTCGGAGTGCCCCCTGCACGAAGTGAGCACAGAAACCTCAAACACTTCTCCTTGAAGTGCCAGGTGTAATACCGGAAAGGTGTGGCAGATGGCGTGGGACGAATGGGAACAGCTCAAAACGCAGACAGCCGGGCATCAGTCGGACCAGATGCAGCTGAACCGGGTGCCCGACGAGGGCGGCGGTGGCGGAGGGTCCTACGGCGACCTCACGGTTTCCGAAACGGACCTCGCGAAGATCGGCACCAGTGCGTTCAAGTTGTTCAACCGTCTGTACGACGAGGCACGCGTAGCCGGCCCCAGCAGCTCCAAGGCCGCTGAGGACCTCAAGACCCAGGGCTTCGAACTCGGCGCAGGGCTCGCACACGTGGCCAAGCGGTGGGACGAACAGCTCGGCTCGCTGCGGGACGCCTGCTCCCACATTTCCAATCACATGCGGGTGACCAAGAAGATCCACAAGAACGACGAGCACTACATCACCGGACAGCTGAGCAGTATCGCCGCGCTGGACAGCGGATTCGACGAGCGTGTCGGACAGCCGGGCGAGAAGAACTCGATCTATGGCGAGAAGAAGAAGGAAGACAAATAGTCATGGATCTTGAAACTCTTCGTTTCGCGAAGTTCAGCCTTCTCGATGAGGCCGTCACCGACTGGACGACCCTCATCAGCAAGCTGGCCGGCATGAAGGAGGATGCCGACGACGAGCTCCGCGAACAGGCGAACAAAGCCAACTGGACAGGCGAGAACCAGAATATTTCCAAGCAGTTCATCGGCCGAACGGCTGGTGAGTTCGCCGATGCGCACACCCAGGCAACGTCGGTGCGCAACATCCTGCGGGACACATGCAGCGAGCTGAAGGACTACCAGACAAAGCTCAATGACGCGATCGAACGTGGGCTCAAGAAGAACCTGACTGTCGTGTCTACGGCCAGCGGCGGCTTCACGGTCACCATGAACATCCATCCCGACCGCGCAGCCAAGGGAACGAGCGTCCCCGACCACACCGAGTCGGACGTGACCGCCCTGCGGGACGAGGTGCAAAAGCTCCTGGACGGCGCGACTCAGAGCGACAGTTCCGCGACCCAGGTCCTCAAGGCGCTCGTCGACCAGAGCAAGCTGGGCTTCTCCGACGCCAACTACGCGAACCGGGATGCGGCGGCTGACGCGCTCAAGGAGGCCGATGACCTGGCAAGGATCGCGAAGAAGAAGCCCGAGGACCTCACGGTCAAGGAATTCGACCAGCTGAACGCCGGTCTCAAGAAGTACGCCAACGACGACCTCTTCGCCGAGCGGTTCGCCACGAACCTCGGGGGAAAGGGCACCCTGGACTTCTGGGCCGATTTCAACAAGCCCATGGTCAACCCGGAGTTGATGCACGAGCGCCGGGAGCAGATGGATGACCTCCAGAAGAGTCTGAGCCTGACACTGGCGACCGCCAGCCAGAGCGACACAGCCGCCATGGAGACGTGGAAGCGGGACGTCGTCTCCTTCGCCGACAGGCCGCTCGAGAAGAACGGCGGCATGCCCTTCGGCGGCCAGGTCATGAGCAACCTGATGCGGTGGGGCGATTACGACGACAAGTTCCTGAACGAGTACGGCAACAAGCTCGTCGCCGCGGAGAAGAAGCTCACCCACAACGGCGCCCACGTCGCGTGGCAGCCCATGGGTATGAACCCGCAGCTGAACCACACGGGAACCGACTCCGGCTGGGACCCGATGACCGGCTACTTCAAGGCTCTCGCCAACAGCCCCGACGCGGCTACCGAGTTCTTCGGCGACACTTTCGTCACGAAGGACGAGGACCACGACTTCAAGGTGGAAGGCAAGGACGACAAACGGTCTCTCAGCAACTTCGAGTACTTCTTCGAAGAGCGCGACTGGCCGCACGACTACGACAAGGACCGCGAGGAGAGCATCGCCGGGCGCAACAACCTGGCGATGGCGCTGGAAGCCGCGACGACCGGTCACCCCGCGGGAGAGAAACCGACGGCGGACCTCCCGCCGCACTCAGAGGCGCAGGCCGAACTGATGGCGGACATCGTCGCCTCCGTGGAGGAGGACCCCAAGCGGCTCACGGACCACTCCCACATGTCCGACAGCATGGGGCAGATCGCGTCGGAGTACCTGCCGGACATCAACCGTGCAATTTCGGATGACTCTCTCGGGAACACCGAGAAGCTGTTCCCCCTGGCCGGCGCCCAAGCAGCTCTCGACCACAAGGACGTTACGGCCTTCCTCGTCACCGTGGGGCAGAGTCCCGACGGCTATGCGGCGATAGAGGTCGGCCAGAAGGCCTACATGGCAGACCTCATGGACTACCACCTCAATCCGGACCTACCTGCGGACCAGCGGTATCCGCAGTCGCCCGAGAACACGATCGAGGCAATCGCCCGCCGTTCCGGGGAGGTAAGCGGATCACTCGCCATCGGCATGCAGGAAGCGGTGCTGGGCCCAGCCGCCGAGGAGGCGAAGGAGTTCTCCGACTCAGTCGCCCAGCAGAAGAATGCGTGGTCCGGAGGTCTCAGCACCGGAATCGGCGTCGGTGTGAGCTTCATCGCCACGCCGGTAGGCGGTGCGGTCGCCAGTGGCGTCACGAGTACCGTCAGCAGCATGGTTCTCGAGCACATCTTCCAGCAGTCCGAGACCGATGTGCTGACGGAAGCCAGCAAGGAGTCGGCCGGTCTGTGGGAAAAGGGCAAGGAGCAGAGCGGGTCGCATAGCCAGATCGCGGCCATCGAAGCAGCCAAGGTCCATGGGCACAATTACCAGGACCAGGTCGCTGACTGGGCTACCAAGGGACGCGACGACGGTTTCTCGGACGCCGCCACAAACGTCAGGCACATGGCAGACCACCTGACCACGGAGGTTCCCCCGGCATGACTACTGCCCACATGTCTACAGCCCCCGGACAGGTGGCAGCACAGGCGTACCGGAAGGCCCCTGGGCGGTCTCGGCGGCTCACCGCGCTCGCGGTGGCTGCCCAGCTCGCGCTGCTGCTCACAGCCTGCTCGGAGCCTGAGGCGAAGCGGTCCTTCACTGTGCCGCCGGACCTGTGCGGCACTCCGGTGCCGACAGCCTCCCTCGACGCCGTACTGCCCAAGAGCGGCAAGACCCTGGAGACACGCGCTCAGTCGCGCGAGGTGGGGCGCACGCACTGCGAAGCCGTCGTCGACGACACTCTTGCGCTCAGCGCCTTCTCGGAGTGGAAGAAGGGCGACTCGTTGACGAAGGTGGCCCGCAGCAACCCGTTCGTCGATCTCGATGAGCACACCAGTGAGGACGGAACGTATGTCTGGAGCAACCGGGGCGGCGTCCGCCTGATCTCCTGCCCGGTGGCTGAGAAGAAGCATCCCGAGCGCAACCTCTTCATCAGGGTCCTCATCTACGACAAGAAGTTCTCGGACGCCGACGCGGCCAAGAAGCTGCTGCTCGCCTATGCGAAGTCCGTGGCGGACTCGGCGGACTGTAAGGCGGCCGCATAGCGTCCTTCGTACCTGAGCAGACAGCAGAGACCTCGGGAGCCGCCTGCGGCTCCCGAGGTCTCTCGCACAGGAACGGACGAACGGGTGGGCACCCCCTGCGCGTGCCCACCCCCGGTCAGGGGTCCCGATGCGCCGGCTTCGGACGGAAGTACCTCAGGCGAAGTAACTGGCGGCCTTCTTGTCTCCACCCATGTAGTCGCCGCCCGCCCTCGCGACGACCTGGCCGATCTGCATGAGCGCGCGGTGGATGTCAGCGGCTTCCTTGTCCCACTTGATCTGCTCCTGGACGTAGGCGTTGTGCGCCTCGCCCTCCCAGCCGGCTGCCACGGTGGCCATGGCGGTCTTGATCTCCCGCAGGTCCTCTTCGAGCTTCTTGGCCTGGTTGCCGAGCGTGGTCGCCGCCATGTCGAGGCCGTCGTACTTGACGACGAGCTCGTCTCCCGAGTTCATGCCCATGATTCCCTCATTTCACGTATTGTGGTCACTCGACTTCTGAGTGCCGAGATCGAGTGCGCGCAGCGGTTCAGAGGCTGCTGATGCCGGACTTCGGAACGGCGCTGGTGCCGACACCGAGGTCGACGTTGATCGCCTGCACGGCCGCGCGGACGTCGTCTTCCGTGCCGTCCTTGATCTTCCTCGAGCTGCTCAGCCCGTCGAGGAACTTCGCCAGGATGTTGCCGAGACCCACCATCGAGGTGTTGATCTCCTGCTGCTTCGTGTTGAAGGCGCCGGCGCCGATGCCCTTCCACTGGCCCTCAAGGCTGTCGATCGTGCCCTGAATCTGCTGAAGCTGGCCCTTGATCGACTGGAACTTCTCGAAGAGGTGCTTCTCGAGCTGGATGACTTGCTGGTCTGAAAGCCGCTGGCCCTGTGACACGGTTGCGTTTCCCTTCTGAACTGTTGTGACTGTCTGGGTTGTGCTTCACCAGATTGCTGGGTGCAGCACAACATGCGGTGAAGGTCTGAACGTGCGTGCGACGGCCCGACCGTTCGGTCAAGCGGCACGCTGTCGGCGGACGACGACGTAAGCCACTCCCGCGACGACGACCGCGGCTGCGGCGCCACCGATGATGAGCCCCAACTTGCTATTGTCATCAGCGCTCTTGCTGGAGCCTGTCACGACGGCGTCGGAGCCCTGCTTTTCCTTCGGGGCTTGTGACGAAGCTGGTGCAGAGGGGGCGGCGGAGCCGCCGGTCTTCTCGTTGGTCAGCGGGTTGAGGTTCGGATCGCCGGGCTTGCCGATGCCGCGGTTGATGGCGGCGTTGGGGCGAACGATGCCGTGACCGAGGTAGTTGCTCACGGTGCCCGGCTTCCAGTCGTCGCCCCGGCCGGCGGACTCGAACATGACGCGGAGCACCTGGTTGGCGGTCCAGTCGGGGTGCGCAGACCAGATGAGGGCCGCGGATGCGGATGTGAGGGCGGTTGCCGCGCTGGTTCCACCGTTGCCGACGCAGTACTTCGTGAAGGTCGCGTCGCACCAATACGGGATCTCATTACCCGGGGCGGCGATGTCGACGAAGTCCCCGTGCTGGGAGTACTTGGCGACTTGACCTTCGCGGTCGATTGCGGCGACGCCCACGACTTCCTCGTAGCTGGCCGGAAACTCGCGCTTGTTGCCCTCGTCGCCGCTGTTCCCGACCGGAGCAAAGAACAGCTTGCCTTTGCTCTGTGCGTACTTGACGGCCTCCCGCTCCCGGTAGGTCAGGAACGGGGTGCCTAGCGACATGCTGATGATGCGAGCATCGCTGTCAGCGGCTGCCTTGATGGCAACAACCTCGTCCCACTCGTCCGCCTTCTTGCCCTTGAAGTCCTTGGTGGCAACGCGCATAGGGATGATCTTGACGCCGGGCGCAAGGCCTCGCAGACCGCCTCCCTTGCCTGTTCCCGCGATCAGCTCGGCCATCGACGTCCCGTGGCCGGTGTAGTCGTCGGTCTCTTCCCCTTGTGACTCCGTTGCGTCAAGCCCCTTCAGGACTTGTCCCTTCAGCGAAGGAATGGACGAGTTCACGCCGGTGTCAATGACGGCGATCTTGATGCCCGCACCGGTGGAGGACTTCCAGATCTCCTCCGCACGCATGGAATCCAGGTACCACTGCTTGGACTTGATGTCCGCTGCCATCGCTCCAGGAGCAGCACCGATCGTGCTCGCTGCCCACACCCCGAACGCGGAAACCGCGCACACAAGGCCGCGTCGCATGGCATACGACACGCTGCGCTTTCGGACCTGGCTCATTCCTGCCGTCATCCCGACTTCCGAACCTTCCGCTGTGCCTAGTCGATGACCGGGGGAACGGCATTGCGCCGCCTTGCCGCCCATGTTTCTTCGTCTTCTGTCAGGTAATCAGGACGGGTAGATCCGGAGCTCTCCTGCTCCTCGTCCCGGCTCTGTCGCTGTCCGGGGCGTCCGCCGGCCAGCCCCGCACCACCCCTGGTAAATGCGCCCGCACCCGGCCGCGGGCCCCCGCCGGCGCTACGCGGAGTGCCGACAACGCCGTTGGAGCTGGGGGTTCCCCGACCCGCTGGCCGCCCAGCGCTCTGAGTAGGTCCTGCGCCCACGACACCCGACTGGCTGGGCCTCGCGGCGGAAGAACGCCCTGCTGCCGGTCCCTCGCCCCCGACCACCGTGCCGCGAGGGATACGCGAACCGGTTGAACCACCTGCAGTGCGCTGAGGTGTCCCGCCCACGATGCCGTCGGCCCTTCCGGCCCTGGGACCGGAGCCCCCGGCTCCGGCACGCCCGGCCATCGGCTGTCCAGCCGTACCCGCTCGGCCTGCAACTGGGCTCTGCCCAGCGGTGCCTGCCCCGCCGGCACGTCCCGCCATGGGAGTGCCGCCACCGGCACGCCCCGCGGTGGGAGTTCCGGTACCCGCGGCTCCCGGCCGGCCGACAGGCCCGGCGTTGCCTGCGGCTCCCGCCCGACCGGCCGGCGGAGTGCCGGTTCCTCCCGAAGCCCGCCCGACACCGCTGGAGGTCCCGCCGCCACCAACCCTCGGCACGCCGGAGGTTCCTGTTGCGCGGGCAGTCCCGCCCTTGACGGGGTTCGCGAACCCACTGGTCATCGGCGGAACCGGCCCGCCGCCAGTGGTGCTGGGAGTACCAGTGGCCGTGACGGGCTGTGCAGGCCCGGTGTTCGTGGTCGGAGCCGGTGGCGTCACGACGTTGTCGATCTGCAACGACGTCTCGGGAGTCGGCGTCGGTTTTCCCAACCCGACCGTCTCCGTCCGTGCCTCGCCTTCCCTGCCGACTGGCTCAGGCCGTGAAAGCGTCGACTTCTCGCTCACCGCGCTCATGGGCTCTCGGTCCGACGCGGCCGTGGACGACTCGTCCGTCCGCTGGGTGATCTGTGGCCGTGGCACCGCCGCATTCAGCATCTTCGGCATCTGCGGCGGCTGCTGCTGCGCCAGCGACTGCTCCGACACCGCGTAGAACGACGACAACCGGTTCATCTGGTTGATGGCTTCCTGGCGGTTCTTCTCCACCTTTACAGCCTCGATGTACTCCGGATTGCTCTCCTTGGCCGGCGTCAACGCGAACGCTTCAGGCTTCTTCGCGACGAACCGAGTGTCGCGCTCTCGTGGCATGGAGTTCTTCACCGAAGCCAAGCCCGTGCTGGCCACCGTCATCTGCGTGCCGACCACGTTGGCGAAGGCGCCCAGGTTCCAGGCGTATCCGGCGAGTTCGCTGCCGAAGCGCTGGAACTCGGTCGCTCCCTCGCCCTTCCAGTCGGTCTTCTTGACGAAGTCGTCGAGGTCTTTGGCCGCCTTGTTGAGGGCGACGCGAGCCTTCTCGAGATTTTCTCCGGCACGTTCGAGGTCCGCGGGGTTGGCGGCGTCGATCAGGTCGAGCATGGCGTTGAGCTGGGTCTCTTCGAAGACCGTCTTGCCGAAAACAGCACCGGGGTTACCGAAGCCGATGTTGTCCATGAAGGACGACAAGCGCTCCAGCGCGTCCGTCGCTCCGAACTGCGTCTGGATCGCCGACGCGTCCTCGGCCTGCTTCTCCTGATAGTCCTTCGCCGTCAGCTCCGGCTGCTTCCCGTGGTCCTGGGGGTCCTGCGCCGGCTTCTTCTCGTCACCCATCAGTCATCACCCCATGTCCTTTGTGCCACCGGTGGCGTTCTGTCGAGGTGCCTCGGGCTTGTCGCTCTGGCCCGCCCGCTCCCTCTCCAGCGCCTTCTCCTGCGCCTCGCGCTGCTCTTCCAGTCGGGCCTGGATCGTGTGGAAGCGCTGCCGCAGGCCCTCGTCGACGTTGTCGTAGCCGACGTTCGCGGCGTGCACGCCGATGCGCATCAGCTCGATCTGGTCGCTGAGCTGCTTCGAGAGACTGATGAGGGCCGCGTGGACACGGTTGTACTGCACGAAGAAGCCGTCGGCCTCGCTGAAACCGATGTTCGTTCCGCTGAAGGAACCGCGCGAGACCGACTGGGCAGCGATCTTGCCCTTGCCGCCGTCTCCGCCTTCGAGCTCCGCGAGCAGGCTGTCGACCTGACCCTGGAACTTCTTCAGCGCACCTACACCGCGCTCGAGATCACTCGCCATCGGAGCCCCCGCTCACGCCACCCTCTGACTCGAGCACGATGCCCGTTCCTCCCCGTTTGCTTCAGCTGTCCCACGTTGCGTTCGTAGTGAACAGGCCACTTCCGATCGTCGGCCTACCACTCTAGCCACTGGGTCTGACAGCCCCAAGTGCCTTATACGTCACTCGACTTCTCTGCTGTGACGCTTCACGACCGCTATGCGGTTGCAATCGTTCCCATCATGGCAGTCCTGTGAAAGTTGGCCCCATCGGGCCCACCAACCCCACACAGAACGCCGGACTCACCCTTCCCCGAGCCGCTGGGCGCGGCGCCTGGAGTCGCGGAACGCCACTGCGCCGCCCGCGATCGACGCCACCAGGACGCCCCCTCCCACAACGACGTACGTCGCCATCCGGGAGTTGCGCTCCTCGGCCGATTCCCCAATTTGGAGTTCCGCCGGGGTCGGGACCTCGCCCTTTGTCACTCCTTCGTGGGCCACCGGTTGCTCGACCGGCTTGTCATCCTCCGTCAGGGCGCGGACCGGGTCCACGACGCCCCAGCCGACCAGGCGGTCGTGGCCCGGGGTTGAGCGTTCCGCCGTCTGTTGGATCTGGGCCACGATCTGCTTCTGGGTCCAGTCGTCGTGCTTGCTCTTGATCAGCGCGGCGACCGCGGCGACATAAGGGGCCGAGAAGCTCGTGCCGTTGTCGGCGCAGTGGCCTCCGCCGGGGACCGTGGTGACCATGTCCACGCCCGGCGCCGCGATGCCGACGAAGTCGCCGGACTGGGAGAACGCCGCCCGTTCGTTGTTGCGGTCCGAGGAGGCCACCGCCAGGACGCCGGGGTAGGAAGCGGGGTACGTCTTCTTCACGTTGCCGCCGAGGCCGTCGTTGCCCGCCGAGGCGACGACCACCACGTCCGCGTCCAGCGCCGCGTCCACCGCCTGCTTCAGGGCCGGTGCGGGCTCCACGGCGTCGGCCGTGTCCTGGGAGATGTTGATCACGTCGGCGCCAGCGGCGACCGACTTGGTGATCGCCGAGGCCAGCGTCGCCGCGGTGCCGTTGCCCTCCGCGTCGTTCTGCTTGACGGGGATGATCGTGGCGGCGGGGGCGAGGCCCACGACGCCCGTGCCCTTGGCGGGACGGGCGGCGATGATGCCGGCGACCTTGGTGCCGTGGCCCACCGTGTCCGTGGTGCCGTTGCTCGCACCGCGGTCGATCTTCTCGCCCTTCTTGTTCTTGGGAGGGAGCAGATTGATCCCGCTCTTGGCGTCCACCGCGGGCTTCAGCTGCGGGTTCTTGATGTCGACGCCGGTGTCGATGACCGCGACCTGCACGCCCTTGCCGGTGGACTGCTTCCACAGTTCGTCCAGCAGGACGCGTTGCAGCGCCCAGGGGCGGCCCTTGTAGATGTCGCCCGGGAAGTTGCACTGGGTGCTGTCGGCGGTGGCCGTCGTGGCCGGCATGCCGATGAAGATCAGCACCGTCGCCGCCGCGAGCCTGAGGGATCGGTGGGTGTACGTCATCTCCGGCGGCCTCACGAGCCCTGGGGCTGGATCGCGGCGCCGGTCGACAGACGGGGGCCTGTCGGCAGGAAGCCGGACCAGGCGGCCGGGATCGGCAGCGGGTCGACTTCCTTGTACCCGAGCCGTTCCTGCGCGTCCTGCGCTTCCTGTAGCACTTCCTTCTTGTCCTTCTCGGAGCCCGAGGACCCGATGCCGGAGTCGTCGGTCGCGCTGTCACCGTTGGACTGCATGGCATAGCGCAGGCCCGTGTCGGTCACGAGGAAGAGGAAGCCGGAGCGGGTCGAGGATCCCTTGAACTGGCGGAACAGCTGGCCCGATCCCGGGGTGACGTACGCACTCGTGGAGCCCGTGGGCAGGTCCGCCGGAAACTTCGTGCCGGCCCAGGTGCTGAGTGTGGTGGTGCCGTCCTCGTCCACCTTGCGCAGCACGTTGCACACCGTGTTGCGGCTTCCCTCGTCGGTGCTCGCCGAGTTGACCGGCTTGGGCGCGTTCTCCGGCCACTTCTTGTCGTCGCCGAAGGGGGTTCCGGGCTGGAAGCTCGCGGCGCTGACGGAGGTCGCCCGGCCCGCCTGGCCGAGCTTGATCAGGTCACGGCTGTTGAGCAGCAGCTTCGCGGTGAAGTCGGAGACCGGGGCGACCCGGCCGCGGAGGACGACGTACTGCTGGTTCTTCGTCCCGTCGGTCGCGGTGAGCACCATGCCGACCTTGTTGACCTCGGGGTCCAGTTCTCCGGACACTCCCGCGTCGGTACCGGGGGTGTCGGGAATCCTGGGGAAGGAGACGGGGTCGCCCTTGTGCAGGGTGCTCAGCCAGGCCTCGGAGACCCGCTGCGGCTCACGGCCCTGGCCGACGAGCTGTCGCAGCAGCAATTCGTCGTCGGCGACGGGGTATGCCGTGCCGCCGGCGTCGACGATGTACCGGGCCTCGCCGGGCCCTTCGACGTACATCAGATCGCCGCCGGTGAGGCGATTCGGCCCCTCGGTTTTCGACTCCTCGCGCTCGGCGAGGACGAAGGCCGCCTTCTCGATCGCCCTGCCGCCCTCGCCCGGACGCTCGCACACGGCCCAGCGCTTGGCCGCGCCGGCTTCCTTGGCATCGGGCAGCCGGTCGGGGGCGTACGGGATGCCGAGCGTGGCGCCGTGCGGGATCTTGCCACTGTCGAGCACGGATTCGTCGACGTTGATGACCTTGCCCTTGCCGGGCTTGAGGAGGAGCTTGGCCGAGGACATGTTCAGCACCGGGTGGAGTTGCCTCTTGCCCTTCGTCTCCAGGACGACGTAGCGGGTGGTCGACTTGCTCGCGATGATGACGTTCTCTTCGGCGACGTCCCAGCCCTTGGGCGCGACGGGCTTGAACATCCCCCACGCACCGAACCCGGCGAGGATCACGACACCGACGATCGCTCCCGGCACCACCGCACGCAGGGGGCGGGGCGCGCCCTCCTCCGAGCCGGTCGCGTTGGGCTGGAGGAACTGCGCGATCAATCTCCGCTTCGCGAAGGTGTAGGCGTTGAGTTCGTCCCGACGTGATGCCATCTGTCCGCTGTCCCTCTCCCCGCTGGGCGGCCGGGCTGTGCACTCTCCGAGCGGGCCCGCCGTCGTTCCGCCCCCCTACTATGCCTGCTGGGGTTCATGACTTACTGCTCAGGTAGGGTGATCGCCCGGTCAACGCCCATGAGAATTTGGTAATTACGGACACGAGGGGGCAACGCGGCGATGGGTACGGCGACGCGCGCGCGCAATGGGCGGACTTCCGGACAGGCGCCCGGCGGTTCCCGCGGGCAACGCAGCAATGCGCAGGTGAGCACCCCTTCGTCGGCCGCACCCGCGACGACCACCCTGCGCCCCATGTCCCGCACCAGACGCGTCGGGCCCTTCCAGCTGCGGCAGCTCGCCCTGGTGGAGATCGCGATCGCCCTGGCGCTGATCGGGATGGCCCTCGGTGACCTGTGGCTGATCCCCGCGGCGGTCATCGGCGGCGTCCTCGTGCTGCTGGCCTTCGTACGACGGCGTGGCCACGCCGTCCAGGACTGGGTGGCGACTGCCCTCGGGCTGCGGGTGCGCAGGCGGGCGGCAGGTCCCGCCGCGGCGGACACCGACCCGTCTCTGGCGCCTGTCGTCGAAGGCGCTCCCGGTCTGCGCCCGTTCACCTTCGTCGACCGCGACCGCCGCACCATCGGAATGCTCGGTGACGGCACGTTCCTGACCGCGGTCGTACGCGTCGAGGCGAGCGGTTCCGCGCTGCGGCCGGCGTTCGGTGCCCGCTCGCTCTCGCTCTCGCTTCTCGGCGGGGCTCTCGCCGTGGACGACATCGTGCTGGAATCGGTGCAGTTGGTGCAGCAGGTGCGTTCGGCACCTGCTCCGCATCTGCCCCAGCAGTCGGTCGCCCGACTCTCGTACGCGCCGCTCCAGGAGCGAACCGGGGCGCCCGCCCTGCGGATGACCTGGGTGGCGGTGAAGCTCGACCCCGAACTGTGCCGGGAGGCCGTCGAGGCACGCGGCGGCGGGATCGAGGGCGCCCAGCGCTGTCTCGTCCGGGTCGCCGACCATGTGGCGAGCCGGGTCACGGGCGCCGGGTTCCAGGCCGTCGTCCTGGACCAGGAGGAGCTGAACTCCGCGATGGCGACGGCCGCTTGCGCGAGCCCGCGTCTCGCGGCCCGCGCGAGCAGGCCCGATGTCGCACCGCAGCAGCGGACCGCGGAAACAGCGCGGGTCTGGCGCTGCGACGACCGCTGGCACACGAGCTACGCGGTGGGCCGCTGGCCCGAGTTGGGGCGCGGCGCCGCGCCTCTCCCCAAGCTGGTGTCCACCCTCACGGCGGCGCCCGCGTACGCGACGACCTTCAGCCTCACCCTGCGGCGCGGTCCGCACCAGGGCGGGTTGGCCCTGGCCGGCCATGTGCGGATCACCGGCGGCTCGGACTCCGAACTGATCGGTGTACGACGGACGTTGGAGCAGGCCGCCCGCGCGGCGAAGGTCGGTCTCGTACGGCTGGACCGCGAGCAGCTGCCCGGTGTCCACGCGACTCTTCCGCTGGGTGGTGTTCTGTGATGGCCGGGATGGCAGCGATGCGCGGACTGATCGGTCCGCGCCATGCGGGGCACACCATGGCCGCCGACCATCTCGGCGCGCTGTCCCTGCCCGTCGGGGACGACGGTGTCGTGATAGGCGACGACGCCGAGGGCCGGCCCCTGATGGTGGGTTTCCACCGGTCGACCCCCTACGACGTGCTGTTGATCGGCGGGCTGTGGACCGCGCAGGTGCTGGCGCTGCGTGCGGCGGGCACCGGTGCGCGGGTCGCGGTGGAGACCGGGCGCGCGCAGGCGTGGACGACGCTCGCCCAGGCCGCCGGCGCGGGCCTCGAGTGCATCGCCCTGCACGATGTGGGCCGCGTTCCGCCGATGGGCGCGACGGTCGGCAGCCCGGTCGTGGTGGTACGGGACTGCGGTATGCGGCCGCCGCGCGGACGCGTGGTGTCGTCGCCCTGGCAGTCGGTCCTGACCCTGCTGCCGTATCTCAGCCCTGTCGCACCGCGCCTGCTGCGGGACTCGACGCTCGTGGGCGTCCAGCGGGTCTCTCCGCAGGAGGCCGAGCAGATCGGGCGGATCCTCGGTCTGACGCGCGTCGAGATCGACGCCCTGCCGACGCTGGCGGACGGGGTGACGCTCTGGGTCGCCGGGCGCGAGCGCCACTGGGTCATGACGAGTGGCACCGACGCCGAGACGGGACTGCTGGGCGTCGCCCGCCGGATGGACTGACCGCCGGTCCGTTCACCACCGTAGCCGTAGCCGTAGCCGTAGCCGTAGCCGTGCGGGCGAAGCCCGCTGGACGCGGGCAGCGTTCCCATTCGTGGGAAGCATCTCCGTTGCCCGGAATCCGGACGCGGGACGGACATAAACTGCCCGCGTGACGTGGACTTGCATCTGGCTCCGGGAAGCCTCCCGGCACGCGGGCAGGTTTTTCTCGCCGTACCGAAAGGGAGCTTGACTGATGGGGAGCGCTCAGGAGAAGGACGAGCTGTACGCCCTCGACATCTCTGACGTCGAGTGGCTCAGCGCCCCCGGCACGAGCGAGGACGAGGAACGGGTCGAGATCGCGCACCTGCCGGGCGGAGCCGTGGCGATGCGGTCGTCTCTGGAGCCCGACACGGTGCTGCGCTACACCGAGGCCGAGTGGCGGGCGTTCGTGCTCGGCGCCCGGGACGGGGAGTTCGACCTCCGCTGAACGCTCAGCACTGGACGCTGAGCACTGAACGCTGTGCACGCTGCGCACTGAACGCTGAGCACCGGGGGCGCCGGGCGGGCGTCCCTTCATGGTCGAGCCGTGCGCGCCGCGTCCCGGGAGTGTGCCGTTTGTGTCGGCCTGCTGTGGATGTGCTGTGTGCCGGTGCGTCGTGCGCGCATCGTGGTCGCCGGTCGTCGAGACCGGATTGTTGGCGCGGCCTCGTGGAAGACCGGTGACGCCGAATTCCGTATGCAGTTGTGCCGGTTTGCCCCACGCGTTTCCTCACGCTCAGCCGCCCGCGATTCACTTGGGGGCATCGGGTGACGTACGGGACAGCAGCCTGGGGGTGGGCGGGCCTGCCGGAGCGCCCTTGTTGACGATTAGGGTGGTACGGAAAGCGGCAGAGGAACCTGCGGGGATGCCCGCTGCGTCCCCAGGGGGAGAGCCGGGCCGATCGGTTGTCAGCGGTCGCCGCCCCCACCCACTACGGCACAAGGGTGCTCGACCACACCAGGAGGCACAGTGAACAGCGATCGGGACGAGATCCGCGGGGGATGGGACATTCCCGCCGACGAGTCCGACGCGGAGCCCGCCGAGCTGACGGGTGAGTTCACCATCGACTACACCCCTCCGGCCTGGTACACGCAGAACGCTTCGAGTGACTCCTCGGGCGCGAACGCGGGGCAGCAGGGGCAGGGCGGTACGCCGCCTCCGCAGCCGAGCGGCGCGCCGGTGCCCATGCCCGGAGCGCCCGCGAGCGGCGGTTTCGAGCCGAACTGGCAGCAGCCGGCTCCACCCGCCCAGACGCCTCACGCACCGCAGACACCCCACGCACCGCAGACGCCTCCCCCGTCCCAGACCCCTCCCCCTGCGCAGACACCGCCCGCGGCCGTGCCGGGCCCCGATCCGGTCCAGGGGCAGCCGCCGGTTCCGCAGTCTTCCGAGAGTGCCGCGGCGCCCGAGGCCCAGGGGGGCGCGCCTCAGGCGCCCGCGCCCGGTCCGGAGTCGGCTCCCGAGTCCGAGCCGCAGCCCTTCGGCGGCGGTGATGTGGAGAGCGGCGCCACCATGCGCTTCTCCCCCGCCGCGCTGAGGCGCGAGATGGAGGAGCGCGCGGCGGCGAAGGAGGCGGAGGAGTCCGCGGCCTCGGACGCCGCCGACGAGCCCGAGTCCGCTGGTTCCGGTTCCGGTTCCGGTTCCGCTGCCGGTGCCGGTGCTCCTGCCGACTCCGAGAGCTCTGCCGACACTTCCGAGCAGACCGGCGACGCCGAACCGGACGCGGACACCGAGGCCCGCCCCGAGGCGGCCAGCGACACCGGCCATGACGGTGACAGCGCCCTTCGCGCCGATGCCGAGCCCGACGGCGCGGACACGGCGACGCCCGACGATGTGACGGCGGAAGCGGGCACGGCGGACGAGCCGTCCGATTCCGTGCCCGAGGGTGCCGTCCCCGAGGGTGCCGTCCCGGAGGGCCCCGCGCCCGTCAGGGCCGCCGAGCCGCAGGACGCTCCCCCGGCGTCGACAGCGACCCCGGCACCGGCGCCCGCGCCCGCTCAGTCCTGGTCTCCCACACCGCCCGCACAGGACGCCGGGCTGCCTCCGCTGCCGCCCGCCTTCCAGCCTGCCGCGCCGGCGCCCGCCCCGCAGTGGCCCGCGACCCCGCAGGCCCCGGACCCGTCCGTGCCGCCTCAGGCCCCGGCGCCGAGCGGGTACGGGTTCCCTCAGCAGGCACAGCCGCAGCCCGCACCCATGCCGCCCACGGCCCCCGGGCCCAACGCCCCACAGCCGCAAGCCGGTTACGGCTTCCCGCAGCCCGGCCAGCCCGGCCCGGGTCAGCCTCCCCAGGCCCCCCAGGCCGGCGGCTACGGGTTCCCCCAACAGGCACAGCCACAGCCCGCACCCATGCCGCCCACGGCCCCCGGGCCCAACACCCCACAGCCCCAGGCCGGTTACGGCTTCCCGCAGCCCGGCCAGCCCGGCCCGGGTCAACCTCCCCAGGCCCCCCAGGCCGGCGGCTACGGGTTCCCCCAACAGGCACAGCCACAGCCCGCACCCATGCCGCCCACGGCCCCCGGGCCCAACAC
>NZ_JBEOSJ010000034.1:3719-27685 GCF_040302905.1 Streptomyces sp. NPDC096193 | reverse complement strand
CCCCACAGCCCCAGGCCGGTTACGGCTTCCCGCAGCCCGGTCAGCCCGGCCCGGGTCAGCCCGACCCCGGCCAGCCGGGCCGGCCGCCCCACGTACCCCCGCAGGGACCGCCCCCGGGCGCCCCCGTCGATCCGCGTGCCGGTGCCGCGTGGCCCACGCCGGTCACACACGACCAGCGTGAGCGGTCCGTGCCGGGCGCGCCGCTCGGGTACACCGCCGCCGTCGAGCTGTCCTCCGACCGCCTGCTGCGCAACAACAAGCAGAAGGCCCGGTCGAGCCGCAACCCGTCCGGCGCCGCCGCCCGCTTCAAGCTCGGCGGCAAGAAGGAGGAGGCCGAGCGGCAGCGGAAGCTCGACCTCATCCGTACGCCGGTGCTTTCCTGCTACCGGATCGCGGTCATCAGCCTCAAGGGCGGTGTCGGCAAGACCACGACGACCACCGCGCTGGGCTCGACGCTGGCCACCGAGCGGCAGGACAAGATCCTGGCGATCGACGCCAACCCGGACGCCGGCACGCTCGGCCGCCGGGTGCGCCGGGAGACCGGGGCGACGATCCGCGACCTCGTGCAGGCGATCCCGTACCTCAACTCGTACATGGACATCCGCCGGTTCACTTCTCAGGCCTCCTCCGGCCTGGAGATCATCGCGAACGACGTGGACCCGGCCGTCTCGACGGCGTTCAACGACGAGGACTACCGGCGCGTTCTGGAGGTGCTGGGCAAGCAGTACCCGATCATCCTCACGGACTCCGGCACCGGGCTGCTCTACAGCGCCATGCGCGGTGTGCTCGACCTCGCCGACCAGCTGATCATCATCTCCACGCCGTCCGTGGACGGCGCGAGCAGTGCGTCGACGACGCTGGACTGGCTGTCGGCGCACGGGTACGCGGACCTGGTGCAGCGTTCGGTCACCGTCATCTCCGGTGTCCGCGAGACCGGCAAGATGATCAAGGTCGATGACATCGTCCAGCACTTCCAGACCCGCTGCCGCGGTGTCGTCGTGGTGCCCTTCGACGAGCACCTGGCGGCGGGTGCCGAGGTCGACCTGGACATGATGCGCCCGAAGACCCGCGAGGCGTACTTCAATCTGTCCGCGCTGATCGCCGAGGACTTCGCCCGGGCCCAGCAGCAGCAGGGCCTGTGGACCGCCGACGGCAACCCGCCGCCGACCATGGCCCCGCCCATGCCGGGCCACCAGCAGGCGCCGGGGCAGTATCCCGCCCCGCAGATCCCCGGACAGCAGATCCCCGGACAGCAGATGCCGGGCGGGCCCGCCCCCGGTCAGGAGCCGTATCCGCCGCAGCAGCCCCACCCGCAGGGCCCGCCGCCGCACCCCCAGGGCCAGCAGCCCTACCCGCCGCAGGGGCAGCCGCCGCAGCCGTACGGCGGTCAGCAGCCGCCCCAGCAACCCTATCCGCCTCAGGGATGGCAGCAGCAGCCCCCGGCGCAGCCCGCCGGAGCTCCGCCGCAGCCGGGGCACCCCGGCCAACAGGGGCAGCAGGCCGGTCCGGGGCAACCCGATTCCCAGGGGAACGTTCCGCCCGCCGAGTGGATGCAGCAGCAGCCTCCGCAGCCGCCGCCAGCCCCTCAGCAGTAGGGCGTCAGAGGTCTGAACCAATGAGGGCCCGCACCGTCTCCACGGTGCGGGCCCTCAGCGCATTCCCGCAGACCACACCACGTTTGACGCGCCGTTGACGCGCTCGACCACCGCTGATAAACCTTCGCTTCACCAGCTGGCGAACCAGAGAAATGAGCCCCGCCTCCACGCGGGACTCCACAGCGAGTGATGACGCGAGGTCACGCCCCATGGTCCACAAGGATTCGTCCCGCACTGCCCGGCAACGCCCACGGTTCCTCCGCCTTCTCCTCGCCTCGGGCCTCGCTGCCTCCGCGCTCGTGGCCGTACCGCAGCAGCCGGTCCAGGCGGCCGACGACGAGGGCAAGAAGGTGCTCACCGTCGCCGTGTCGCAGAGCGTGGACTCGCTGAGCCCGTTTCTGGCGCAGCGTCTGGTCAGCACCACCGTCCACCGGTTGGCCTACGAGTACCTCACGAATTACGACGTGAAGGACGGCCGCACGATCCCCGGGCTCGCGACCGAGTGGAAGTCGTCACCGGACAAGCTGACGTGGACCTACACCATCCGCAAGGACTCCAAGTGGTCCGACGGGAAGCAGGCGACGGCCGAGGACGCCGCGTGGACGTTCAACAAGATGATGACCGACGAGAACGCCGCCACGGCCAACGGCAGCTTCACGTCCAACTTCAGGACCGTCACCGCGCCCGATCCTCAGACGCTGGTCATAGAGCTGAAGAAGCCGCAGGCCACGATGACGGCGCTGGACGTCCCGATCGTGCCGCGGCATGTGTGGGAGAAGGTCGGGGACTTCTCGAAGTTCAACAACGACAAGCAGTTCCCGATCGTCGGCAACGGCCCCTTCGTCGTGACGGACTTCAAGGTCGACCAGTTCGTCAAGCTGAAGCCGAACAAGGACTTCTGGCGCGGCGCGCCCAAGTTCGACGAGCTGGTGCTCAAGTACTACAAGGACGGTGACGCGGCGGTCGCGGCTCTCCAGAAGGGCGAGGTCTCCTTCGTCCAGGGCCTCACACCCGCCCAGGCGTCCGCGCTGAAGAGCGCGAAGAACATCAAGGTCAACGACGCTCCGGGCCGCCGCTTCTTCGCCCTGGCCGTCAACCCGGGTGCGAAGTCGAAGGACGGCAAGACGTTCGGCAGCGGCCACAAGGCCCTGCTCGACCCGGTCGTGCGCAAGGCGCTCTTCCAGGCCACCGACCGCAGGACGATCGTGGACAAGGTCTTCCAGGGTCACGCCGTCGAGGGCGAGGGATACATCCCGCCGCGCTTCGGCTCCTACTTCTGGAAGCCGGCGGCCACCCAGAAGATGGCGTACGACCCGGCGAAGGCGGCCACGCTGCTGGACCAGGCGGGCTACAAGAAGAACAGCAGCGGCAAGCGCGTCGGCAAGGACGGCAAGGCGCTCGACTTCCGCATCCTGTGCCATGCGACCGACCCCAACGACAAGGCGATCGGCAAGTACCTCCAGGAGTGGTGGGGCGAACTCGGCATCGGGCTCAAGGTCGACTGTCTCGACAACGTGTCCGACCCCTGGCTCAAGGGCGACTACGACCTGGCCTTCGACGGCTGGTCGGTCAACCCCGACCCGGACTTCGTCCTGTCCATCCACACCTGCGCGGCGCTCCCGGCCACGCCGAAGGACACCGGCGCCACCGACAACTTCATCTGCGACAAGCAGTTCGACCAGCTGTACGCCCGGCAGGCGGCCGAGTATGACGCGGCCAAGCGGGCCGATCTGGTGAAGCAGATGCAGTCGCGGCTGTACGACACGGGTTACATGAATGTCCTCGCGTATCCGAACGCGGTCGAGGCGTACCGTACCGACCAGATCAAGTCCATCACGACGATGCCGGAGGCGGCGGGCAACCTCTGGGGTCAGGACGGGTACTGGAGCTGGTGGTCGGCCGAGCCGGCCGCCGGTGACGGCGGTTCCGACAGCGGCTCCTCCACGGGCGTCGTGCTCGGCATCGGCGCGGCCGTGGTCCTCGTCGCCGCCCTCGGAGTGTTCGTCGCGATGCGCCGCCGGTCCACCGCGGAAGACCGTGAATAGCCGATGAGCACCACCAGCACGACAGGCACCGCCACCGCGGTGGCGCGGGTCCCGGAGACTCGCGCCGCCGGGGGGAACGCGCGGGCCTATCTCCTCTATGTGGCGGGCCGGCTGGGCGGCGCGGCGATCTCGCTGCTCGCCGTGCTCGTCACCAGCTTCTTCCTCTTCCGGATCATCCCCGGTGACCCGGTGAAGGCCATGACACACGGCATGCCGACATCTGCCGAGCAACTGGCCACGCTGCGCAAGCAGTTCGGGCTGGACCAGCCGATGTGGCAGCAGTTCACGGACTACTGCGGCAAGGCGCTGACGGGCGATCTGGGCATGTCGTACCAGTTCCGCGCGCCCGTCGGCGAGCTGATCGCCCAGAAGGTCCCGGCCACGCTGCTGCTCACGGGTGTCGCCGTGGTCGTCTACTCGGCGATCGGCCTGTGGCTCGGCACCCGCTCCGCCTGGCGGCACGGCAGCCTGGGCGACAAGGTCAACACGGGCGTGGCGCTGACGCTGTGGTCGGTGCCGTCCTTCTGGCTGGGTCTGCTGCTGATCATCACCTTCTCGGTGGGCGTCGGCCCGATCCCCGGACTGTTCCCCACCGGCGGCATGGAGTCGGGCGACGAGACGGGCTTCGCCTATCTCGCCGATGTCGCCCACCACATGGTGCTGCCGGTGATCACGCTGGTCGCGGTCGGCTATGCGCAGACGCTGCTGGTGATGCGGTCCTCACTGCTGGACGAGATGGGCAGCGACTATCTGACGACGGCACGGGCGAAAGGGCTGCGCGACGACGTCGTGCGCCGCCGGCACGCCGTGCCCAACGCCCTGCTGCCCACCGTGACCATGGTGTTCATCAATCTGGGCCATGTGGCGGCCGGCTCGATCCTGGTCGAGACTGTGTTCTCCTGGCCGGGGCTGGGCGGCCTGTTCTACCAGGCCCTGAGCGTGCCCGACCTGCCGCTCGTCCAGGGCCTGTTCGTGGTCTTCGCCGGCGCGATGATCGTGATGAACCTCCTCGCCGACCTGCTGTATCCGCTGCTCGACCCCCGGGTGGGCCGATGACGACCGCAACCACCGTCTCGTCGCTGACGTGGGCGCGCCGCCGCGACTCGGTGAGCCGCTTCTGGCGCTCGTACCGTACGCACCGGGCCGGGCTCTTCGGTCTCGGAGCGCTCGTCCTGATCGCCGTGATCGCGCTCGCCGCCCCACTGCTGGTCGGGGACGACGTGCAGAGCGTGACAAACGCGCCGGGCACCGCGCTGGAACGTCCGAGCGCCGAATTCCCCCTGGGCACCGACCAGTTCGGCCGGTCCCTGCTCGGTCTCCTGGTGTGGGGGGCCCGGATCTCCCTCACCGTGGGTCTGCTGGCCGCCGCGCTGTCGGTCGCCATCGGGACGGTCGTTGGGATCATCGCCGGGCACTACGGCGGCTGGTTCCAGACCGTGCTGATGCGGATCACCGACTGGTTCCTGGTGATGCCGGCCCTCGTGCTGGCGATCGTGCTGGCCACCGTGATGTCGCGCAGCGTGTGGACCGTGGTCCTCGCCATCGGCGTGACCAGCTGGCCGACGACGGCACGTCTGGTGCGGGCGCAGACCATCGCGGTCGAGTCGCGGCCCTACATCGAACGCGCCAAGGCGCTCGGCGGCGGCCACGGGCACATCATGAGCCGCCATGTGCTGCCGAACGTGATGCCGCTGGTCCTCGCGCAGACGACCCTCGGCATCTCGACGGCGATCCTCACCGAGGCGACGCTCGCCTTCCTCGGCCTCGGTGATCCGACCGTCGTCTCCTGGGGCGGCATGCTCCAGGACGCGCGGGAGGCGGGTGCGGTCTCCTCCGGCCACTGGTGGTACCTGGCACCGCCCGGACTGGCGATCGCGCTCGTGGCGCTGGCGTTCACCCTGTGCGGGCGGGCGATCGAGTCCGTGCTCAACCCGAGGCTGGGGGTGGCGCGTTGAGCCTCCTGGAACTCAAGAACCTTCAGGTGACGTACGGTTCCGGTGCCCGTGCCGTGCCCGCCGTACGGGGTGTCGACCTCACGCTCGCGGCGGGACAGAAGCTGGGCGTCGCCGGTGAGTCCGGCTGCGGCAAGTCGACGCTCGCCCTCGCCCTGCTGCGTCTGCTGCCCGCCTCGGCACGCCTGAGCGGACAGATCCTGCTCGACGGCGAGGACGTGTTGAGCATGCGGTGGGGGCGGCTGCGCGCCGTGCGGTGGGCGGGTGCGTCGATCGTCTTCCAGGGCGCGATGCACTCGCTGAACGCGGTACACCGGATCGGCGACCAGATCGCGGAGCCGATTCTGCTGCACCAGAAGGCCACACCCGCCGTCGCGAAGAAGAAGGTCGGGGAGCTGCTCCAGCAGGTGGGGCTGCCGGTGGCGCGCGCCGACGCCTATCCGCACGAGCTCTCCGGCGGTCAGCGGCAGCGCGTGATGATCGCCATGGCTCTCGCCTGCGCTCCGCGCCTGATCGTGGCGGACGAGCCGACGACCGCGCTGGACGTCATGATCCAGGCGCAGATCCTGCGGCTGATCGAGCAGTTGGTGGCCGAGCAGGACATCAGCCTGCTGATGATCAGCCACGACCTGGCGGTGCTGGCCGACACCTGCGACCGCCTCGCGGTCATGTACGCCGGCCGGATCGTCGAGGAGGGCCCTGCCCGTACCGTGTACGACTCCGCCCAGCACCCCTACGGCCGGGCGCTCTCCGACGCGTTCCCGCGCATCGGCGACATCGGCTCCCGCCGGGCGCCGCGCGGGCTGCCGGGCGATCCGCCGGACCCGGCCGCTCTGCCCACCGGATGCACCTTCCATCCCCGCTGCCCGGTGGCCCTGGACATCTGCGCGGACGCGGACCCGGAGCTCGTGTCGGCCGGGGACACCCATCGGGCCGCGTGCGTCCACGTCGGCGCGGCGGTGGAGGAACAGCTGTGACCCAGGAGCCCGTCATGACGCCCACTCCCCTGCTCTCGGCCGCAGGTCTGCACGTCACCTTCCCCGGACGGCGTGGCGGCCCGTCCGCCCGCGCCGTCGACGGGGTGGACCTCGACATCGGCGCCGGCGAGATCGTGGCCCTGGTCGGCGAGTCCGGCTGCGGCAAGACCACCCTGGCGCGCTCGCTGCTCGGTCTGGTGCCGCCCACGTCGGGGCGTGTCACCTTCGGCGGCAGCCCGCTGGAGTACGGCTCGCGTGCGCTCAAGTCGTACCGCAAGCGGGTCCAGCTGGTCCTCCAGGACCCGAGCGGGTCCCTCAACCCGCGGCACACGGTGTACGACGCCGTGGCCGAAGGCCTGCGGATCCACGGGTACGAGGGCGACGAGCGCGCGGCGGTCGCGGAGGCGCTGTCACGGGCTGGGCTGCGTCCGCCCGAGCGCTTCTTCCTGCGCTATCCGCACGAGCTCTCGGGAGGCCAGCGCCAGCGTGTCGTCATCGCCGGCGCACTGGTCCTTCAGCCCGAACTGATCGTCGCGGACGAGCCGGTGGCCTCGCTGGACGCGTCCGTACGCGGCGAGATCCTCGCGCTGTTGCTGCGCCTACGGGACGAACTGGGCCTGTCGGCCCTGGTGGTGACGCACGACCTCGGTCTCGCGTGGAACATCGCTGACCGGGTGGCGGTGATGTACCTGGGGCGGATCGTGGAGACCGGCACGGTGGAGGAGGTCCTGACGTCTCCTCAGCATCCCTACACCCAGGCCCTCTTGTCGGTCCTTCCGGAATCCGAGATCCCGCCCGTCGTCCTCACCGGCGAGCCCCCGGACCCCTCCCGCATCCCGGCCGGCTGCCGTTTCCACGCGCGCTGCCAGGTGCTGTCCTCGGGCGAGGCGGACCGGGCGGGAGTGTCGGGCGACTGCCGCACGAAGGAGCTGCCGGTACTGGGGAGCGGAGCGGTGGCCGGAGTGGCGTGCCACTGGGCGTCGGCGTGAAGCCGGCGGGGTGTTGAGCTCGACGAGCGTGCGGTTGGAGGCGGGCCGGATCCCCTTCGGGCGACGGCCCGCCTCCGGTGCCCTTACGCGGTGCGGGCTTCGAGCTCGGCGAGGACCCGGCGTGCGGTGTCGACGCTCGACTGCGGGTTCTGCCCGGTGATCAGGTTGCCGTCGACGACGACCTTGCTCTGCCAGGCCGGACCCGCGTCGATGACGGCACCGAGCTCCCGAAGGCGCGTCTCGACGAGGTAGGGGGACGCGTCCCCGAGTCCCCCCTGCTTCTCCTCCTCGTCGGTGAACGAGGTCATCGAGCGCCCGGCGAAGACGAAGCCGCCGTCCTCGCGGGTGGCGCTGAGCAGGGCGGCCGGTCCGTGGCAGAGCGCGGCCACGAGCTTTCCGCGCGCGTCCGCCTCGACGAGCAGCCCGGCGAGGTCGGCGTCGTGGGCGAGGTCGGCCATCGGGCCGTGGCCGCCGGGGATGAAGACGGCGTCGTAGTCGCCGACCGACACCGCGTCCAGGGCCAGCGGGGCGGCGAGGTCCTGCGCGATGTCGTCCAGGTACGCGCGGAACCGTGCCGCGTCCGCCTCCTCCACGCCGCCGCGCTCGTCGAGGCTGATCGGATCGACGGTGGGGGCGGCGCCGCCCGGGGTGGCGATGTCGACCTCGGCCCCGGCCTCGCGCATGAGCCGGTGGGAGGCGGCGAGCTCCTCGGCCCAGAAGCCGGTGGGGTGGTCGGTGCCGTCGGCCAGCGTGAGGCTGTCGGCGGCGGAGACGATCATGAGGATCCTGGCCATCGTGTTCTTCTTTCTCGTCGTTCTCGGTCGGACGCGTCGGGCGATCGCTCGCTTCCTTCGCGTACCTCGTCGTGGTCGACACAACCACGGAATCATCAGCGTTAGTCCAGTAGGCTGGTTTCAGTCATCATGATTCTTATGGCTGAGGGGTTGCGTGGTGGATCTCGAGCTGCTGGCCACCTTCCTGGAGATCCACCGGGCGGGATCGCTCACCACCGCCGCCACCCGGCGCGGACTCTCCCAGCCGGCCGTGAGCGGCCAACTGGCGCGTCTGGAGCAGGAGATCGGGGAGCCGCTGTTCGTGCGCTCGCGTCGCGGGGTGACACCGACCGCGCGCGGCGACGACCTCGCCCGGCGCGTCGGACCGCACCTCGACCGGCTGCGGTCCGCCGTCAGCGACGGTGACACCGGCGGGGACGCGCTCCACGGTCAGGTTCATCTCGCCGGCCCGGCGGAACTCGTGACCGCCCGCGTCGTCCCCGCTCTCGCGCCGCTGGCGGCCCGCGGGCTACGACTGCGGATCAGTGTCGGACTGGCCGACGATCTGCTCTCGGCCCTCGCCAACTCCCGCCTGGACCTCGTCGTCTCCGCCGTCCGGCCCACCCTCAAGAACGTGGCGGCGACACCGTTCGCGGACGAGGAGTTCGTGCTCGTCGGACCGCCCACGCTGGCCCGCACCGTCGATCCCGCCCTGCTGGCCACGGATCCGGTCAAGGCACTGGGCGCACTGCCCCTGGTCGCGTACGCCGAGGAGCTGCCCATCATCCGCCGCTACTGGCGCTCGGAGTTCGGCCGCCGGCCGTCCAACGAGGTCGCGGTCGCCGTGCCCGACCTCCGCGCCGTGCTGGCGGCAGTGGTCGCCGGAGCGGGTGTCTCGGTGCTCCCCCGGTACCTCGCGGAGCCCGCCCTGGCCGCGGGCTCGGTGGAGCTGCTCCACCGACCGGATGTGGCACCGCTCAACACGCTGTATCTGGCCACCCGCGTCGGCGGTCTCGCCCATCCGTCCGTGGCGCTCGTCCACGACCACCTGATGAAGCGCTCACGCCTGTGGGGAGCGCTGTGACCGGCGCCGGCCGCGGACAGGACCGGGCGTCGAGGGCGTCTACAGACCCGCCGTCAGCGCGCGGCACTTCTTGACGTCCGCGGCGATCGCCTCCAGCAGCGCCTCGATCGACTCGAACTTCTCCTGGCCCCGCACGTACGCCAGGAAGTCCACGGCCACATGCAGTCCGTACAGATCCAGACCCACCCGGTCGATCGCGTACGCCTCCACCGTGCGTTCCGTGCCCTCGAACTGCGGGTTGGTGCCCACCGAGATCGCCGCCGGCATGCGTTCGCCGTTCGCCGTCAGCCAGCCCGCGTACACGCCGTCCGCCGGGATCGCCGTGTGCGGAAGCGTCTCCACGTTCGCGGTGGGGTAGCCCAGCTCGCGGCCGCGCTGTGCGCCGCGCACGACCACGCCCTCCACCCGGTGCGGGCGGCCCAGGATCTCGTTCGCGCCCTCGATGTCGCCCTCGGCGACCAGCCGCCGTGTGAGCGTGGACGAGAACGGCTCGCCGCCGCCTGCCTCACCCGAGACGTACAGATCGACGACCTCGACCCCGTAGTCGTACGTGGGGCCCAGCTCCGCGAGGAACTCGACGTTCCCCGCTGCCTTGTGGCCGAAGCGGAAGTTCGGTCCCTCGATCACCGCCTGCGCGTGCAACTTGTCGACGAGCACCTTCACGATGAAGTCGGCCGGCGACAGCTTCGAGAACTCGGAGGTGAAAGGCAGGATCAGCACCGCGTCCACGCCCAGTTCGGCCATCAGCTCGGCGCGCCGGTGGTGCGGGGCCAGCAGCGGCGGATGACTGCCGGGACGCACGACCTCGCTGGGGTGCGGATCGAAGGTGACGACGACCGACGGCACCGACAGCTCACGTGCCCGTTCCACCGCCCGCCCGATGATGAGTTGGTGCCCGCGGTGCACCCCGTCGTAGGAGCCGATGGTGACGACGCTGCGTCCCCAGTCCTGGGGGATGTCCTCCAACCCACGCCAGCGCTGCACTGTGACCGCTCCTCGCCCGAACCTGTGTCTGGATTGCCGATTACGCAGGTCTAAGACTGCCATGCCCGCGGCTTCCGGCACGCATCGGCACCGGGCTGCCCAGCGTCTCCACCATCCGCCGTGCGCTCGGACCGACGACCGCCGCCCACTCCTGCGGTGCTCCGGCCAGCCAGCCCGCGACCTGGGCGGCGAACCCGGGCACCTCGCGGGCCAGCTCGACGAGGCGACGGTCGAAGCAGGTGGCGCCCTCGGGCGTACGGACGAGGAGCATGCCGGTGCGGTGGACCAGATCGCGGGTACGGGCCTGCGGCCGGGTCGCGCAGCCGAGCGCGGCGGCCCGCAGCACCGCGTCGAGGACGGACAGATCACGGCTGCTCCGCGATCTCTGCGGCGCGACGCGTCCGTACCCCGGTGTGTCCGCCACGGGCCCGTACCCCGGTGCGTCCGGCGCGGACCCGTACCCCGGCGCCGGCCCGAACACCGGCTCCTGTTCCCGCTCCTCGCAGTCCAGCAGGATGTCGAGCAGCTCGGACCGCAGCGCCCTCGACGCCACCGTGCCGGGGGCCGCCAGCACGGGTGCCAGCGCACGGCGCACCTGGCACGGCCGGCCCCGCAGCAGCCCCCTCACCAGGGGAAAGAGGACAGCTCGGGCAGCAGGCCCCTGTTCCAGGCGGCGCTCGACGTACGCGGCGGCGTGCGCCGCGCCCTCGGGCCGGTGATCGAGGTACTCGCCGACCAGCGCCGCGGCCCGGCGCGCCAGGACCGGTTCGTCGACCTCCGCCAGGGCTCGCAGCACCTCCGCCGCCCCTTCCCCGGGCTGGTGCAGCCGCTCCCGGAAAGCGGCGAGCACCGGCTCGGGGTGGGTGGTGAGGGCCACGGCGAGCGCGCTCACCGGCAGCCGCGGATCCCCCGCGGTGAAGGCGGCCAGCGCCCTGCCGAGGTGCCGGGAGCGGGTGTGCGGGTCGCGGACGAGGAGTGCGAGGGCGGGCCCGTGCAGCGAGGTGTCGCCGGCCCGGGCGAGGAGGGCGAAGGCTGCGTAGCGCAGCAGTTCACGGTCGGCCTCGCTGGTGACCCGGGCGGCGGTGACCGGTCCGTACGCGGCGGCCGCGACGCGCCGCTCCGGCCGCGGATCGTGGGCCCAGCGGTCGACGGCCCGGCACAGGGCGGACGGCTCGTCTTCGGCGAGCGCGGCGAGCAGTTCGTCGGCGCGGGGGTGCGCGGTGGCGACGAGGGCCTCGGTGAGGCCGTCGACGGCGAGGTCCCGGCGGGCGTAGAGCAGCGCCTGAGCGGCGCCCGCGACGGTTGGCCGCAGCTCCGCGCCGGGCTCGGCGGGCAGCGGTGTGGTGTCGGTGAACCAGCGGCACAGCAGCGGCTGTACGACCGAGGGGCTGTCGGCCAGGCGTGCGGCGGCGGCGTCCAGGTAGCGGGGAAGGCGGCGGGCCCCGGGAGGACCGTCGGCGGGCACGAGCCGGCGCAGCAGATCCAGCCGTTCTGCCTCGGGCACGTTAAGCCGCTCCCAGAACCAGGGCCCGAACTCGCCGAATCCGCCGAGGTGTTCGGGACCGCCCTCGCGTACGGAACGCCGGGTGATCCGGTCGGCGAGCAGCCGCAGGACGGGGAGGTGGGCACGCGCGTCGGGAACCCGCAGCAGGGTTTCGCCGAGCAGGTGGGCACCCCACCAGCGTGCGTCGTCGACCCGGTCCTGCGCGGCCCGGTCCCCCGCCACGGTCGCATCCGGTGCCACCGCGGCCCCAACGCCCGCGGCCCCCTGCGGATGGCCCCGGTGGCAGCCGGCGGAGTCCTCGCGCACCTCGTCCAGGCGTTCCAGCGCATCGATCAGCTCCTCCAGACGGCGGTTGAGCGCGGCGGGGCCGTGCACCCGGTCGAGCAGGAGCAGCGCCTGGACGACGGGGCCGATGCGATGACGCGGTACGGCGAGCGCCGGGGCGCGTCTCCCGCCCGACCCCGGTGGCGGCGGAACGTGTCCGCCGCCACCGCCGCTCGCTCCCGGCCTCGACGGCAGCCCCGCCGGCGCGCTCGCGTGCCAGCGGTGCACCAGGGAGTGCAGGGCGGCGTCCAGGTCGAGATGGGCGCCCTGGACCCAGTCGGCCGGTTCCTCGTGGGCGAAGCGGTAGCCGGCGCCGGCGGGGACGAGCAGGCCCTCGGTGAGAACCGCCGACGCCCAGCCGGTGCGCCACGGGAAGATCTCCTCGAACGACTCGCGGTCCAACTCCCCCTGCCCCGGCCCCAGACAGCGCCGTGCGGCCTCGTGGACCCGTCCGGACACTCGCGCCGCCAGCCGGCGCACGGCGGCCCCGCGGAGCGGTGGCCGGGAGGCTGCCGCGATGCGTACGGCGATCCGCAGGCACAGCAGGTCCAGATGCGCGGTGAAGATCTCCTCGCGGCCGGGCCGGCCCGGTACGTCGCCGGGCAGGGCCTCGCGGACCTCGGCGAGCAGTCGCAGGGCCAGCGGATGCCGTTCGTCGGCGGCGTCGATGGCGTCGGCGGTCAGCCCGTACCGTTCGCGCGCCTTCGCCGCCTCGTCCGCCGAGAGGTCGCCGACGCGGACCGCGGGCGGCAGCCGAAGCGCGGGCCGGGCCGGCCGGTGCAGCACCTCCGGCGGGCACAGCGCCCCTGCTTGCTCCCAGTACTCGGGACGGCAGCCCACCACCATCCGCACCCCGCAGGCGCTGAGCCATTCGACCGTGCCCGCGGTCCAGTCGGCGAGCCGGTGGGCCAGCCGTGGCGGCATCTCCTCGGGCCCGTCCAGCAGAACCATCAGCGGGCGTCCTGCGGCCCGGGCCAGGCGGGCGACCCGTTCGGGCGTGACGAGTTCCATGTCGCCGTGCGCGCCCGACGCGGCGAGGATGCGCCCGGCCTGTCGCAGCGTGCGGGCGAAGGCGTCGGCGACGGAGGTGTCGTCGGCGTGCAGATCCGCGCCGCGCAGCCACACCGTGGGCGCGGGGTGGGCACCCTGACCGCGGCGGCCGGCGAGCGCGGTGAGTTCGGTCGTACGACCGGTGCCGGGATCGCCGACGAGTCCCATGACGAGGGCGGTGAAGGAGCCGAACTCCCGCAGCAAATCGGGCCGTTCGACCGGGGGCGGCCAGGCGCTGGGAACGCCGACCGCGCCCGGGGAGGTCGCGGTGAGTTCGAGGACTGCGGCGAGGTTGAGGTCGTGCCCGTAGGCCGGGACCGTCGCGGCATTGCGCCGCAGCAGGTCGGTGAGGGGCCCGTCCGCGGGCGCCGCGGCGGTCCGCAGGGGCAGCGCGAATCCCGCCGCTCGATGTCCGCTCTGGAGTGCCGTGCCGAGGACGGCGAGCACGGCGCCCGTCGAGGCGTCGAGCACGGGTCCGCCGGCGGCCCCGCCGCCCAGTCGCAGCGCGTCGCTGCCGTCCGTCCCGATGGCCAACTCCACTGCCTCGGCGACGAGATGGAAGCGGTCGGTTGCGGTGTAGGTCACCTGTGCCGATCCGAGGATCCGGGCCTCGCGCCAGCCGCCGACGGGCAGCCGGACGTATGTCCCCGCCTCGATCCGCTCACGCGTACCGATCGGCAGGGGCCGCACGCCGAGGCCGTCGGTGCGCACCAGCGCGAGGCCGGCCTCCGGCAGCGGGGTGATGGCGTCGGCCTCCGCGAGGCAGGTCCGGTCGCCGGGCGCGTGCAGCACCACCCGCACCAGCCCGTCGACCGCCTCATGGCTGGTCACGACCGTGCCGAGGTGGTCGGCCACGAACCCCGTGCCACGCGGCCGCCCCGCCAGATCGCAGATACGTACCAGCGTTGCCAGGTCCCCGCGTCCCATGGTGCGACGGTAGGTCGGCAGTGATCAGCGGGAGAAGTACGCATCTCGAACGCGCCCCCGAGTGCACCCGTGGTTCACTCCGAGCGCCTGCTCGATGGGGTGAATGCAGGGTGCCCGGTGGATAGACACCGTCCGAGGGGGATCGTGGAACGGGCAGCGACCCTGCCCGTTCCACGATGGGACCCTGCGCGCTCGGTACGAACCGGCCGGCGTCCCGCGGGACCGGTTCCGCCCGGCGGACGGTCAGCCGAAGACGGCGAGGCTTTTGGCCTTGCCCTTCTGCTCCTCGACCAGGGCGATGAAGCGTCCGTCGGGTCCGAACGCGGCGACCGGGGCGCGGTCGAAGGCCGGCATGTCCAGCCGTACGCCGTTGATCAGCAGCCGGGAGCGCTTCTCGTCCACGTCCCAGCGCGGGAACGCCGCCTCGGCGGCCTCCGCGATCGGCATGACCGTGAGGTCCTTCTGGAGCTCGTCGAGCGTCCTCGCCGAGTCCAGCCCGTACGGGCCGACGCGGGTACGCCGCAGCGCCGTGAGATGACCGCCGACGCCGAGACCGGCGCCGAGGTCACGCGCCAGCGCGCGGATGTACGTCCCGGACGAGCAGACGACGGAGACGATCAGGTCCACGACCGCGGTCCCGTCCTCCGCGACCGCTTCCCGCACGTCGTAGACCTGGAACGAGGAGACCGTCACCGGACGGGCCGGGATCTCGAACTCCTCGCCCCCGCGCACGCGCGCGTAGGACCGCTTGCCGTCGATCTTGATGGCGCTGACCTTGGACGGCACCTGCATGATGGCGCCGCTCAGGGCCGCCACACCTGCGTCGATACCCTCCCGGGTGACCCCGGAGGCGTCCACGGATGCCGTGATCTCGCCCTCGGCGTCGTCGGTGACGGTCGTCTGACCGAGCCGGATCGTGCCGAGGTACTCCTTCTCGGTGAGCGCCAGGTGCCCGAGGAGCTTGGTGGCCCTCTCGACGCCCAGCACCAGGACTCCGGTCGCCATCGGATCGAGTGTCCCCGCGTGTCCGACACGACGGGTCTTCGCGATCCCGCGCATCTTGGCGACGACGTCGTGCGAAGTGAAGCCGGACGGCTTGTCGACGATGACAAGGCCGTCCGGCGTCTTGTTCTGCTGTGTCATTCCGAGGCTTCGTCCTCGTCCTCGGGCTTGCGGTACGGGTCCGCCTCACCGGCGTACGCGGCGCCCGAGGACGCCTCCCGCACCTTCGCGTCCGAGGCCCGTGCCTTGTCGAGCAGGTCCTCGATCGTCTTGGCGTTCTCCGGGAGGGCGTCCGCCACGAAGGCCAGGGTGGGCGTGAACTTGGTGCCCGCCGCGGCGCCGACCGCGGAGCGCAGAACGCCCTTGGCGCTCTCCAGTCCGGCAGCGGCGCTGGCACGGTCCTCGTCGTCGCCGTAGACCGTGTAGAAGACCGTGGCCTCCCTCAGGTCACCGGTCACCCGGGTGTCCGTGATGGTCACGTGCGTGCCGAGCCGCGGGTCCTTGATGCCGCGCTGCAGCTTCTCGGCGACCACCTCCCGGATGAGGTCCGCCAGTTTCTTCGCCCGCGCGTTGTCGGCCACTGGTCCTTCTCCTTCTTTGCCTTGCCATCAGTCTTCGTCGCTGTGGAGCCTGCGTCGAACGGACAGCAGCTCCACCTCCGGCCGGCCGGCGACAAGGCGCTCGCACCGGTCGAGTACGTCCGTGAGGTGCCCCGTGTCCCCGGAGACCGCCGCGAGGCCGATCTCTGCCCTGCGGTGGAGGTCCTGGTCTCCGGTCTCCGCCACGCTCACCGCGTACTTCCGGTGGAGCTCGGCGACGATCGGGCGGACCACGGAGCGCTTCTCCTTCAGCGACCGTACGTCGCCGAGAAGCAGATCGAAGGACAGTGTCCCCACATACATGGATGTATCCGGATGTCCCGCCGGTTCGGGTTCATGACGCCTGCCAGGGTTTGGCAGGGACACAAGAACCGTACACGCAGCGGCCGGGGCCGCTCGACGGAGTTTTACCCGTCGAGCGGCCCCGACCGATGCTGCGCGGATCAGCCGCGGGGCTTCTCCCGCATCTCGTACGTCGCGATGACGTCGTCGATCTTGATGTCGTTGAAGTTACCGAGGTTGATACCGCCCTCGAAGCCTTCGCGGATCTCGGTGACGTCGTCCTTGAAGCGGCGCAGACCCTGGATGTTGAGGTCCTCCGCGATGACCTTGCCGTCGCGGATGAGCCGGGCCTTGGTGTTGCGCTTGACCTCGCCGGAGCGGATGAGAACACCCGCGATGTTGCCCAGCTTGGACGAGCGGAAGATCTCGCGGATCTCCGCCGTACCGAGCTCGACCTCTTCGTACTCCGGCTTGAGCATGCCCTTGAGGGCCGCCTCGATCTCCTCGATGGCCTGGTAGATCACCGAGTAGTACCGGACGTCGACGCCTTCGCGCTCCGCCATCTGCTGGGCACGCCCGGCAGCGCGGACGTTGAAGCCGATGACGATGGCGTCGGAACCCATCGCCAGGTCGATGTCCGACTCCGTGACCGCACCCACACCGCGGTGCAGCACCCGGATGTCGACCTCTTCGCCGACGTCGAGCTGGAGCAGCGAGGACTCGAGAGCCTCCACCGAACCGGACGCGTCGCCCTTGATGATGAGGTTGAGTTCCTGCACCAGACCGGCCTTGAGCGCCTCGTCCAGGTTCTCCAGGGAGAACCGGACGCCCTTGCGGGCGAAGTTGGCGTTCCGCTCACGGGCGGCACGCTTCTCGGCGATCTGCCGTGCGGTGCGGTCCTCGTCGACGACCAGGAAGTTGTCGCCGGCGCCGGGGACGTTGGTGAGACCCAGGACCAGGACGGGAGTGGACGGAGCCGCTTCCTCGACATTGTTGCCGTTGTCGTCGAGCATCGCCCGGACACGGCCGTACGCGTCACCGGCGACCATCGTGTCGCCGACGCGGAGCGTTCCGCGCTGGACGAGCACGGTGGCGACGGCACCGCGGCCGCGGTCGAGGTGAGCCTCGATCGCAATACCCTGCGCGTCCTGCTCCGGGTTGGCCCGCAGGTCGAGCGAGGCGTCCGCGGTGAGGACCACGGCCTCCAGCAGGGAGTCGATGTTCAGACCCTGCTTGGCGGAGATGTCGACGAACATCGTGTCGCCGCCGTACTCCTCGGCCACCAGACCGAACTCGGTGAGCTGACCGCGCACCTTGGTCGGGTCCGCGCCCTCGACGTCGATCTTGTTGACCGCGACCACGATCGGCACATCGGCCGCCTTGGCGTGGTTCAGCGCCTCGATCGTCTGGGGCATCACACCGTCGTTCGCCGCCACCACGAGGATCGCGATGTCGGTGGACTTGGCACCACGCGCACGCATGGCGGTGAACGCCTCGTGACCCGGGGTGTCGATGAAAGTGATCTTGCGCTCTTCGTCGTTGACCTGGGTGGCGACCTGGTACGCACCGATGTGCTGCGTGATACCGCCGGCCTCGCCCGCAACGACGTTCGTCTTGCGGATCGCGTCCAGCAGTCGGGTCTTACCGTGGTCGACGTGACCCATGACGGTCACGACCGGCGGACGTGCGACGAGGAACTCCTCGCCACCCTCGTCCTCGCCGAACTCGATGTCGAAGGACTCGAGAAGCTCGCGGTCCTCCTCCTCCGGGCTGACGATCTCGAGGACGTAGTTCATCTCGTCCGCGAGCAGGCGCAGCGTCTCGTCGGAGACGGACTGCGTGGCAGTGACCATCTCGCCGAGGTTCATCATCACGGCGACGAGCGACGCCGGGTTGGCGTTGATCTTCTCCGCGAAGTCGGTGAGGGACGCACCGCGCGACAGACGGACGGACTGTCCGTTGCCACGAGGCAGCATCACACCGCCGACCGACGGGGCCTGCATGGCCTCGTACTCCTGGCGCCTCTGCCGCTTCGACTTACGGCCACGACGCGCCGGACCGCCGGGACGGCCGAACGCACCCTGTGTGCCACCACGGCCGCCGGGACCACCCGGACGTCCGCCGAAGCCGGGACGGCCACCGCCGCCGCCGGGACCACCGGGACGACCGGCGAAACCGCCGCCACCGCCACCGGGACCACCGGGACGACCGGCGAAGCCGCCGCCACCGCCACCGGGACCACCGGGACGACCGGCGAAGCCGCCGCCGCCACCGGGACGACCGCCGCCAGCACCGCCGGGACGACCGCCGCCGCCGGGACCACGGCCACCGCCGCCACCACCGGGACCGCCACCAGGACGGGGACCGGCAGCAGGACGCTGCGGCATCATGCCCGGGTTCGGGCGGTTACCGGCAGGACCGCCGCCGCCACCGGGACGGGGCGCCTGCGGACGCGGCATGCCGCCGGGAGACGGACGAGCGCCGCCCTGGCCCTGGGGCCGGGGAGCGCCGCCGGGACCACCCTGCGGACGCGGGGCGCCGGGAGCGCCGCCGCCGGGGCGGGGAGCGCCACCCGGACGGGGCGCCTGCGGGCGCGCCATTCCGGTGGAGCCACCCGAGGTGAAGGGGTTGTTGCCCGGACGGGGACCGGCCGGACGGCTGCCACCGGGGCGCGGTCCGCCCTGGCCCGCGGGACGGGCCGGACGGTCGCCGCCGCGGCCACCGTCGCGCTGGCCGCCGTCACGCTGACCACCGTCGCGCTGACCGCCGGCCGGAGCCGGACGGGCAGGACGCGGAGCGGGGGCACCGGGACGGGGGGCCTGCGGGGCGGCGGGCTGCGCCGGGGCAGGTGCGGAGAACTCGGCCGCAGGAACCGGAGCCGCCGGAGCGGGCTTGGCCGGCGCGGGCTTGGGACCCGGGCGGGGTCCGGAAGCCGGTGCGGTCGAGGGAGTGCTGCTCGCCGGAGCCTCGGCTGCGGCCGGCTTGGGGGCCGGGACGCCGGGCTTGGGGGCAGCGGGACGGGCCGACGACGCCGGGGAGGGCGCGCCGGGCGTGGGGGTACCGCCCGCGCGGTTTGCCGCTGCGGGGGAAGGCGCGGCCTTGCGGGGCGCGCCGGGCTTCGCAGCGGACTTGCCGGCGTTGCCGCCGGGCCCCTGCAGTGCGTCAGTCAACTTGCGTACAACCGGCGCCTCGATCGTCGAGGACGCCGAACGGACGAATTCACCGAGTTCTTGGAGCTTGGCCATGACGACCTTGCTCTCAACCCCGAACTCCTTGGCGAGTTCGTATACCCGGACCTTAGCCACTTCGCTCCTTTTAGGTCCGGGTTACCGCCGGACCGTCGCTACTTCATGGGCGTACTCATCGCGTACTCATCGAGTGCTCATCGCAATCTCGACCTACTTCCAACTCGCGAGGTACCTGACCGCACGGGGTTCCGTGCCGTACTTCTCTTCCTTACGGTGCTGCCTGCTCGACGTACCGCCGTACTCCAGCCGTGTCGAGCGGTCCCTGGACCCGGAAGGCCCGTGGGAAAGCCCGGCGGCGTACAGCCAGGTCGAGACAGACCGAGGCGGGGTGTACATACGCACCCCGGCCGGGCAGCGTACCGCGATCATCGGGGACACATTCGCCACCGACCACCACGATGCGCAGCAGATCGCTCTTGGCCGCCCGCTCCCGGCATCCCACACATGTGCGTTCAGGGCATGCGCGGTCGTGCGTCCGGCCAGACACGTCTAAGTCTACCTCCCCGTAGCGACCTCACCCCTTCGGGGCAAAAATCGAACGATCGTTGTCTCGATCCCGGTGAGGCGCCCCGATCATGGAACAGCGCTCAGCCCGGTGACATTCCTCAGCCCTGGTCGGGGCCGTGGTCGTCGCTCTGCTCCGTGTCCGGGCGGATGTCGATGCGCCAGCCGGTGAGACGGGCGGCCAGACGGGCGTTCTGCCCCTCCTTGCCGATCGCCAGTGACAGCTGGTAGTCGGGGACGGTCACCCGGGCCGAACGCGCGCCGAGATCCACGACCTCGACCTTGCTGACGCGGGCCGGCGAGAGGGCGTTGGCCACCATCTCGGCGGGGTCGTCCGACCAGTCCACGATGTCGATCTTCTCGCCGTGCAACTCGGCCATGACATTGCGGACCCGGCTGCCCATGGGCCCGATGCAGGCGCCCTTGGGGTTGAGTCCGGAACGGGTGGAACGGACCGCGATCTTGGTGCGGTGACCGGCCTCGCGGGCGATCGCCGCGATCTCGACGCTGCCGTCCGCGATCTCCGGGACCTCCAGCGCGAAGAGCTTCTTCACCAGGTTGGGGTGGGTGCGGGAGAGCGTCACGGACGGGCCGCGCACACCCTTCGCCACCCGGACGACGTACGTACGCAGACGCAGACCGTGGGTGTACTCCTCGCCCGGGACCTGCTCCTGCACCGGCAGGATCGCCTCGAGCTTGTCGTCCAGCTTGACGAGGACGTTCTTCGGGTCCTTGCCCTGCTGCACCATGCCGGCGACGACATCGCCCTCGCGGCGGGCGTACTCGCCGAAGGTGACGTCGTTCTCGGCGTCCCGCAGCCGCTGCTGGATGACCTGGCGGGCGGTGGTGGCGGCGATACGGCCGAAGTCCGAGGGAGTGTCGTCGAACTCCTTGGGCTCCTGGCCCTCCTCCAGATCGGCCTGCTCCTCCTTCGCCCACACGGTCACATGGCCGGTGTCGCGGCTGAGCACGACACGGGCGTGACGGCGGCTGCCGTCGGTGCGGTGGTACGCGATGAGGAGGGCCGACTCGATCGCCTCGACCAGCAGGTCGAAGGGGATCTCCTTCTCTTGTGCCAAGCCCTTCAGGAGCTTCACGTCGATGTCCACGGCTACGCCTCCTCTTCCTTCTTGTCCTTGCGGCTGAACTCGATCTCCACGCGAGCCTTGGCGATCTCGGCGAAGGCGACCCGGCGGGCGGTGGGCTTGCGGCCCTTCACGCCGGGCACCTCGAGGTCGAGCCCCTCGTCGTCCACGGCCAGGATGCGGGCCACCACGTCCCCGCCCTCGGTGAGCTGAAGCTTCACGAGCCGGCCGACGGCACGCACGTAGTGGCGGTGCTCGGTCAGGGGGCGGTCCGCGCCGGGCGAGCTCACTTCGAGGACGTACTCGTCCTCGCCCATGGCATCGGTCTCGTCGAGCTTGGCGGAGATGGCGCGGCTCAGCTCGGCACAGGCGTCCAGCGTGGCGCCTTCGTCGGAGTCCACGATGATCCTCAGCATGCGACGCCGGCCGGCCCGGGACACCTCGATCTCTTCCAGATCCAGGTCCGCGGCGCTGACGAGCGGTTCCAGCAGCCCGCGCAGCCTCTCGCTCTGGGTGGTGCTCATCCGGGTGACTCCTCGGCCGCGTGTGCTGTTGTGGGATCGTCGCGTGTCAGATCAAAGGGTATCCGGTCCCGAGGGGTGTTGCCGTCCACCTGCACGGCACCCGCAGGTACGCTCGCCTGCGGCGATGATCACGAGATGCCGAGGGAGAGACGCGTGGGGCGCACGGGGACGACACGCAGACGTGCGCTCATGGCGACGGGTGCGGCCGCGGCGGTGGTGTTGACGGGTTGTTCGGACCGCCCGGCGGCCGAGACCCGGACCTCCGGCCCGGCGGGCGACCCGGCCCGGGCGGAGAAGTCCCTGCGCAAGCGCCTGGCCGCGGCGAGCGGGTCCCTGCGGGACCACTACGACGCCACCATCACGCGGCATCCGGCCCTGGCCGGGCGGCTCACCCCCCTGCGCACGGCGGTGGCCGCGCACGTCACCGCGCTCGGCGGGACGCCCCCGGTGGCCCTCGCGGCGCCGGTCCCTACGGTTCCCGCGGAGGCGCTCGCCTCGCTCGCCAGTGCGGAGAAACGTGCCTCCGGGGCGCACACCGCCGCTCTGGACGAGGCCCCGCCCGAACTGGCCCGCCTGCTGGCGTCGGTCGCCGCCGCCTGTGCGACGCACGTCTACCTGCTGACGAACGGGGCCGCGCGATGAGCACGGACGAGGTCCTGAAGGCCCTTCAGGCGGCGCTGGCCGCGGAGCACGCCGCGGTCTACGGCTACGGAGTCGTCGGCGCGCGGGTCGGCGAGGCCCGCCGGGCCGAGGCCACCGCGGCGCACGGAGCGCACCGCGCCCGGCGGGACGCACTCGTCCGCACCGTGCGGGACCTCGGCGGCAAACCGGACGCGGCAGCAGCGGCGTACGCCCTGCCCTTCGCGGTGCCGGACACGGCCGCTGCCGTGCGCCTCGCGGCGGTGCTGGAGGACCGGGTCGCGGGCGTCTGCTCCGATCTCGTACGGGCCGCCGACGGCAAGCTGCGGCGCGAGGCCGCCGGAGCGCTGCGGGAGGCGGCGATGCGTGCCGTGCGCTGGCGCGGCAGCGGCGTAGCCTTTCCTGGGCTCGCCGAGCGGGCGGCCGGGCAGTGAAAGGGAAGCACACACGTGGGTTTTGAAGCGCCCCGGCGTCTGGTTCGGGCGCTCGGCGAGAGCGACGACTGGCTCGGGCTGCTGCCCGCGCTCACCGACGAGACGGTGTCCCGGGAGGGGCTGGACGTCGAGCGGGTGATGGCCCCGGGGGGCCGGAGCAGTCTGGTCGTCCTCGTACGCCTGGAGAACGGCACCCCGGCCGCGCTGAAGCTCGCCCCGCCGGTGGCCGCGCCCGCGCTGGAACGGGCCGCGCTGGAGCACTGGGACGGCTGGGGCGCGGTACGCCTGCTCGCGGCTCCCGGCGACGCGCTGCTGCTGGAGCGGCTGCACCCGGAGGTGAGCCTGCGCTCGCTGCCGGAGGCGAAGGCGCTGCTGGAGGCCTCGGGGATCGTACGGCGGCTGTGGGTCGAGCCGCCCGCGGGACACGGCTTCGAATCGGTGGCGGAGCGCACGGCACGGCAGGCGGAGGCGATGCGGGTCTCGGCGGAGACGTCCTCGGAGGCGACGTCGGCGCTGGTGTCCGAGGCGCTCGCGGCCCGCGACGAACTGACCGCCGCGCCGCCGGAGACGCTGCTGCTGCACGGCAACTTCCGCCAGGGCAAGGTTCTCGCTGGCGACCGAACGCCGTGGCTCGCGGTGGGCCCCGAACCGCTGGTGGGTGAACGCGCCTACGACCTGGCGCGGCTGGTCCGCGACCGGGTGGAGGACCTGATCGCCGCGTCCTCGGGGGCGTCGGCGGCCCGCCGCCGGGTGAAGAAGCTGGCGGACTCGCTGGAGGTGGACCCGGACCGGCTGCGGGGCTGGACGCTGTTCCGCGCGGTGGAGTCGGCGACGAGGGCGCGGTCGTCGGGGCGGGCGCAAGAGGCGGAACTGGGCCTGGAGTTCGCGAGCTGGCTCTGAGGTGCGGCCGGCCGTGTTCCACGGCGGCCCGGGGGTGGCGCGCCGTGAGCCGCCCCCGCCATCGCTGCCGGGCACGCCCTGCGGGCGTGTCCTCGAACGCCGGACGGGCTGACATTGCCCCGCACAAAAAGCCGGGCCAACCCAGCCCGCCGGGGCAACAGGCCGCACATCAAGCCCCGCCGACGATTGAGGTGCGGGGACCGGGGCAGCGCCCCGCGAACCGCCCGCGCCCTCACCGCCCGGCACGCCCTGCGGGCGTGTCCTCGAACGCCGGACGGGCTGACATGGCCCCGCACAAAAAGCCGGACAAACCAGCCCCGCCGAGGCAACAGGCCACACATCAAGCCCCGCCGGCGATTGAGGCGCGGGGCCCGGGCCAGCGCCCCGCGAACCGACCGCGCCCTCACCGCCCGGCACGCCCTACGGGCATGTCCGCAAACCCGGACAGACTGACATGGCCCCGCACAAAAAGCCGGACAAACCAGCCCCGCCGAGGCAACAGGCCACACATCAAGCCCCGCCGGCGATTGAGGCGCGGGGCCCGG
>NZ_JBEOSJ010000034.1:0-3621 GCF_040302905.1 Streptomyces sp. NPDC096193 | reverse complement strand
GGGCCAGCGCCCCGCGAACCGACCGCGCCCTCACCGCCCGGCACTCCCTACAGGCATGTCCTCAAACCCGCACAGGCCGACATGGCCCCGCGCATCCAGCCAAGGGCGCGGGGACCCCAACGCCGGACAGGCTGGACCGGGCCCCCCGTTCGCTCAGCCCCGCAGGCGCGCGATCGCCTCCGAGACCTCGAGCTCCTCCCGCTCCCCCGTCCGGCGGTCCTTCAGTTCCACCACGCCCTCCGCCGAGCGGCGGCCCGCCACCAGGATCTTCGGGACGCCGATCAGTTCCGCGTCCGTGAACTTCACGCCCGGCGAGACCCCGGGACGCTCGTCCACCAGCACCCGCAGGCCCGCCGCCGCCAGCTGGTCGGCGACGTCCAGGGCCAGCTCCGTCTGGAGCGCCTTGCCCGCTGCGACCACGTGGACGTCCGCCGGGGCGATCTCGCGCGGCCAGCACAGGCCCTGCTCGTCCGCCGTCTGCTCGGCCAGTGCCGCCACCGCGCGCGAGACGCCGATGCCGTACGAGCCCATCGTCACCCGGGCCGGCTTGCCGTTCTGGCCGAGCACGTCGAGCTGGAAGGCGTCCGCGTACTTCCGACCGAGCTGGAAGATGTGGCCGATCTCGATTGCGCGGTCGAGCCTCAGCCCCGTACCGCACTGCGGGCAGGGGTCGCCGTCCTGCACCACGACGACGTCGAGGTAGTCGTCCACCTCGAAGTCGCGGCCGGCGACGACATTGCGGGCGTGGGTGTCGGGCTTGTTCGCGCCGGTGATCCAGGCCGTGCCCGGGGCCACCCGCGGGTCGGCGATGTAGCGGACCTTCTCCAGGCCCTGGGGGCCGACATAGCCGCGTACGAGGTCGGGGCGGCCGGTGAAGTCGTCCGCGGTGACGAGTTCCACGGCGGCGGGCGAGAGGTGGTCCGTCAGCTTGCCGAGGTCGACCTCGCGGTCACCGGGCACACCGACGGCGACGATCTCGCCGTCGACCTTGACCAGCAGGTTCTTCAGCGTCGCGGAGGCGGGCACCTCCAGGAGCGCGGCGAGCGTCTCGATGGTCGGCGTCTCGGGGGTGTCCAGCTCCTCCACCGCGGGGTGGTCTGCGGAGACCGCCTGGGCGACGAAGGTCACGGCCTCCGTGTTCGCGGCGTAGTCGCAGGACGGGCAGTACACGAAGGTGTCCTCGCCCGCGGCCGCCGGCGCCAGGAACTCCTCGGACGCGGAGCCGCCCATGGCTCCGGAGACGGCCGAGACGATGCGGTGGGAGAGACCGAGCCGTTCGAAGATCTTGATGTACGCGGCGCGGTGCAGCGCGTACGACTCCGCCAGGCCCTCGTCGGTGGTGTCGAAGGAGTACGAGTCCTTCATCTGGAACTCACGGCCGCGCAGGATGCCCGAACGGGGACGCGCCTCGTCACGGTACTTCGCCTGGATCTGGTAGAGGATCACCGGCAGGTCCTTGTAGGACGTGCACTGGTCCTTGACCAGCTGGGTGAAGATCTCCTCGTGCGTCGGGCCGAGCAGGTACTCCGCGCCCTTGCGGTCCTTGAGGCGGAACAGCTCCGCGCCGTACTCCTCCCAGCGGCCCGTCGCCTCGTAGGGCTCCTTGGGCAGCAGGGCCGGCAGCAGGACCTCCTGGGCGCCGATGGCGTCCATCTCCTCGCGCACCACGCGCGTGACGTTCTCCAGGACCCTCTTGCCGAGCGGCAGCCACGACCAGATGCCCGCCGCGTTGCGCCGGACGTACCCGGCGCGGACGAGCAGCTTGTGGCTGAGCGTCTCGGCGTCCGCCGGGTCGTCGCGCAGTGTCTTGACCATCAGACGGGACATGCGCTGGACCTGGGCTGCCATGGGGAATTCTCCTGCGTCGTATAAGGATGCTGGCAGGAGGTTATCCGGGCGGTGGCTGCGGGCGGAAATCAGTTCCCGCGGAGCAGCGGCAGCGGGGCCCCCATCACGGCGTACGGACTGGGGGCGCTGGGGAACAGGACCTGGCGTGCGAGGTCCCGGTAACCGAGCGAGCGGTAGAGCGCGCGGGCCGGGCTCTCGATGTCGATGGCGGAGAGGATCGACCGCGGCTGGAGGGCCCGGTCGGTGACCGTGGTGATCAGCTCACGGCCGATGCCCCGGCCCTGGAAGGCGGGGTGGACGTGCAGTTCGGTGATGACGAAGGAGTCGTCGAGCCAGCCGTCGCTGTCGTTGCGCCGCAGATAGGGCTCGACGACGGTGGACCACCAGTGGGTGCGGTCGTTGGGCATGCCGTAGACGAAGCCGACGAGGCGCCCGTCGCCGGTGAGTGCGCCGAGGGCGCAGGCGCCGGGCTGGACAAGATGGCGGTCGACGATGTGGCGCCGGACCTCGACCTCGTCGTCGCTCAGCCCGAAGGCGAGGGCCTGCACCGCGAGGGCCTCGTCGATGCGCGCGGCCAGGTCGACCGGTCCGACGGAGATGTCGGGGGTCCGGGGTGCGCCTCCGGGAAGTGCTGCCATGCGCGAACCCTACTTGCCGTCGCGCTCCGTCAGAACAGCACGCTCATGAAGGCTCCGACCTCACGGAAGCCGACGCGCCGGTACGACGCCCTGGCAGCGGTGTTGTAGTCGTTGACGTACAGGCTGACGACCGGTGCGACATCAGCGAGGGCGTAGCGCAGCACGGCCGCCATGCCCGTCTCGGACAGTCCCCGGCCGCGGAACTCCGGGTCCACCCACACCCCTTGGATCTGGCAGGCGTTCGTCGTCGCCGCGCCGATCTCGGCCTTGAAGACGACCCTGCCGTCCTCGATACGGGCGAACGACCGCCCCGCGGCGACGAGTTCGGCCACGCGCGCCTGGTAGAGCAGTCCGCCGTCGCCCGCCATTGGGGAGATGCCGACCTCCTCGGTGAACATGGCGATGCAGGCGGGCATGACCACGTCCATCTCGTCCTTGCGGATGCGGCGGACGTGCGGGTCGGGCTCGATGTCGTCGGGGACCTGCTCGGTGACCATGAGCGGCTGGTTGGCGCGTACGTCCCTGGCGGGGCCCCAGCTCGGTTCGAGCAGCCGCCACAGCTGGGCGGTGGGCTCGGCGGGGCCGACGATGGACGAGCAGCGGCGGCCGGCTCTGCGGGCCCGGTCGGCGAAGGCGCGCACGGCTTCGGGTCCGGCGCAGATCGGCACGAGGTTGGCGCCGGAGTAGCAGAGAGAGCGGAGCCGCCCGTCCGCGTACCAGCCCCACATCTCGCCGCCGAGGCGCCAGGGGTCGAGCCCTGCGACCTGGACCCGGGACGCGACGAAGGCGTTCGTCACCGGCTCGCTCTCGAGGACGGCGAGCGCCGCGCCGAGGTCGCTGGGTTCAAGGACCCGGGTGGTGGTCTGCGTCAACACGAGGGGCCTCACCATACGGTCTGCTGATCTCCGAACTGTACCCGGCGGGTACCCCGGGTGCCGAGCTCAGCAACAGGCCCCGGTGCACGACACTGCGTGCCCGGGGCCCGACGGCGGTTGTCAGCTGACCGAGACCTCGGGTTCGCCGGACATGACGCCGTCCTTCTCCATCTGTTCGGCGATCTTCATCGCCTCTTCGATGAGCGTCTCCACGATCTTCGACTCCGGCACCGTCTTGATGACCTCGCCCTTCACGAAGA
>NZ_JBEOSJ010000033.1:55687-64429 GCF_040302905.1 Streptomyces sp. NPDC096193 | reverse complement strand
CGGGGGCCGTCCCCGCCCCGCGACCGTGTCCGCAAACGCCGGACGGGCTGGGATTGGCCCCCTTCGCCTACCGCGGCCCCGGCGGGCGAAGGTTCCGGAGCACCGCACGAGCTGGGATTGGCGTCGTTCGCGGGCGCGTCAGGCGGCGCACCCGACGAGAAATGACCCCCGTTCGACGCCGTCACGTCCCTCCCGGAAAACCACCCGCTTGGCCCTGCGCACGGGCGGCGTGGCGGGTTGCGGAGCACCATGGCCGCATGCCGACCTCTTCTTCCGGCCTGCGCGCCGCCGCCCTCGCCGCGTCCCTCGCCGTGCTGTTCGTCGCCGGCTGTTCCGACAGCGGTGACAAGGAGAAGGACACCGGCTCCTCCGGGGCGGACCTTGCCTCGCAGACGCTGGACTGGCAGAAGTGTCCGGCGCCCTCGGAGGCCGAGGGGGGTGGGCCCGCGCCCTCCCCGCTGCCTGGGGGCACGAACTGGGAGTGCTCCTTCATGGACGCGCCCCTCGACTACGCCGAGCCGGACGGCGAGACCATCGAGATCGCCCTGATCCGCGCCACCGCGCTCGACCAGAACAACCGCATCGGCTCCCTGATCTTCAACTTCGGTGGACCCGGCGGTTCCGGTGTCGCCACCCTGCCGCCCGCCTCCGCGGACTACGCCAGTCTGCGCACCCGCTACGACCTGGTGAGTTTCGACCCGCGGGGGGTCGGCCGCAGCGTGCCCGTGGAGTGCCAGGACGACAAGCAGCTCGACGCCTACTTCGCCGCGGACTCGACGCCCGACGACCCGGCCGAGGTGACGACCTTCACGGACAACCTGAAGTCCTTCGCGGGCGCCTGCGAGAAGAACTCCGGCGACGCGCTGCCCCACGTCGGCACCGTCAACGCCGCCCGCGACATGGACCTGATGCGCCAGGTGCTCGGCGACGCGAAGCTGCACTACTTCGGGATCTCGTACGGCACCGAACTCGGCGGTGTGTACGCGCATCTGTTCCCCAAGAACGTCGGGCGGGCCGTCTTCGACGCCGTGGTCGACCCGACCAAGAACTCGCAGCAGAGCTCGCTCGGCCAGGCGAAGGGCTTCCAGCTGGCACTCGACAATTTCGCCAAGAACTGCGTGGACCGCGGCGACGAGTGCCTGCTGCCCGGCGCGACGGTGAAGGAGGTCGAGGACGGGATCATCCAGTTGCAACAGCGGCTCGACAAGAAGCCGATTCCCGGCAGCGGGGACCGGATGCTGACGCAGTCGCAGGCCACGAACGGCATCGCGCAGGCGCTGTACTCCAAGGAGTACTGGGAGCTGCTGGAACAAGGCCTCGACGAGGCCGACGGCGGTGACGGCGCACTGCTGCTCGCGCTGTCGGACGCGATGAACGGCCGCAGCGAGGACGGCAACTACAGCAATCTCCAGGCGGCCAACGCGGCCATCAACTGTGTGGACTCCAAGGAGCGTTACTCACTGGACCGAACGAGAGCCGAACTGCCGGAGTTCCGCAAGGCGTCCGCCGTGTTCGGCGACTACCTGGGCTGGGGACTGATGGGCTGCACCGAGTGGCCGGTGCCCGGCCAGTGGACCCACCCGGACGTCTCCGCCCCCGGTTCCGCGCCCATCGTCGTCATCGGCAACACCGGTGACCCGGCCACCCCGTACGAGGGTGCGCGGGCGATGGTGAACGCCCTGGGCAAGGGCGTGGGCATCGAGCTGACGTACCGGGGCGAGGGGCACGGCGCGTACAACAGCAACAGCGCGTGCGTGAAGAAGGCCGTGGACGCCTATCTCCTCGAAGGGAAGGCTCCGGCCTCAGGGACGGTGTGCAGCTGAGGGCGCTGCGCGGAGAATGAGCGCAACTCGGTGGCTTTCGGCGTGGAGACCAGGAATGCTCGCGCGCATGGTTTCGGTATTGCAGAACGTGGCGATCGACTGTGCGGATGCCTACGAGCTGGCTCGGTTCTGGAGCAGTGTGACCGGCCGTCCGGTGCATCCAGAGGACGGCCCGGGTGACCCGGAGACGCAGGTGCTCCTGGCGGAGGGCCCGGTGCTGCACTTCAACCAGGTGCCCGAGGCCAAGACGATCAAGAACCGGATCCATCTGTGTCTGCGCCCCGAGACCTCGCGCGATCAGGAGGTGGAACGGCTGATCGACCTCGGTGCCACATGGGTCGCCGATCACCGGAATCCCGACGGTTCAGGGTGGGCAATCCTTGCTGATCCCGAAGGCAACGAATTCTGCGTTCTGCGCAGTGAGTCCGACCGGGTGTGCGTGACGGACACCACCAAGGCCGATCCGCTGGAGGGCGGGGTTCCGGCGAACGGCACGACCTGCTCCTGAGCCCCCGGCCCCGGCCCGCTCTCCGCGGGACACGGCAAAGCCCCGGACCGATGTGGTCCGGGGCCCTGCGAACCACTCTCAGTAGACGGGCTTGTCCGGCTCGATCTGGTTGACCCAGCCGATCACGCCACCGCCCACGTGCACGGCGTCCGCGAAACCGGCGGACTTGAGGACGGCGAGGACTTCCGCACTGCGGACACCCGTCTTGCAATGCAGGACGATCTTCTTGTCCTGCGGCAGGCTCTCCAGCGCGGTACCCATCAGGAACTCGTTCTTCGGGATCAGCTTCGCGCCCGGGATCGAGACGATCTCGTACTCGTTGACCTCACGGACGTCAATGATCTCGATGCTCTCGCCGTCGTCGATCCACTCCTTGAGCTGCTTGGGAGTGATCGTCGAGCCGGCAGCCGCCTCCTGCGCCTCCTCGGACACGACACCGCAGAAGGCCTCGTAGTCGATGAGCTCGGTGACGGTGGGGTTCTCACCGCAGACCGCGCACTCCGGGTCCTTACGGACCTTGACCTGGCGGTACTGCATCTCCAGGGCGTCGTAGATCATCAGCCGGCCGACGAGCGGCTCACCGATGCCGGCGAGGAGCTTGATGGCCTCGTTGACCTGGATGGACCCGATGGACGCGCACAGCACACCCAGCACGCCGCCCTCGGCGCAGCTCGGGACCATGCCCGGCGGCGGGGGCTCGGGGTAGAGGCAGCGGTAGCAGGGGCCGTGCTCGGACCAGAAGACGGAGGCCTGGCCGTCGAAGCGGTAGATGGAGCCCCAGACGTACGGCTTGTTCAGCAGGACGCACGCGTCGTTGACCAGGTAGCGGGTCGCGAAGTTGTCGGTGCCGTCGACGATCAGGTCGTACTGGCTGAAGATGTCCATCACGTTCTCGGCCTCGAGCCGCTCTTCGTGGAGGATCACGTTCACGTACGGGTTGATGCCGAGGACACTGTCCTTCGCGGACACGGCCTTGGAGCGGCCGATGTCCGCCTGGCTGTGGATGATCTGACGCTGCAGGTTCGACTCGTCGACCTCGTCGAACTCCACGATGCCGAGCGTGCCGACACCGGCCGCGGCCAGGTACATCAAGGCCGGCGAGCCCAGGCCGCCGGCGCCGACACACAGCACCTTGGCGTTCTTCAGCCGCTTCTGCCCGTCCATCCCGACATCCGGGATGATCAGGTGGCGGGAGTACCTGCGAACCTCGTCGACGGTGAGCTCAGCAGCTGGCTCGACCAGGGGTGGCAGCGACACGGGGACTCCGTTGCGTCGTTGAGTCAGTACGGTTGTTCTCCCCGTAACACTGCCACGCGCCTTCTCATTCCGAGACACCACGTCCGATCTGCGAGACGATTTCGTCCCAGTAACCGGGCAGTGTCTCGAATGGACCGATCTGCCCCTTGCGGTCGCCGCGGCGAGGACCGCCGGACGGACCGACGCGATCCGACCGGTCGGTGAAGAAGATCGTCCCCGCGCCCTGCCAGCGGGCAATGCGGGTGGCCTCCTCCAGATGAGTGCGCGGCACACCGTGGACGAAGTGGACGAAGCGCTCAGGCGGGTGGTCCGCCGTCCACTCGGCCACCTGTGACCAGCGGTAGTCCGTCCACGGCCCGCTGAAAGTGACCAGCTGGTCGGCCGCCTCCGTGTACCCCGGGTGCGGGTGGGCGCCGTGCCCGAGGACCAGGTGTCCCCCGTCGAGCACGGCCTCCAGCGTCGCGGTCGTCCGCCTGACCTGGAGCAGGTCGGCGCGGTCCGTCGGGCAGCGGTCCAGGATGAAGCCGCCGACGCGGTACCACTCGAGGTAGTGGTGCGCGTCCGCGACGAGGTCACCGAAGTCGCGCGAACCGTGCGCCATGTCGAGATGGCCGAGGACGCGCACGCCTGCGTTGTTCAGCCGGCCCGCGGCCGCGAGACAGTGCGGGTCGGGCCGGGTGCCCGGCCCGTTGGCGACATTGAGCACGACCCAGTGCAAGGGGGTGCCGGGCCGGGTCAGTTCGGCCCACTCGGCGGGAGCGAGCAAGGGGTGGGCGTAGCCGGGGACACCGACGCCGAGTCTCTCCGCACCGGTGGCGGAGAGCTGGGAGCCGGTGGTCGTCAGATGCGACACGCCGCCTCCATCCAGATGTCGGCGAGCGATTCCTCGAGGTTGATGCGGGGGCGCCAGCCGAGCCGGTCGCGGGCCGTGCGGACATCCGCCTGCTGCCAGCTGCCGCAGCCGTCCGGGTAGGGCACGGGGGCGGAGAGATGGTCCATCATCGCCTCGGAACGCGGCGCTCCGATGCCCGGCCGGCCGGTGGGGCCGTCGAGCTCGTGCAGCGCCCCGCTGTAGCCCGCGACCCTGGCCAGCACGGCGGCCGCGTCGCGCAGCCGCACGGAGCGCCCCGTGCCGATGTTGACGATGCCCTGCGCGGCCGACAGGGAGGCCGCGTGCACGGCCCGCGCCACGTCCCGTACGTCGACGAAGTCGCGCTGCACCCCGAGGCCGCTGAGCTTGAGCTCCCCGTCGCCGGACTGCATGGCGCGGCGCATCGCCTCGGCGAGGCGGCCGAGCGGGGAGCCCGCCGGGGTGCCGGGCCCGACGGGTGAGAAGACACGCAGCACGACGGCGTCCAAGCCGGCGCCCAGGACCAGTTCGGTGGCGGCGAGCTTGCTCACGCCGTAGGGGCCGCCGGGCCGCGGGATCGCGTCCTCGGCGGTCGAGGACCCCTGCTGGGAGGGCCCGTACTCGGAGGCGCAGCCGAGCTGGACGAGCCGGGCCCCGCAGCCGCTGCGGCGCAGGGCCTCGCAGACGGTGGCCACGGCGACGGTGTTGTGCCGGGTCAGATCGCGGGCACCGCCGCGGGTGGCACCGGCGCAGTTGATGACGACGCCGGGGTGGACCGCGCCCAGGAAGCGGGTCAGGGCACCCGGGCTGCCTCCGGCGAGGTCGAAGCGCACATCGGCGTCGTCGCCGCGGCCGAGCGCGGTGAGGTGGACGGCGGGGTCGGCGAGCAGCCGGTCGGCGACGAAGCGGCCGAGGAATCCGTTGGCTCCGAGCAGCAGCACCCTCATCGCGCGGCCTTTCTGTGCCGACGGGCCGGGACTGGGGGTTGGGGGGTCATGTCGCGTTCTCCTTCGAGGTGTTGCTGTCGCTGGGGGTGCTGGGTACGCCCGCGGTGTCGGCCCCGCGGGAGGTCGGGAGGTCTGTCATTGGGTGTGGGCCGATGCCCGGGACAGGGCGGCGGTGGCGTGGGCCAGCAGTCCGGCCGCGGCCGCCGCGCAGGCGGCGGCGGGTACGGCGGAGGCACCCCAGGCGGTCACCGCCGCCTCGACCGGGGCCGCCAGGAAGCCGCAGCCGGGCAGCCGCCCGGCGAGCAGGAGCAGGATCGCGGTGGCCTCGACGGCACAGGCCGCCGCGAGTCCGGTGGCCGCCGCGGCGGGGAAGTGGTGAACGACGAGCAGCCGGGCCAGGAACAGCAGGACGCCGAGCGCGACCACGGGAGCGAGATCGTCGTACGGGAGGACGAGGCGGGTCACGGCGAGCAGCGCGACAAGGGCGCCGACGTACAGCGCGACGACGCCGAGCAGCAGGGGCCTTGCCCCGGAAGCGAACTCCTCCAGGCCCCGGCTGCCGTCGAGCCGGCGCCGGGCCTGGATGGAGAAGAGGTGGGCGCACCAGGCCGCGGGTGCGACGGCGAGGGCGAGGCCGACGAGGGGGCCCGCGTTCAGGGCCGGTGCCGCCTCGCCACCGCCGACCATGATCCGCGTCGGGAGGTCCGTGCCGTACGCCGCGTAGGCCAGCAGCCAGAGGGTCCACAGGCGCAGGGCCGGAACCGTGCGCCGCTGCGCGCGCAGCGGGCCGCGCCGCAGACAGAGGGAGAGAGCGACGGTGACGGCGACCGCGCCGGTGACGGTGGCCGCGGTCCGCGGAATGCCTTCGAGGGGTCGCAGACCGGCGACGGCCAGCGCGCACAGGGCGCCCGGCAGCAGGGTCAGGAGGACAAGGGCGAAGTCCGCGGCAGCCGGGCGGGGCAGGCCGCGTCCGGGACGGGCCGGTGTGGGCGCCTCGCCCCTGGGGACCCGCGCGTACAGCTCCTCGGCGAGCGAGAAGACGTCACGGTGCCGGAAACGGGCCGCGGTGCGGTCGGTGACGCCGTGCGCCTCGAGACCGGCGGCGATCTCCAGCGGGTCGACGGCCCGCTCGCAGAGCTCACGGTGCCGGTGCATCAGTGCCTTCACCGGATCCGCGGGTCCACGGCGCGGGGTGGCCGGAGTGCGCGAGGCCGTCGTCGCCGGCTCGTCCTCCCAGACCGCGGGCCGGGCGAGCAGGGCGTCGGACGTGGTGTCCCAGCTGTCGGCGTCGGCAGGGGTGCGGGGGTGGAAGGCGAGTCCGTCCAGTCCGGAGGGGTCTTCGGCGTGCGCGCTGTCGGTGACGCGGGGGGTGGTCATGCGCGTGCCTCCTTCGCGGGGGTGGGGATGTCGGCCGTCGCGGGGGCGACATGTCCGGTCCTCGGGCCGCCGGCCCACCGGGGCGCCTTGTGGTGCACGGCGCCGGGGGTGGTGCGGCCGTCCGGTGCGGGGCCGGTCGAGGCACCGGACTCCGGGCCGGATCCGTGGCCGGACTCCGGGCGGGACGAGACGCCGGACACCGTGCCGGATGCGGGGCCCGCCGTCCGGTCCGTCCATCGGCCCGGCATGTGCGCCTCGGCGGGGTGGCCGAAGGGGACGGGTGCGCCGTCCTCGTCCACGGCCTCGCGCCGGACCGGTGAGTGGGAGATCAGTTCCAGGTAAATGCCGCGAAATGCCGCGAGGTTCTGGTCGATGGTGAAGAGCTCCAGCGCCCGGGCGCGCGCCGCGGCGCCCAGCCGCGCCCTGCGCTCCGGGTCGCGCAGCAGCGCGAGGCAGGCGTCCGCGAGCGCCCTCGGGTTGCGCGGCGGCACCACCAGGCCGGTGCCGCCGATGACCTCGACGACCGCTCCCACATCGGTGGAGACGGTGGCGCGTCCGCAGAACATCGCCTCGACCAGGCTGATCGGAAAGCCCTCGATGACGCTGGAGAGCACGACCACGCCGCCCGTCGCATAGGCGTCGGCGAGTTCCGGTGCCTCGGGTCCGCCGATCTCCTCGAAGGAGACGGGGTTGTCGCCGACGGCGTGCGCGTCGGCCGCCTCGTCGGGGAACAGCTGGGCGGCCAGGGCCTTGCAGTGGGTGAGATAGGTGGCGGCCTCGGCTCCGTGCACCGGAGCCCCGAACAGCCGCAGCCTCGCAAGCGGTTCTTCCTTGCGCACCTCGGCGAAGGCGTGCAGCAGCGCGATGAGGTCCTTGGCGGGCTCGATGCGGCCGATCCACACGAGGGTGTGCGGATCGCCGCTGTCGGCCCCCTCCCCCACCGCGGCGAACCGGTCGGAATCCATACCGGGGTGGACGGTGCGCAGCCTGGCCCGGTCCGCGCCGCACTTCTCCTGCCAGCGCCGGGCGTGGGCGTTGCCGGGGGTGATGACGGAGGCCTGGGCGTAGACCTCGGCGGCGAGCCGTCGCTGGAACGCGGCGAGCAGGGCGCGTACGGGGGCGCTCAGTTCGGCGCCGCCGGCGGACAGATAGTGCGCGCGCAGGTGGACGCCGTACTCGGTGACCAGCAGCGGAGCCCCGAAGAAGCGTTTGGCCAACAGGCCGGGCAGGGCCGCGGTTCCACCGGACGCGGCATGGCAGAGGTCGACGGCACCGAGGCCGTCGTCGCCGTACCAGTCGAGGGAGAGCGGGCGCAGGGAGCGCTCCAGCTCGTCGGCGAACAGGAGGTAGTCGGGCACGGTGGCGGCGTGCACGGTGCGGCGTGCGCCGGGCGCGCGGCAGGCGGACTCCAGGACGCGGACGGCGAATTCGGAGCGGAGGGCCGCGTAGAGCCCGCCGCGCTCGCGGCCGAGGTCGGCCAGTCCGTACAGCCCCTCGGCGAAGGCCTCGCGGTGGTCGTCGCCGTCCGCGCAGACGGCGGCCGCGAGTTCCTTGAAGTGGCCGAGGAAACGCCGCCGGTCACGGCGCCCGTAGGTGTGCCCGTCGTCCTCGGGGGCCCACAGCGGGGCGGTACGGACCCGCTGCACCTGGGGCGGGAGCTGAATCCAGCCCTGTTCCACCTGCTGGGCGCTGCGGCTGAGGGCGTAGACGTCGAAGTCGTGCTGTGCGAGCCCGCGCACGAGCCGGTCGCACCACAGCCTGGACTCACCCGTCGCATACGGATAACCACCGTCCGTAAGCAGTCCGATCCGCACGAACGCACCCCCGATCTCCCTTGTGGGCGGCCGCCGTTGGTACGGCGACTCACAGCGGGACGACGGTAAGCCGGCGTACTGAGCGGGAATCCACGACGTGCTGTGAGCGACGATGCCGTGCCGATCCCTGTACACCCGGCTACGGCGGACAACGTTCGAACCTGGC
>NZ_JBEOSJ010000033.1:0-55677 GCF_040302905.1 Streptomyces sp. NPDC096193 | reverse complement strand
CGTGACCGGGGGGGGGGGGGGGGCGCGAGGCGGGTGCGCCCCCCCCGCCACTGGAAGGGGTGAATACACGTAACTTCCACACCCCGATAGCGTTCCGTCGCGCTACAAGGGCTTTCCGTCACGGAGAGTCAGGCTGCGGCCATCTCTCATCGCGGAGCGCCGGGCGTGCCACGGCCGCCGCGCCCTCAACCGCCGGGATACACCCAGGGGTTGGGCCGGCACTCGACGCCGTTGATGTTCAGCGACTTCGTCTGCTGCTGCATCACCGGGGCGAGCTCCCCGGCGGTCCGGCAGTTCACATGACCGTGCCCGAGGCGGTGTCCGACCTCGTGGTTGATGAGCATCTGGCGATACGGGAGCATCGCCTTCGCGCCGTACGTCGACGAACCCTGGGCCCACCGGTAGGCGTTGATCATCACGCGCTCGGTCGATGCCGAGTCGCAACTGACGTTGTCGACCGAGGTGTCCAGATCCGACTTGGCGCACCAGACGTTCGTGGTGCCGGGGCTCGCGAGCGTGATGACGAACTCCGGCTTGCCGGACGAGATCCGCTCGAAGGTCATCGCGCCGCCGTGCGCCCAGCTCCGCTCGTCGTTCAGGGTCCGCTGCACCGCGTCGGCGAACAGGCCGCCGTCCAGGCCGAGTCCCTTTTCGATGTCCACCCGGTAGCGGATCTTGCGGCCCTTGCCGGGTGCCTGCTGGAGGCCCGGGACCGCCTCGAACGAGCCGTCGGCGGTCAGCTTCGGGTCCATCTGGAACTGCGTGGCCATCAACTGCGCGTAGGTCACGGGCGCCGCGGGCTTCGCCTGCTCGGCGGGCGGCCGCACCTGCCGGTTCTGGGAGCGCGAGGCGGAACCGTCGCTGTCCCGCTGCTCACCGGAGGCCGCGGCATCGGCCTTGTCGGCACCGTCGGAGGCGACCTGGCCGGCCACCACGACGGCGAGCACCGTGGTCACCGCAGCCGCGGCGATCCCGGTGAAGGCGCGCCCCTTGCCGCCTTTGGGCCGCTCTTCGTCGGGGGTCCCGGCATCCGCCGGTCCGGCCCCTGTGTCCTGGTCGTACGCGTCGCCCCAGGTGGTGACGGAGGCGTAGGCGTCCTGGCGCCCGCCGTGCCGCGGCTCATCGAAGGCCTCGACGAAGTCCCGGCGCGGTCCGGGAATGCGGGCGGCCGTCGCCGTACGCGGGAAGGACTGCGGGCGCTGTACGCCGGGAGTGCCCTGCCGGTTTCCGTAGTCCTGCGGACCGCCCCAGGCGCCGCCGGCCTCACGCTGTTCGGGATGGCCGCCGCGCGTCTGCGCCGCCCCCTGGCCCGCGGGCGCGTGCTCGGTCCCGGACAGGCCTCGCCTGCGCCGTCCGCTGCCGGGACCCGATGGCACGGGCTCCAGTTCGCCGGTGTCGTAGGCACCGCTGTCGTATGCGCCGGACCCGCGGCCCGGACCTGAGCCCTTGGGTGCGGGGCTCTTACGGCTGTGTCGTCCCACGGCCCCGGATCAGCTCCTACCGCAGTCGTCGAGCAGTTCCCGAACGGCCTGGGCGACCGTCTCCGGGTACTCCATCATGGCAACGTGTCCCGCGTCCGGCAGAGTCAGCAGCCGGGAGTCGCGGAACGCCGCCGCCGCCCTGCGGGCCATCCGGAAGGACACGAGCTGGTCCCGCGCGCCGTACACCAGAAGGGTCGGCGCGAGGACCCGCTCCGCCTGCCGCCACAGTCCGTGCTGGCCGCCGAGCGTGTAGGCGTCGACGATACCCCGCGCCGAGCGGGCCATCGCGTCCCAGAAGTACGGCAGTTGTACCCGGCGCTCCATCTCCTGCACCGCGTTGTGCAGGGCTTCGTCCGAGACGCGGGTGGGGTCTCCGTAGCAGAGCGCCATCACACCCCTGGTGCGCTGTTCGGCCGTCCAGTCCTTAGACCAGTGGCGGAACAGCCGCGCCACGCCCGGCAGCGCGAGCAGGGCGGTGGGCACCGCCGAGCGCTGGACCCGCAGTTCGGGCAGCGCGGGCGAGACGAGGGTGAGGGTACGCACAAGATCGGGTCGCACGGCCGCGACGCGGGTGGAGACCGCGCCGCCGAGGGAATTGCCGAGGAGGTGCACCGGGCCCCGGCCGGAAGCGTCGAGGTGGCGGATGACCGCGCGGGCATGTCCGGTCACCGAGTAGTTGCCGTCGTCCGGCGGCGGTGAGTCCCCGAAGCCGGGCAGATCGAGCGCCTCGCCGTCCACGACGTCCTCGAGCAGTGGCATCAGGCCCGACCAGTTCTGCGAGGAACCGCCCAGCCCGTGCACGTACAGGGCAGGCGGCAGCCCGGTGCGCGCCGGCGGCCGGGATCTCACGGTGAGAGTGAGCCCGGGCAGAGAGACGGAGCGGAGTTTTTCCCCGTCCGCCACCCGCACGGCCGCGACCTTGGGGTCCGCCGCGGCTGCGACGGCCTGAACGCCCGGAAGCTCGGTCGAAGACATGCGGCAATGTTACGAGACGATCACACCGCGGTTCATGTGTTCGGCGTCACACACCGCATAGCGCTGCCCAGAACTACCTCCTAGGCTCGGAGGAAAGCACCTCTCCAGGGAAAGCGGTGCCCCATGTCCGACGACCCGACCGAACCGGAAACGTTCGAAGACGATGACGTTCCGGAACTGGACGAGGAGGTCCCCGAGGCCGACGCCGCGGAGCAGTACACGCCGGTGGACCCCGAGGACGCCGATGATCCACTGCCGCACCCCGGGCTGGACCCGGTGGAGGAGGTGAACGAGGCCGATGCGGTGGAACAGGCCCGTGTCGTCCCCCTCGACGAGGACGACTACCGGTGAGGTGACCCCCTTTGCCCCCGAATAGGAAGCTACCGCGAGTGTCCGGTCCGTGAAATTCTGCGTCCGCAGCACGCACAGCCGGGTTACCCAAAAGTACGATGGCGGCGCGGCGCACAGCGCGCACGGAACGATTTTGGGAGGCGGCGTGACAGCCATCGAGCAGACAGAGGCGGCGCGCCCGCGAGGCACGCGTCTGCCACGCCGAGCCCGCAGGAACCAGCTCCTGGGCGCCGCCCAGGAGGTTTTCGTCGCCCAGGGCTACCACGCGGCCGCCATGGACGACATCGCCGAGCGGGCGGGCGTCAGCAAGCCCGTGCTCTACCAGCACTTCCCGGGCAAGCTCGAGCTCTATCTCGCGCTGCTCGACCAGCACTGTGAATCGCTGCTGCTCGCGGTCCGTACGGCGCTCGCGTCGACGTCGGACAACAAGCAGCGCGTGGCGGCCACCATGGACGCCTACTTCGCCTACGTCGAGGACGAGGGCGGCGCCTTCCGGCTGGTCTTCGAGTCGGACCTGACCAACGAGCCCGCGGTGCGCGAGCGCGTCGAGCGCGTCTCGCTCCAGTGCGCCGAGGCCATCTCGGACGTGATCGCCGAGGACACCGGGCTGTCGAAGGACGAGTCGATGCTGCTCGCCGTCGGCCTCGGCGGTGTCTCGCAGGTCGTGGCCCGGTACTGGCTCGCCAGCGCGTCCGACATCCCGCGGGACACGGCGGTGCAGCTGCTGACCTCGCTGGCCTGGCGCGGCATCGCGGGATTCCCGCTGCACGGCGCGGAGCAGCACTGAGCGCGGAGCGCCACCGGCGCACGGGCGGGGGTGTTCGCTCCTGGCGTTCACCGGCGGCGTCTGACCGGTCCGCTCGCCGGGCTAGTGTGTGCTGCGTACGGCGCGGCTGACCGCGCACTCACTGACCGTTCGGAGGGACATAGCCGTGGAGGTCAAGATCGGCGTGCAGCACGCGCCCCGGGAGATCGTTCTGGAGAGCGGGCAGTCCGCCGAGGACGTCGAGCGCGCCGTGGGAGACGCGCTGGCCGGCAAGGCGCAGCTGCTCAGCCTCTCGGACGACAAGGGTCGCAAGGTCCTGGTGCCGGCCGACCGTATCGCCTACGTCGAGATCGGCGAACCGGCGGCACGGCGGGTGGGGTTCGGCGCGCTCTAGAGCGTCGCCGTCCACCGGCAGCACGAGTGAGAAGGGCCCGGCGGGTTTCCCGCCGGGCCCTTCTCACTGCCTGCTCATCAGCCTTCCGCGGAGGGTTGTTCTGCGTGGTCACCGGGTAGGACGGGCTACGACCGCGTAGCCCGTACCGACGTCCGCGAGGTGATCAGCAGTGTTGATGGAAGCGCTCGGTTCGGTTCTGCTCGGACTCGCCCTCGCGTGGGCCGCCGACCGCCATCTGTCCGACCGTCTTCCGGCCCGCCGCGTGGTCTTCGCCTCGGGTCCGCTCGGCGCACTCTTCGGCGCCTATGTGACGCATTCCGCGCTCGGCCCCGGCCATCTGCCCGCCACGCTCGTCGGCGCCGTGCTGATCGCAGCCGTGCTGCTCTCGCTGCTGATCCGGCCGTCAGGACGCAGGCTTCGTCGCGCTTTCCCCCTCTGAGAGAACGCGGGCGGGCGGCCGGACCGGGCCGGCCGCCCCGGAAGCCGTGATGTCCGGCACGTCAGGCCGCGAGGCCCAGCGCGGCCATCCGCTTGGTGTGCGCCTTGGTGATCCGGGAGAACATCTCGCCCACCGCCGCCAGGTCGAAGCCGTCCGCGACACCGCCGACGAGCATCGTGGAGAGCGCGTCGCGGTCCGCGACCACGCGCTGCGCCTGTGAGAGCGCCTCCCCCATCAGCCGCCGCGCCCACAGCGCGAGCCGCCCGCCGACGCGCGGTTCGGCCTCGATGGCGGCGCGCACCTTCTCGACGGCGAAGTTGCCGTGGCCCGTGTCGTCGAGGACGGCGAGCACGAGCGCGCGGGTGTCGGAGTCCAGATGGGCCGCGACCTCCCGGTAGAAGTCGGAGGCGATCGAGTCGCCGACGTATGCCTTGACCAGGCCCTCCAGCCAGTCGGACGGCGCCGTCTGACGGTGGAAGTCGTCCAGGGCCTGGGCGAAGGGCTCCATGGCCGCGGTCGGCTCGGCCTCGACGGCCGTCAGCCGGTCACGCAGCCGCTCGAAGTGATGGAACTCCGCGGACGCCATCTTCGCCAGCTCCGCCTTGTCGCCGAGCGTGGGCGCGAGCTTCGCGTCCTCGGCGAGCCGCTCGAAGGCCGCGAGCTCGCCGTACGCGAGTGCTCCGAGCAGATCCACCACGGCGGCGCGGTACTGCGGGTCGGCGGACGCCGTGGCCCAGTCCTGGGCGGCGATTCCGGTGTGTTCAGTGGCGTTGTCAGGCGTCTCCATGGAGCGCACAATAGCCCGCCCCACAAGGGGCGTAAGGGGCTGGTCAGCCATGCCGCGATCCCGGTTCCCGTGAATTCACCCAACACACATGCGCGAATCCGGGGTACAGTGGTAATGCGCCTGCTGAGCGTTTTGAGTACTCGGTGGGCGATCGCAGTGTTTGACTGAGGGATTGACTTCCCTCTGACCCCTTGTGGATGCCCGGTCGGTGGCACGATCGGCTCCGAACCGACCGCCCTCCGCGCGGACCGTGCGCAGAATCGCGCACGACCGCAGATGAGGGGCCCCCTCAGCGGTACGACGCTCGAGCGACGGCAGTGGTCCCGCACCATCCGGCCAACCCACGGCCGGTCCCAGTACCCCCGGTGCGGTACGACCCCCGTCGTTCGCCTCGTGCCGCGTCTCACAGAAGAGGCAGCACCCTGACTACGACTTTCCGGGATCTCGGGATCCTTCCCGAGACCGCCGAGGCCCTCGAAGCCGTCGGCATCCTGTCCCCGTTCCCCATCCAGGAGATGACGCTCCCCGTCGCGCTCTCCGGCAGCGACGTCATCGGCCAGGCCAAGACCGGCACCGGCAAGACGCTCGGTTTCGGCCTGCCGCTGCTGGAGCGCGTCACCGTCCCCGCGGACGTCGAAGCGGGCCGGGCGAAGCCCGAGCAGCTCACCGACGCCCCCCAGGCGCTCGTGGTGGTTCCCACCCGCGAGCTGTGCACGCAGGTCACCAACGACCTGCTGACCGCCGGCAAGGTGCGTAACGTCCGCGTTCTCGCCATCTACGGCGGCCGTGCCTACGAGCCGCAGGTCGAGGCCCTCAGGAAGGGCGTCGACGTGATCGTCGGCACCCCCGGACGGCTGCTCGACCTGGCCGGCCAGAAGAAGCTCGATCTCTCCCACGTACGGGCGCTCGTGCTCGACGAGGCGGACGAGATGCTCGACCTGGGCTTCCTGCCCGACGTCGAGAAGATCATCCAGCAGCTGCCGGCGAAGCGCCAGACGATGCTGTTCTCGGCGACCATGCCGGGCGCGGTCATCGGTCTCGCCCGTCGCTACATGTCGCAGCCCACCCACATCAGCGCGACCTCGCCCGATGACGCGGGCGCGACCGTGGCGAACACCACGCAGCGGATCTACCGCGCGCACTCCATGGACAAGCCGGAGCTCGTCTCCCGGATCCTCCAGGCCGACGGCCGGGGCCTGGCGATGATCTTCTGCCGTACCAAGCGCACGGCCGCGGACATCGCCGAGCAGCTCGCCCGTCGTGGCTTCGCCTCCGGCGCGGTCCACGGCGACCTGGGCCAGGGCGCGCGTGAGCAGGCGCTCCGGGCGTTCCGCAACGGCAAGGTGGACGTCCTCGTCTGCACCGACGTCGCCGCTCGCGGTATCGACGTCGAGGGCGTGACGCATGTCATCAACTACCAGTCGCCCGAGGACGAGAAGACCTACCTCCACCGCATCGGCCGCACCGGCCGCGCGGGTGCGAAGGGTACGGCCGTCACGCTCGTGGACTGGGACGACATCCCTCGCTGGCAGCTGATCAACAAGGCGCTGGACCTGGGCTTCCCCGACCCGCCGGAGACGTACTCCACGTCCCCGCACCTGTTCGAGGAGCTGGGCATTCCGTCGGGCACGAAGGGCGTCCTCCCCCGCACCGAGCGCACCCGCGCCGGTCTCGCGGCGGAAGAGGTCGAGGACCTGGGCGAGACCGGCGGGCGTTCCCGCAGGTCGGCCGCCGCGGCCACGGCCACGGTCACCGAGGAGCGCCCGCCGCGCACGCGGACCCCGCGCCAGCGCCGTCGTACGAGGGCCGGTGAGCCCGCGCCGACGGACGAGGCCCTTTCCCCGTCGGCTCCGGCGGCTCCCTCGGAGCAGTCCACCGAGCCCCGCACGCCGAGGCGTCGTCGTCGCACCCGTGTGGGTGCGCCGGCGGAGTCCGTCGAGCAGGTCCGCACGCCGGTCACCACGGTCCCCGAGGAGCAGCCGGAGGCCGAGGCGGAGAGCAAGCCGCGCCGCCGCCGGTCCCGCGCCATGAAGACGGTGGACACGGTGGAGGCCGTCGAGGCGACCGAGGCCGAGGCCGAGCCCCGCCGCACCCGCGCGGCGAAGGCCACCGTCGTCGAGGACGTCGTGACCGCCGAGGCACCCGCGGCCGAGACCAAGCCGCGCCGTCGCACCCGCGCGGCGAAGACCGTGGACACGGCGGCAGCCGTGGAGACGGCCGAGGCCGAGGTCAAGCCGCGCCGCACCCGTGCGGCGAAGGCGGTCGCCGTCGCCACCGAGGCTCCGGTCGAGGAGGCCGCGGCCCCGCGCCGTCGCACCCGCACCCGGAAGGCCGCTCAGCCCGAGAGCTGACACAGCCCGCTCCGTACGGCCCGGCCCCTTCTGGGAGCCGGGCCGTCGGCGTTCTCCGGTCGTGTGCACGGAAGCCGGGCGATATGCCCCCGCAACGCGCCCGGCACCCACCGCAGTTAACCTCGTCGCATGAGCCGGCCCCCCACCTTCGTCCCGCCGCCCTGCGCCCGGTCCCGCGTCCTCGCCACCTCCCGCGGGGACTTCGCCGTGCTCGACGCCCGGCCGGACGGCGGCGCGGTCAGGGGAACGGCTCTCCTCCTGCCCGGCTTCACGGGGAGCAAGGAGGATTTCATCGTCCTTCTGGAGCCCCTCACCGCCGCCGGCTACCGCGTCGTCTCCGTCGACGGGCGCGGCCAGTACGAGAGCGAGGGGCCCGCCGAGCAGGAGGCCTACGCGCAGGAGGCACTGGCGCGCGATGTGCTCGCCCAGGCGGAGGCCGTCCGAGAGGGGGACGCCGGCGACGGCTCCCTGCACCTCCTCGGCCACTCGCTCGGCGGACAGATCGCCCGGGCCGCCGTGCTGCTGGACCCCTCGCCGTTCCGCACCCTCACACTGATGTCCTCCGGGCCCGCGCGGATCAGCTCCGGGCAGCGGGAACGGGTGAAGCTGCTCAGCGACGCACTCGCGGTCATGCGGATGGAGCAGGTCTGGGAGGCGATGAGGACTCTCGACCCTCCGGTCGACACGGACACCGACCCGAAGAACGGCGAGGACCTGCGGCGCCGCTGGCTCGGCAACAATCCGCTGCAACTGATCGCCACGGGCGGTCAGCTGACCCGTGAGCCGGACCGGGTGGACGAACTGGCCGCCCTGCGAACGCTTCCCAAGCATGTGCTGAGCGGGGAGACCGACGACGCCTGGCCCGTACCTCTCCTCGACGCGATGGCGGAGCGCCTCGGCGCCCACCGGACGGTCATCGCGGGGGCGGAGCACTCTCCCAACACCGACCGCCCGCAGGAGACCGCGGCGGCGATCAGGGCCTTCTGGGACCGGCACTGAGGGAACTCGGCACTGAGGGGTCTCGATGCCGAGGTGACCGCGCCCGTGCGGCTTCAGTACGAGGACTGGTTCAGTACGAGGACTGCTTCAGTACGGGGACTCTTCAGTACTGGGACTGAAGGTGCTGCCAGAACCCGTCCCGCAGGGCCCGCCGCAGTACCGCGTGCCCGCGCAGTGACCGCTGGAGCACCCGCTCGGCCTCGATCAGCAGGTCCTGGTCCACCGGACCGGGCAGATAGGGATGGCCCGGGAGCAGCTCGGCCATGGGCTCGCGGCCGCGCTCGGCCAGCCAGGTCGCCGCGAGCTGGGCCCCGACGAACCGCACCTCGTCGCGTGAGGGCGGCGGCGCTCCCTCGTTCTCGTACGTCGTGACCGGCCGGCGGGTGATGTAGGGCCGGCAGAAGTCCAGGTCGAAGGTGCGCTGACTGTCCACCTCCCAGAGCAGCGGCTCCGCCTGGTTGCGTCCGTCGGAGCCCTCGATGCCCCACAGATGGACGCGGGCGCCGTAGCCCTGCGCCGCTTCGACCGCCGACACGAGGTCCTCGTCACCGCCCACCAGCGCCGCGTCGCTGATCGCCCGGTGGCGTGCGAGCGACTCCAGATCCGTACGGATGAGGGAGTCGACGCCCTTCTGCTGGTTGTTGGCGTTGAGGTTGCCCAGCCGCACCTTGACGTCCGGAAGCTCCGCGATCGACTGCTGCTCCGCGGTGTGGATCCGTCGGCGGGCGCCGTCGTACCAGTAGACGCGCAGCAGCCGGCTGTCGGCGAAGATCGTGCGGGCCTTGTCGATGAAGGCCTCGATGAGTCCTTCCGCGTCCAGGTCGAAGGAGCGCCGGTCCTCGGTGCCCGCCACAAGCAACCCGGCCGCAGCATAGACGTAACCCGCGTCGACGAAGATGGCATGTGTGGACGGGGTCTTCGCGACCTCGGCGAGCATGCGATGGAGCAGCTCGTTGGTGCGCTCCAGGCGGGCGCCGATCTCGTTGATCTCTGCGTCGTTCATACGGAACTCATTCTCCGTGGGCCCGCCCGTACCTGCCAGTAGTTAGGCATCCGAAAATTTTCCTTAGCGTAGGGAATGTTTGAAGGGTGCACGAGGGTTGTAGACGTACAGAACACGAACGAACACAGACGGGTATCCGTCGCCAGCAGTTCTCCAGCAGGAGGATCAGACGAAGGGAGAAGCCATGCGCTTCGAAATCATGCGACTCGACGACGTCACCGGCACCGCCGTGGACAGCACCGTCGTGGACGCCGCCTCCGTCAACCGGATCGTGCAGCAGGCCGCAGCGACTGGCCAGCGCATCTACATCCGCCCGGCAGAAACCGCGGCCCTGTAGGCCACACGGCAGGGCCGGCGCAGTACCGAAGACGCAGACGCAGCGCCCCCGTACGGATGATCCGTACGGGGGCGCAGGTGTGTGCGGGGGCTGCCGGCGCACGACGCGTGCGGTGCGTCTCAGGAGCTCTGGATGACCTGGGTGATGCCGTTGATGATCTGCTGCACGGCGATCGCGGAGAGCATCATGCCGGCCAGTCGCGTCACCAGGACGACACCGCCGTCCTTGATCAGTCGGATGATCACCAGTGAGTAACGCATCGTCAGCCACAGCACCACGTGCATCGCGACGATCGCCGCCCACACCGAGACCTGCTGTGACGCGCCGTCGGCGTGCTGCACGGCGAGAATCACCGAGACGATAGCGCCGGGGCCGGCCAGCAGCGGCATGCCGAGCGGTACGAGCGCGACATTGACGTCCTTGGTCTGCTTCGGCTCGTCCGTCTTCCCGGTCAGCAGGTCGAGCGCGATGAGCAGCAGGAGCAGACCGCCCGCGATCATCAGGGCGGGGACGGAGACATGCAGATAGTCCAGGATCTGCTGACCCAGGAGGCCGAAGACGGTGATCACGCCGAAGGCCACGGCGACCGCCTGCCACGCCATCCGGCGCTGCACCTTGGCGGGCCGCCCGGAGGTGAGGGCGAGGAAGATCGGGGTGATCCCGGGCGGATCCATGATCACGAAGAGGGTCAGGAAGAGGGAGCCGAAAACGGCAACGTCGAACACGGTGAGGCCTAGCGGGAAGAGGGGTGGAACAGAGGGAAGGCAGGGAGAGGGTCTGCGCCGTGCGGGCCGGTCGGCGCGCCACGCAGCACGCTCCGAACGACAGGGAGCGGCAGAGCCTAGAGGCGTACTCCGCCGGCGCCGGGCACCGGGAAGGCACCGGTCGCCCGCCGCGTGATCTCCCCGTAGATCTCCGGGTCGGTCGTGAACTCGCCGAGCACGCAGGCCTTGCGGCTGCCGTGGTAGTCACTCGATCCCGTGGTCAGCAGCCCCAGCTCGGCGGCAAGTCCCCGCAGGCGTACACGGGTGGGCTCGTCGTGGTCCATGTGGTCGACCTCGATGCCGTCGAGACCGGCGGCGGCCAGTTCGGCTATCGCCTTCTCCGGCACCGTACGGCCGCGCTGGGCCGCGGCGGGGTGCGCGAACACGGCGACTCCCCCGGCTGCCTTGACCAACTGGATCGCCCTGAAGGGGTCCAGTTCGTGCTTGGTGATGTGCGCCCGGCCGCCGTCGGCGATCCACTCGGGGGTGAAGGCGTCCGAGACGGTCGGCACGACACCGAGCTCGACGAGCGCGGAGGCGATGTGCGGCCGCCCGACGGAGCCCTCTCCGGCGATCCGCGCGACCATGTCCCACTCGACGGGCACGCCGAGCTCCTGGAGCTTGGTGACCATCGCCCGGGCACGCGGCACCCGGTCGTCACGTACGAGCTCGCGCTCGCGCAGCAGATCCGGCTCGTCCGGGTCGAAGAGGTACGCCAGCAGATGCAGACTCACCCCGTCGAGGGCGCAGGAGAGCTCCGCGCCGGTGACCAGGGTCAGCCCCCCTTCAGGGAGCGTGTGGAGCGCGGCGATCGCCTCGGCGTGCCCGCGGGTGCTGTCGTGGTCGGTGAGTGCGACGACGTCCAGTCCGGCGGCAGCGGCCTTGTGGACCAGCTCGGCCGGGGTGTCCGTGCCGTCCGACGCCGTGGAGTGGGTGTGCAGATCGATGCGCACGACGCGAGCTCCCGGGGTGGTGGGCGGACAGGGGACGGTCAAGTGTATCGGGCGTTCGAACACCCTCCGGACGGGTGCGGGCCGGCCCGGACCCGGCCGTCAGCCGTGCACGTGACGCGCGTCCGCGGCCGTCGTCCGCGCGACCGGGGCACCCGCGACACGCGTCCTCACGACAGCAGCCGCGGTGACAGGGCTCCGCACGGCAGGAGTTCCACTTCCGCGCCCGCGTCACGCAGGTCGGTGAGCACCAGTTCGTCGTACATCAGCAGCCCGGTCTGCTCGGGCCAGACGATCGCCCAGAGCCACAACCCGCGTGCCTCGCCCGCGAAGACGGCCCGGTCGTCGGGTGCTCCCGCGACATGCCACAGCGGCGTCGGCCGGCCGGCCGCGAGCACCTTGGCCTGCGGAGGCTTCTCCACGCTGATGCAGTGGCCCGGGTCGGGGCCGTCGACACCGGCATAGCGCGCCCCGAGTCCGACGCCCAACTCCTCGGCGACCAGCAGCAGTTCACCCAGTCCGCCGAGCGGGCCCGGCCCGGAGCAGGCGACGGCGGTGGCCCGCCCTCCGCTGCGGTCGTCACCGGCGTAGGCCACGCCGCTGAAGAGCCAGCCGACGGGCAGCGGCCATGGCATCCAGACGGGAACCTTCGCGCGGTGCACCACCACACCCAGGGCCTCGACACTGGGCGGGATCACCGGCTGCAGCGGGTGGACCGTGCCGTGCACATCACACTGCCAGGAGTCGGCGAAGAGACCGGGCGCCCTGACCCGGCCACCACACTTCGGGCAACTGGGTTCGCCCCTCATACAGCCCAACGGTCCTACCCGGCAGTCCCGCCGTCAAGGACGATCACCGGCTCGGCGTGTGCTTCCACCCGAGAAAAGTAGATGCATCTTGCATTCATTAGGTTGGCTAACCTATTATGTGTACGACACAACAATCTGTCCGAAGAAGCTTGCAGAGGAGCTGTCCATGCGTGGAGAGGATCCGTTCGACGAAGGGGCGCCCAGTATCCTGCGCCAGCCCAAGGCCGTCTGGGCGACGGCGGGCGCATCGGTGGTGGCCTTCATGGGCATCGGCCTGGTGGACCCGATCCTGCCGTCCATCGCCAAGGGACTGGAGGCGACGCCCAGCCAGGTGTCGCTCCTGTTCACCTCGTACTTCCTCATCACCGCCGTCGCGATGCTGGTGACCGGCTTCGTCTCCAGCCGTATCGGTGGCCGCAAGACCCTGCTCGCCGGGCTGACACTCGTCATCCTCTTCGCCGCCCTGTCCGGGACCTCCGGCTCGGTCGGCGAACTGGTCGGCTTCCGGGCCGGCTGGGGACTCGGCAACGCCCTCTTCGTCTCGACCTCGCTCGCCGTCATCGTCGGCGCCGCCGCCGGCGGCAGTGCGGCGGCGATCCTGTTGTACGAGTCGGCGCTCGGCCTCGGCATGGCATGCGGACCGCTGCTCGGCGCCGTGCTCGGCGACGCCAGCTGGCGCTACCCGTTCTTCGGCACCGCCGCCCTGATGGCCGTCGGATTCCTGTGCATCGCGGCGTTCCTGAAGGAGCAGCCCACACCGGCACGCAAGACGTCGCTGCTCGATCCCCTCAAGGCACTCGGCCACGGCGGGCTCGCGTCCGCCGCCGCGTCGGCGTTCTTCTACAACTACGCCTTCTTCACGGTGCTGGCCTTCACGCCGTTCGTGCTCAACATGAGTCCGTACAAGTCCGGAGCGGTGTTCTTCGCCTGGGGTGTGCTGCTCGCGGTCTTCTCGGTACTGGTCGCGCCGCGGCTCCAGCGCCGCTTCGGCTCGCTCAAGGTGCTGGGCGGGTCTCTCCTGCTGCTCGCCGCGGACCTCGTGATGCTCGGTTACGGCAGCCACACCGCGGCCGTCGCCGGCACGATCGTCTCCGGCGCCTTCATCGGCCTGAACAACACCGTCTTCACCGAACTGGCGCTCGGAGTCTCGGACGCGCCGCGACCGGTGGCCAGCGCCGGGTACAACTTCGTCCGCTGGTTCGCCGCGGCAGCCGCGCCCTACTTCGCGCCGAAGATCGAGGAATGGACCGACATTCACATCCCGTTCGTGGTGGCCGCCGTCGCGGCGGTGATCGGCGCGGGCATCGTGTGGGTACGGCGCACGTCCCTCAGCCACAAGGCGGAGGAACTCCAGCCGGTGCACGCCACCCAGGACAGCGTCACGGTCTTCGCCAACTGACGGCCGGGCACCAACCACTTCCGGAACCCCTTGCCTGACATCGGCTCAGGAAGGTGCCCGGTAGCGGGGTTCAGTCCAGCGGTACGGACCTGCGCAGCGGATCGCGCAGGTCCGTACCGTGCGTCAGCCACCGCTCCTGAAGTTCCTGCGCCCCGTGCACCCGCTTCCAGGCCGCCTCGTTCGATGTCATCGGCAGCACCGGAAGGAAGCGCACCGGGTCCATCGGGTCGGCCAGTTCGAGATCCTCCACCAGGCCCCCGGGCTCGCCCACCAGCACCGAACCGAAGGCCGCCGAGGTCCACAGGGGTTCACCGACGTCCAGCGAGGCGCCGGGCGCCACGACGACACCCTCGACCTGGGGGGACGCGGCCAGTACGGCGAGGGGCCGCAACACCTTGTCGGTGTCGGCGAGCCCGGCCCGGACGGAGAGGATCAACTCGGCGCGCGGGCCCTTCACCGGGTCGGCCAGCGCGGCCGTGGGATCGGTCATCGGATGGGCGGACATGCCGAGTGTGGCGTATCGCACGACGTCCCCTCCGTCGTGGTCCTCGCTCCGGAACCTCAGCACCTCGATACGGTCCGTACCCAGGAACGTCACCGCCGCGCGGGCGTCCGGCTCACCGAGCGCCGTACGCAGCCGGGCCTCGACCAGATCAAGAACTTCTCCCATGCGGCGAGCATAAAGCGCCTGTGGAACGGGCAAAACCACGGATTGACCCTGGGGCGGCTGATAGTCTTGGCCGCTGGTCGGGGACGGCACGCAGACGGGGTGACGCCCGCGCGGAGCTCTGGGAGCGTTGCTCTCCAGTCCCCGATGTCATGACTGTCCCTCACGGGGGACCGGCCGGAGGAGGTGGGGCTGCGGTGGATCGAAGTCGATCGTGCAGTACCAACCGCTCTTCCGCACCGTGTGTCTCCCCGGCGACCTGCGTCTCCTGGGCGATCTGAGGCCTCACCGCAGCGGCCCCACGGCACTTCGCACGACGGAAGAGCACTTCGTTTTTGCCTGTCTGTAGCGAACGCCGTCACCGCGACCACGCGGTGCCGCCCGCTTTGCGGACGTACGCATCACGTCCCCATTCCGGGCTGTGCCACGCCACTCGCCGACGGCCTCTCCGTGAAGGAGCAAGCCATGTCGATGATCCGTGACCTGCGCGCCGCGGTCCGTCCGTCCCTGCGCAAGAGCAACGCCCCGTACAACACGTACGACACCACGCGGGACCCCTCCGCCTCGAGCGCCGTCGTCGACTGCGCGGTCTACCGCGACGGGAGGCGGCTGGAGACCGACGCCTGCCAGACACCGCACGAGGCCATGCTCCGTGTGCGGGAGGGCGGCGGCTTCGCCTGGATCGGGCTGCACGAGCCGACCGAGGCCGAATTCGCCGGTATCGCGGCCGAGTTCGGACTGCACCCCCTCGCCGTCGAGGACGCGGTCCACGCCCACCAGCGGCCCAAGCTGGAGCGGTACGACGACACGCTCTTCACCGTCTTCAAGACCATCCACTACGTCGAGCACGCCGAACTCACCGCGACCAGCGAGGTCGTGGAGACCGGCGAGGTCATGTGCTTCACCGGTCGGGACTTCGTCATCACCGTCCGGCACGGCGGCAAGGGCTCGCTGCGTGCGTTGCGCCACGGGTTGCAGAAGGACGCCGAGCTGCTGGCGAAGGGCCCCTCGTCGGTGCTGCACGCCATCGCCGACCATGTCGTCGACGGGTACATCGCGGTCGCCGGCGCGATGCAGGACGACATCGACGAGGTCGAGATCGATGTCTTCTCGGCGCCCGACAAGGGCAGCCCGCGCGGCAGCGACCCCGGGCGGATCTACCAGCTCAAGCGCGAGGTACTGGAGTTCAAGAGGGCCGTGTCGCCGCTGCTGCGGCCGATGCAGCTGCTCAGTGAGCGCCCGATGCGGCTGATCGACCCGGACATCCAGAAGTACTTCCGTGACGTCGCCGACCACCTCGCCCGGGTGCAGGAAGAGGTCATCGGCTTCGACGAGCTGCTCAACTCGATCCTCCAGGCCAATCTGGCGCAGGCGACAGTCGCCCAGAACGAGGACATGCGCAAGATCACCTCGTGGGCGGCGATCATCGCCGTGCCGACAGCGGTCTGCGGGGTGTACGGCATGAACTTCGACCACATGCCGGAGCTGCACTGGAAGTACGGCTACGCGATGGTGATGACGGGCATCATCGGCGTCTGTCTGGCCATCCACCGCACCCTGAAGCGCAACGGCTGGCTGTAGATAGGCTGCGGGCATGACCGAACCTTCCGCCCGCACCACCGGGGACGTCGCACTCCCCGACCGGGCGCTCGTCGAGGAAGCCACCAAGAAGTCGGGCCTCGTCTGGGTCCGGGGCCGAGGTCCCGCGCGGGCGCTCTGGCACGTCTGGCACGAGGGTGCCCTGCATCTCGTGGGCGACGGGCCCGGCGAGCAGCCGCTGCCGCAGCTGGTGGACGGGGGTGCGGCCGAGGTCACCGTGCGCAGCAAGGACAAGGGCGGGCGGCTCGTCGTGTGGACGGCCGCGGTGTCCGAGCTGGAGCCGCACGCGCCGGCGTGGGAAGCGGCGGTCGCCGAGCTCAAGGGCAAGCGGCTGAACGCGCCGGACGCGGAGGCGATGACGGAGCGGTGGGCGCGCGAGTGCCGTGTCCTGCGACTCGAACCGCGCGCCGCGACCACGGACCTGCCGTCCACGTCGCTGGCGGAGCCGCCGCTCCCGACCCCGGCGACGACCCGTCGTCCGGCGCCTGCCGGGCTTCCGCGACTGCTGGTCGGCCGCAAGAAGAAGCGCGGCTGAGAGCTGCCCCGGGGCCCGGGGCGCGTCCCTCCCGCTGGGCCCGGGCAACCCGCACCGCAAGCCGCCCGGCCGTCGGCCGCCCCGGCCTCAGTCGCCGGAGGAGTCCGACTGGTTGTTCGTCTTCGGGAGCTGGCCGCCGTAGTCGACCGTCTCCTCCTTCGACGGCGCCTCGAGCGGGAAGTCCTTGCCCCAGTCCCCGAGCGTCAGCACACCGGCCCCGCCGGCCCGCGTGAACTGAAGGGGATAGGGCTCGCCCTCCAGGGAGACGTCGAGCGTGCCGCCCGCGCCCTCCCCCGCCGTCACCTTGATCGCGCGGACGCCGCCGACCTTCGTACGGTCGCCCTTGCTCAGCTCGCCCTGCATCCCGAGGAGTCCCTCCAGCAGGACGTCCATGTCCGTGAAGCCGCGGAACTGGTTGTACGCGGGGTCGCCCTCGGGGACCTTCACGTACTTGTCGTCGAGTTTGTCCGCCGCCTCGTCGCCCGTCTCGCCCGGCTTCGCCTCGCCCTTGCCGCCCTCGGGGTTCCAGAAACCGGCGTCGGCCTTCAGATAGAGCGCCTTGCCGATCCTCAGCAGTTCGAAGGTGTTGTCCTTCGAGGTGACGGAGCCGGTGCCGCCGCCGTGCTTGAGGCGCATGTTCAGCTTGTAGGTGCCGCCCTTGCTGACGAGGGTGCCCGACAGCCGTACGGCCGTCGCAGCGTCCGCCGCGGTCTTCGCCTTCGTCTCGATCTCGGCGGCGGAGAGCTTGCCGATTCCGTTGGTCCCCGCGTCGGGGTCCTCTCCTCCGCAAGCCGTGAGCGCCATGGTCAGTCCGGCGCACACCGCCACGGAGAGCACGGCCCTGCGAGCCTGAGGAACCGGGGGGAGGAGAGTCACCGGCGCACTGCCTCTCATCTGCTTGTCATGGGTGGCAGACGGCAGCGTACCTGTGCGGAGCGGGCCGCTCCGCAGGGAGCCGTACGGACGTCGGCCAGGGGCGGCACGCATCGGTACGGGCTAGCCTGAAGCCCACGATCAGCGGTGATACCCGGCGAAATCCCGGCGAGCGAGGAGGGCGGAGACGGTGGCAGGCGCCCCTCGGATCTTCGTGTCCCACCTCGCGGGCGTGCCCGTCTTCGACCCGCAGGGCGACCAGGTGGGCCGGGTGCGCGACCTCGTCGTGATGCTGCGGGTGGGGCGGCGGCCGCCGCGGCTGCTCGGTCTGGTCGTCGAGGTGCTCAGCCGCCGCCGGATCTTCCTCCCGATGACCCGGGTCACCGGCGTGGAGTCGGGACAGGTCATCACCACCGGCGTACTGAACGTGCGCCGGTTCGAACAGCGGCCCACCGAGCGGCTGGTGCTCGGCGAACTGCTCGACCGCCGCGTACAGCTGGTGGACAGCGGCGAGGAGGTCACCGTCCTCGACGTCTCGATCCAGCAGCTGCCCGCCCGGCGCGACTGGGAGATCGACAAGGCGTTCGTCCGCAAGGGCAGGGCAGGGGCGCTGCGGCGCAGAGGAGAGACCCTGACCGTCGAGTGGTCGGCGGTGACCGGCTTCTCGCTCGACGAGGACGCGCAGGGCGCCGAGAGCCTGGTCGCCACCTTCGAGCGGCTGCGCCCGGCCGACCTCGCCAATGTGCTGCACCATCTGTCGCCGAAGCGGCGTGCGGAGGTCGCCGCGGCCCTCGACGACGACCGGCTTGCCGACGTGCTGGAGGAGCTGCCGGACGACGACCAGATCGAGATCCTCGGCAAGCTCAAGGAGGAGCGGGCCGCCGACGTGCTGGAGGCCATGGACCCGGACGACGCGGCCGACCTGCTCTCCGAGCTGCCCGAGGAGGACCAGGAGCGCCTGCTCACCCTGATGCGGCCGGACGACGCCGCCGATGTGCGCCGGCTGCTGTCGTACGAGGAGCACACGGCCGGCGGACTGATGACCACGGAGCCGATCGTGCTGCGGCCGGACGCCACGGTCGCCGACGCGCTGGCCCGGGTACGCCAGCAGGACCTCTCGCCCGCGCTCGCCGCGCAGGTGTACGTGTGCCGCCCGCCGGACGAGACGCCGACGGGCAAGTACCTCGGCACGGTCCACTTCCAGCGGCTGCTGCGAGACCCGCCGTTCACCCTGGTCAGTTCCCTCGTCGACAGTGATCTGCCGCCGCTGTCGCCGGACACCCCGCTGCCGGCCGTCACCAGCTATCTCGCGGCGTACAACATGGTCGCGGCGCCCGTCGTCGACGAGGGCGGTTCGCTGCTCGGTGCGGTGACCGTCGACGACGTCCTGGACCATCTGCTGCCGGAGGACTGGCGGGAGACGGAGTTCGAGGAGTCCGCCCATGGGTAGCGGCGGCGAGTCCGGGCTCGGAGAGCGCGGCGACACGAAGGAGCGGCTGCCGTCGGGAGCGAGCGCCACGCCCCGCCCGCGGGTCCGGCTCGATCAGCCCCGCGCGCCGCGGCGCGCTCTGCTGCCGGAGTACGACCCGGAGGCATTCGGCCGGTTCTCCGAGCGGATCGCGCGCTTCCTGGGCACCGGACGGTTCATCGTCTGGATGACGGTGATCATCATCATGTGGGTGGTGTGGAACGTCAGCGCGCCCGCCGGTCTGCGCTTCGACCCGTACCCCTTCATCTTCCTGACCCTGATGCTGTCCCTCCAGGCCTCGTACGCCGCTCCGCTGATCCTGCTGGCGCAGAACCGCCAGGACGACCGCGACCGGGTCACCCACGAGCAGGACCGCAAGCAGAACGAGCGGTCGATCGCGGACACCGAGTACCTCACCCGGGAGATCGCCGCCCTGCGGATGGGCCTCGGCGAGGTGGCCACCCGCGACTGGATCCGCTCGGAACTCCAGGACCTCGTGAGGGACATGGAGGAGCGTCGCGTCGTATTCCCGTACGAGCGCGGCCCGGGGCGTGACGAAAGCGACCGCTGACGGCCTTACCGGCGGTGGTGGTCAGCGCCGTACCATCATCGGTATGGCTACGGAAGACGCGGTGCTTGAGGCACTGGCGACGGTGAACGACCCCGAGATCAACCGACCGATCACCGAACTCGGCATGGTCAAATCAGTCGGGATCGAGGCGGACGGCGCGGTCGCGGTCACGGTGTACCTCACCGTCTCCGGCTGCCCGATGCGCGAGACGATCACCAAGAACGTGACGGACGCGGTGGCCCGCCTCGACGGTGTCACCCGCGTCGACGTCACGCTGGACGTGATGAGCGACGAGCAGCGGCGCGATCTCACGTCGTCGCTGCGCGGCGGCACGGCCGAGCGTGAGGTGCCGTTCGCCCAGCCCGGCTCGCTGACCAGGGTGTACGCGGTCGCCTCCGGCAAGGGCGGTGTCGGCAAGTCCTCCGTGACCGTGAACCTGGCGGCCGCGATGGCGGCCGACGGACTGAAGGTCGGTGTCGTGGACGCCGACATCTACGGTCACTCGGTGCCCCGGATGCTGGGCGCCGACGGCCGTCCCACCCAGGTCGAGAACATGATCATGCCGCCGTCCGCGAACGGCGTGAAGGTCATCTCGATCGGCATGTTCACCCCGGGCAACGCCCCGGTGGTGTGGCGCGGCCCGATGCTGCACCGCGCGCTCCAGCAGTTCCTCGCCGACGTGTACTGGGGCGACCTGGACGTCCTGCTGCTCGATCTGCCCCCGGGCACCGGCGACATCGCGATCTCGGTGGCGCAGCTGGTACCCAACGCGGAGATCCTGGTGGTGACGACCCCCCAGCAAGCCGCGGCCGAGGTCGCCGAGCGGGCCGGTTCGATCGCCGTCCAGACCCATCAGAAGATCGTCGGTGTCGTCGAGAACATGTCGGGCCTGCCGTGCCCGCACTGCGACGAGATGGTCGACGTCTTCGGCAGCGGCGGCGGCCGGCGGGTCGCCGAGGGCCTGACGAAGACCACGGGCGCGACCGTGCCGGTGCTGGGTTCCATTCCGATCGACGTACGCCTGCGTGAGGGCGGCGACGAGGGCAAGCCCGTCGTGCTCACCGACCCCGACTCCCCCGCGGGCTCCGCCCTGCGCGCGATCGCGGGCAAGCTGGGCGGCCGTCAGCGCGGCCTGTCGGGCATGTCGCTGGGGATCACCCCGCGGAACAAGTTCTGAGCGGTCCGGCGGCGGGTGGGCCCGCCGCCGGAGGTGCCTGAGCGCCGTGGTCCCGCGTCCGGACGGGCTTGATGACCAAGCCCGTCCGGTGCCGTCAGGACGGGAAGCCCGTCCGGTGCCGTCAGGACGGGATGTACGAGCCCAGGTCCTCGACCGCCGAGAAGGCGAGACCGTAGGCGCTCATCCCGCGCCCGTACGCGCCGATGTGCACCCCCGTCCGGGTGGAACCGGCCAGCACCCAGCCGAACTCCGACTCGCGGTAGTGGAAGGGCGTCGGCTCGCCGTCGACCGGCAGCGAGAGCGTGGACCAGGCCGGTCCGCTCATGTCGTCCGCGAGCTCGAAGGCGGTCTCCGTCTGCTGGTCCAGCCAGTCGTCACGCAGCGAGTGGTCCAGCTGGGCGGGCCAGGTGTGGGCCAGCAGTCCCGAGCCGGCCAGCCAGGCCGCGGAGGAAACCGTGGTGGCGTCCAGGACGCCCGTGCCGTCCCCGCTGCGGCGTACGGGGCTCGCCGCCACGGTGATGACCACCGCGAAGCGTTCCTTCTCCGTACCGGCCGCCTCCGAGCGTATCGACGGCTCGTCGCCGTGCCCCACCGCGCCGTGCTGGACCGTGCCGTCAGCGGCCGCGCCGACCTGCATGAGCCAACGCGGGCCCGTGAAGGCCTCGTCCAGTCCGTACCAGGGGAACGGTGCCTTCAGATAGCCGTCGACCGCGCGCTGGGCCGCGGCACCCGCCTTGCCCTCCGGTGCCGTCGTACGCTGCGCACCGGGAGCGGGGGAATCGCTGACCGTGCTCTGAGCCGCTGGTCGACTTGTCGTCTCCATCTACCCGGCCGCCTCCTCTGTGTCCGAGGTCCGGAGCGGACCCGCCCCCCTCGGGCGTCCTCGCGTCCTGACAGATGGAGAGAATAGCCACCCTGTCCCGGCTCGCAGGGATTGACAGTACTCAGGTGGCGTCTGCGTCGAAGGGCGGCCGCTCGTCCTGATCGACCTTTTCGCGCTTCTTCAGCAGGTCGGGAGTGCCGGAGGAGGCCGCCGTGGAGCCGTCGGCGTGGGAGACCGCGGCCGGCACGGAACGGTCCGTGTCGGAGCCGTTCACCGCGTCCGCGACGTCGTTCATCTCTTTCTTGAGATCGAAGGAGCTGCGGAGCTCCTTGAGCTCCTTCAGATCCTCGTTCTCGTTCAGCTGCTTGCGGATGAACGTTTTGGGGTTGAGGTCCTCGAATTCGAAGTCCTTGAACTCCGGCCCCAGTTCGGTGCGGATGTCCTCCTTGGCGCTCTCGGAGAACTCGCGGATCTTGCGGATGAAGCGGGTGACGTCCTGAATGACCTTGGGCAGCTTGTCGGGTCCGAAGACGAGCACGGCGAGCACGATGATCGTGACCAGCTCCAGTGCGCCTATGTCATTGAACACCCTGCTGCTCCTCGTGTTCTCCGTGGCCCGCAGATCGGATGGGTGCCGGGCCCGAACCACGGTACCCGGCGGAACTTCCGTGCGTCACGCGCCGTCGGCCGAGCCGAGGGTCAGTGTCATCGTCCGTTCCTTCCCGGCGCGGACCACCGTCAGTTCCAGACGGTCGCCCGGGCGGTGGGAACGGATCTTGACGATCAGCTCCTCGCCGCTGTGCACCCGCTGGCCGTCGACCTTGGTGATCACGTCACCGGCCTTGACGCCCGCCTTGGCCGCGGGACCGCCGGCCGAGACGGACCCGGAGCCGTCCTTGCCCTTCTCGCCCACGCGTGCGCCGTCGCCGGTGTACTTCATGTCGAGGCTCACACCGATCACCGGGTGGGTGGCCTTGCCGGTGTTGATCAACTCCTCGGCGACGCGCTTGCCCTGATTGATCGGGATGGCGAAGCCGAGGCCGATCGAACCGGCCTGGCCGCCCTCCGCGCCCGCCGTGTCGGCGGCGCGGATCGCGCTGTTGATACCGATGACGCGGGCCTTGGTGTCCACCAGCGGGCCGCCGGAGTTGCCCGGGTTTATGGGGGCGTCGGTCTGGAGGGCGTCGACGTAGCTGACATCGCTGCCGTCACCCTTCTCCCCGCCCGCGGTGATCGGCCGTTCCTTGGCGCTGATGATGCCGGAGGTGACCGTGTTCTGGAGGTCGAAGGGTGCGCCGATGGCCACGACCGGGTCGCCGACCTGGACACTGTCGGAGTTGCCGAGCGGCAGGGGCTTGAGCCCGGAGACACCCGCGACCTTGACGACGGCGAGGTCGTAGCCGCTGTCCTTGCCGACGAGGGTCGCCTTCGCCGTTTCGCCCCCGCTGAATGTGACGGAGATCTCACCGGCGGCGCCCGCCGGGTCGACGACATGGTTGTTGGTGAGGATGTGGCCCTGCTCGTCCAGGACGAAGCCGGTGCCGGTGCCCTGTTCACCGCCGCCGCTCACATGCAGGGTGACGACACTGGGCAGGGCGCTGGAGGCGATACCGGCCACGCTGTCGGGCGCACGGTCTGCGTTGTCCCGGGGGGCCTGCTGCAACTCGACCTGGGTGATGCCGCCGTTGCGCTCGATGTACGCGCCGATCCCGCCGCCTATGCCGCCCGCGAGCAGCGCCACGACGAGAGCCCCCACCAGCAGCGAACCACGGCGGCTGCGCTTCTTGGCGGGCTCACCGGAGTGGGTGAGCGGGGCAGGGCCGCGGGTGCTCCACGGGTCGTACTGGAGCCACGACGAGGGCTGCTGGAGGGCGCCCTGGGTCTGGGCCGGGTGGTGCGCTCCGTGGACCTGCGGGTGCGGGGGGTGCGGGTGGTGCGCACCCTGCGGATCGGGCTGGGGCTGGGCGTGCGGGTGGTGCGCCTCCGGGGCCTGCGGCTGCGGATCGGGCTGGCTGCGTGGGTGCGGAGGCGCGGGGGGCGGCGTCTGCTGGTGCGCGGGCGGGGCGAAGACACCACCCTCGGCGGCCTGCGCCGGGCTCTGCGGTGCCACGGACTGCGGTGCCACGGACTGCGGAGGTACGGGCGTGCCCTGCGCGGGAGTCGGCACCGGCCGCTGGACGGGCGGGGCGGGCGCCCAGGGCCCCGGCCCGCCGTACGGCGGCGTGCTGTAGACGTCCGGCTCGTGCAGCGGCTGCGGACGCTGCTGCTCGGGCACCGGTCCGGTGACGGGCTCGCCCGGAGCGACGACCGCTGCGGCAACCGGCCCTGCGACGGTCGCGGGCGACTCGGCGGTGAGGGGATCGGCCGCCGTCTGCGACTCCGCCCCCGCTGCCGACCCTGCCCCCGCGACCGGCACCGGCGCGGGCTGCTGCGTCTCGGCTTCGCCTTGAGCAGCACGTCCCGCACTGGGCCGGCTCCACCACTTCGCCTTGGGTCCGGTGGGCTTCCCGTCGTCCATGCTCTCCCCGCAAACTGCCGACCACGGCGGCACCCCTGTGCGGTACCCCTCGGAAGATTCAACCAGGTTTGCGAATCCGCGCGCAGTGCCCTGTCAGCGCCGGGTTGTCAGAGACTGCGCGGGCTGCGTGGGGGCAATGAGGTGCGTGGGAGCCGGGGTTGCGTTCGCCTGGATGGCGGGGACGGACGCGAGCTGGAAGGCCGAGCCCGTCGGGCGTATCAACGACGGTGCTGTGAACAGGGAGTTCACCACGGCCGGGACAGCGAGGGCGGGGTCCGGCGCAGCCGTCGCGGTCCCCGTACCGGGAGCCGAGAGGCCGATGGGACGGTCCTCGGACCTGGCCAGGCCGTTGCCCCCGGCGCGGCGGCGTTCGTACTCCGTACTCCTGACGGAGCCGGGCGCGGACGTCGACGAAGTGCCGCCGCCCGTCGTGCCGGAGCCGGCGGGGGCACGCAGCGGCGTGACGGTGTTCCCGGCGCCGCCTCCCCTGGGGTTCGCCTGGACCGAGGTGTCCAGCGGCAGCGAGCCGCCGAGGGCGATCGCGGCGAAGGAGACCGCGCTCGCCGCCGCGAAGGCGAACCTGCGGCCGCGCCAAGGAGAGCGCTCGGCTTCCTGGCGTCCTACCTCATGGATGCGGAAACCGCTCGACCCTCCGGGGAGGACCGCGGCGTGCGCGCCCCCGGGGACGTATCCGAACGTCTCCGTGCGGGGGTCGCCGGTTCTACCCGCGGACGGACTCAGCGCTCCGAACACGGCTTCCGTCATGCGTCCGCCGCCGAACGGGCCGTCCCTGCCGTCGTCACCGTCGGACGGTCCGGCGGGCAGGCCCTGGAGCCGCGCCAGCAGCCCCTCGGAGGGCGGCGGTGGTGCGGTGTGGGCGAAGACATCCTTCAGCCGGCGCTGGGCGTCGGCTTCGGCCTTGCACTTGGGGCAGGTCGCCAGATGGGCGAGCACACGGTCCCGGGCGTCGTGTTTCAGCTCACCGTCGACAAGCGCGGCGAGCCGGTCCCCCAGGTGCTGCTCGGCAGGGGTCGGGCTTGAGCCACTCACGCCGTTCCGACCTCCCCTGCCAGACCGACCGCCGCCGTCAGCGTCCGCTGTTCGGCACGGGCCTCGGGGGAACGGTGCTGAAGTGCCTTGCGCAGATGCGAGCGTCCGCGGTGGATCCGGCTGCGGACCGTGCCGAGCTTGACGCCCAGGGTCGCGGCGATCTCCTCGTAGGACAGACCTTCGATGTCGCACAGGACCACGGCGGCACGGAATTCGGGCGCGAGGGTGTCCAGCGCCTGCTGGACGTCGGCGTCGAAGTGCGTGTCGTTGAAGACCTGCTGCGGGGACGGCTCACGGCTGGGCAGCCGCTCGGCCGCGTCGTCGCCGAGAGCGTCGAAGCGGATGCGCTGCTTCCTGCGGACCATGTCCAGGAAGAGGTTCGTGGTGATGCGGTGCAGCCAGCCCTCGAAGGTGCCCGGCGTGTACGTCGACAGCGAGCGGAAGACACGGACGAAGACCTCCTGTGTGAGATCCTCGGCGTCGTGCTGGTTGCCCGTGAGGCGGTATGCGAGACGGTAGACGCGACCGCTGTGCGTGCTGACGATCTCCTCCCAGGTGGGAGGCGTCCACGCCTGCGATTCCGCATCCGATGCGAAGGTCGCTGTAGTTGCGGAGTCGGCTGTGCGAGAACGGTCAGCAATGTCGGTCACGGATCTCGGCTCACCCGGTGACCTGAGGAAGCGCTTCAGCACTCCTCTCCGATCCGCAGGTGCAGCCGCACCTCCCCTGTCGGCTCTGGTGGTGTCCAGCGGAGCCCCTACCATAGCCACCTCGCCCGTTAGCTCCGGATAAGAATCTTTACGCGAATTTGGGTGCTGCTTCCGACCCTGGTCCATGTACTCCCCCCGCCTTCATAACGCCCGGTCCCATCAGCGGGTTCCCGGGCGCAACGGATACAGTCAGCGTCGCGCCAACTACGGGGACAGGAGAGGGTCATTACCGCCAACCGGCAGACGAGCTGGGCGTTCGCCGACGCCTTTGTCGCCGAGGACGACGCGCTGCGCTGGGCCCGTGACCGGTCCCGGGAGTCAGGGCTCGCCTCGGTGTCACCAGGCACCGGCGCAGCGCTGCGGCTGCTCGCTGCCACCGCCGACGCGAAGGCGGTCGCGGAGATCGGTACGGGGACGGGGGTCTCCGGGATCTACCTTCTCCAGGGCATGCGGCCCGACGGCGTCCTGACCACGGTCGACCCCGAGCCGGACCGGCAGCAGTTCGCGCGGCAGGCCTTCCGGGCGGCGGGATTCGCGGGCAACCGCGCCCGCTTCATCCCGGGCCGTGCCCTCGACGTCCTCCCCCGCCTCGCGGACGGGGGCTACGACCTCGTGTTCTGTGACGGCGACCGGATGGAGTCGCTGGACTGTCTCGCTGAATCGTTGCGCCTGCTCCGACCTGGAGGTCTTGTGTGCTTCGAAGGCGTCTTCGCGGACGGCCGTACGGTCGACTCGGCGGCCCAGCCGGCGGAGGTGCTGCGCCTGCGCGAGCTCCTGCGCGCGGTCCGGGAGAGTCAGGAGCTGCTCCCGTCCCTGCTGCCGGTGGGCGACGGTCTGCTCTGCGCGGTCCGCCGGGGCTGACCCCGCCCGACCGCGGCCCCGGCCCGGCAGCACCGTCCCGCGACACTCACCCCGGCGATCGCGGATCCGCGTTCGCCGTCCCGGCCGTCCCCTGCCGTCCGCGTCGTCCCCGTCGTCTTCGTCGTCCCCCAGGACCGTCGACGCCCCGACCGGCTCACGCATGTTTCGCGCCGTTTCGGAAACCACACTGCCCCGGCACCAAGCGTGCCGGGGCAGTGAAAAGTGTGGGGCTTCCGCGTCAGCCGACGACCTTCTTCAGGGCGTCGCCGAGAGCATCGGCTTCGTCCGGTGTCAGCTCGACAACAAGCCGACCGCCGCCTTCGAGCGGAACGCGCATGACGATGCCCCGCCCCTCCTTGGTCACCTCGAGCGGGCCGTCGCCCGTCCGCGGCTTCATGGCCGCCATGCTCGTTCCCCTTCCTGAAACCAGCTCATCGGCCGACAACCCAGGTGTCACCGGCATCGAACACAGTGCTTCCAGGTCATTATCCCGCATGGCGGGACCCGATGACCAACATCAGTCGGCATCGCTTAGGCAACGCGCTCACGCAAAACCACTCAATTCGGCGATCCGCCTGCGATACTTCGCCGCCCTCCGCGCCGAAGCCGCTCGAGATTGCCGGAAGATTGTTAGACACAGGTCACATGCCCACCCACCGCGATCTCCGCCATGCTGGCCCTGGACACCACCGCTGAGCCGTAAAGGGGACCTGCCATGGCCGACTCCGTGCTGTACGAGGTGAGCGACGGACTCGCGACGATCACGATCAACCGGCCCGAGGCCATGAACGCGATGAACACCGAGGCGAAAGCCGCTCTGCGGGACTCAGCCGAGGCAGCGGCCGCCGATCCTGCCGTACGGGCGGTTCTGCTGACGGCGACCGGGCGCGCGTTCTGCGTGGGCCAGGACCTCAAGGAGCACATCTCGCTGCTCGCCGAGGACAAGGCCTCGGGCACCGGCCACACCATGAACACGGTGCGGGAGCACTACAACCCCGTCGTGCGTGCGCTGACCGGGATGCCGAAGCCCGTCGTCGCGGGGATCAACGGCGTGGCCGCCGGAGCGGGCCTGGGCTTCGCGCTCGCCGCGGACTACCGGGTCGTCGCCGACACCGCGTCCTTCACGACCTCGTTCGCGGGAGTGGCGCTGACCGCGGACTCCGGCGTCTCCTGGACGCTGCCGCGGCTGATCGGTCAGAGCCGGGCCGCCGACCTGCTGCTCTTCCCGCGGTCCTTCTCCGCCCAGGAGGCGTACGAGCTGGGCATCGCGAACAAGCTCGTCCCGGCCGACCGGCTGGCCGCCGAGGCCGCGGCGGTGGCCCGTGCGCTGGCGGACGGGCCGACCGTCGCGTACGCCGCTATCAAGGAGTCGCTCGCCTACGGCGCCGGGCACACGCTCGACGAGACGCTGGAGAAGGAGGACGAGCTGCAGACGCTGGCGGGCGCGTCGGAGGACCACACCATCGCGGTGCAGGCCTTCGTCGCGAAGGAGAAGCCGAAGTACCTGGGCCGTTAGGCCGGTCGTCAGGTCCTGGTCAGGAGGCCCGGCCGCCCGAGGCGGCGCCTCTGACCACGCAGTCGGCCAGGTGGTCGTCGACCAGGCCGCACGCCTGCATCAGGGCGTAGGCCGTCGTGGGGCCGATGAAACGCAGCCCCTGCTTCTTGAGGGCCTTGGCGAGCGCGGTGGACTCGTCGGTGACGGCAGGGACGTCGGCGACGGTCCGCGGCGCCGGACGGGAAGCCGGGTCGGGTGCGTACGACCAGATGAGCGCGTCCAGCTCGCCGGCCGGACGGCCGGCGAGCACTCGCGCGTTGGCGAGGGTCGCCTCGATCTTGGCGCGGTTGCGGATGATCCCCTCGTCCGCGAGGAGGCGCTCCTTGTCGGCGTCGGTGTACCGCGCGACCGCCGCGATCTCGAAGTCGCCGAAGGCCCGGCGGAAGCTCTCACGCCGGCGCAGGATGGTGATCCAGGACAGCCCGGACTGGAAGGCCTCCAGACACAGCCGCTCGAAGAGGGCGTCGTCGCCGTGGACCGCCCGGCCCCACTCCTCGTCGTGGTACCTGACGTAGTCCTCGGTGGACAGTCCCCAGGGGCAGCGCAGCCGCCCGTCGGGTCCCGCCACCGCCCCGCCAATCACTGCTCGGAGTCCTCGTCGGGCTTGTCGAACCGGTCCTCGGGCTCGGTGAAACGGTCACCGCGCCGGAAGTCGCCGGGCTTGGCGAAAGGGTCACCGGGTCCGGTGAACAGGTCCGCCGTGCCCACCGCGGTCGCCTGCGCACCGGCCAGCGCGGACTCCAGCTCGGCGATACGGGCGTCGCGCTCGGCGAGCTCCGCCCCGAGGCGGCCCAGCACGTCGTCCACGTCCGCCATCCGGTAGCCGCGCATGCCCACCGGCAGCCGCAGCGCCTCCACGTCCGCGCGTCCCACCGGCCGGGACTCGGGAAGAGGGTCGACCAGCTGCTCGGGCGCGGCCTCGGGCAGCGCCGCGCTGTCGCCGCCGCCGACCACGGCGAGCGTGACCGCGGCGACCACCACGACCATCGCGATCAGCAAGAACAAGAACACGGGCGAACCCTCTCCACCGAACGGAATCTGTCCGCTGCTGATCGTGCCACGACCGTCCGACAGTTAGGGTCGCAGGCGGACGAACCGAGGAGGAAACAGCTGATGCTGCGGCTGGGCCAGCGCGAATTCGACCCGCACGAGCCGGTGATCATGGCGATCGTGAACCGTACGCCCGACTCCTTCTACGACCAGGGCGCGACGTTCCACGACGAACCCGCGCTCGCCCGGGTCGAGCAGGCGGTGGCCGAGGGCGCCGCGATCATCGACATCGGCGGGGTGAAGGCCGGGCCCGGCGCCGAGGTCACGGCCGAGGAGGAGACGCGGCGGACGGTCGGCTTCGTGGCCGAGGTACGCAAGCGGTTCCCGGACGTGGTGATCAGCGTCGACACCTGGCGGCACGACGTCGGCCGGGCCGTCTGCGAGGCGGGCGCGGACCTGTTGAACGACGCGTGGGGCGGGGTCGACCCCAAGCTGGCCGAGGTCGCGGCCCGGTACGGCGCGGGCCTGGTGTGCACGCACGCGGGCGGCGCCGAGCCGCGTACCCGCCCGCATCGCATCGCGTACGACGACGTCGTCGCGGACATCCTGCGGGTGACGCTGTCGCTGGCGGAGCGGGCCGTGGAGCTGGGCGTACGGCGCGACGCGATCATGATCGACCCCGGACACGACTTCGGGAAGAACACGCGCCATTCGCTGGAGGCGACGCGACGGCTCGGCGACATGGTGGAGACGGGCTGGCCGGTGCTGGTCTCCCTGTCCAACAAGGACTTCGTCGGGGAGACCCTGGACCGCCCGGTGAAGGAGCGCCTGATCGGGACGCTGGCGACGACCGCCGTGTCGGCGTGGCTGGGGGCGCAGGTGTACCGGGTCCACGAGGTGGCGGAGACCCGCCAGGTGCTGGACATGGTGGCCACGATCGCCGGCCACCGGGCGCCGGCGGTGGCCCGCCGGGGCCTGGCCTAGGGCTGTGACCCCGGGCCTCGGTCGCCGGGCGGGCCGTCCGGCGACCGAGGTACGGGACAGCTGTGCCTAGTGACCCGTCTCCTTCGTCACCAGGGAGACGGCCTCCTCCACGTCGTCCGTCACGTGGAACAGCACCAGGTCCTTCTCCGACGCCTTCCCCTGCGCCACGACCGTGTGGCGGAGCCAGTCCACCAGGCCGCTCCAGTACTCCGTGCCGAAGAGCACGATCGGGAAGCGGGTCACCTTGCCGGTCTGGACGAGGGTCAGCGCTTCGAACAGTTCGTCCAGCGTGCCCAGGCCGCCCGGCAGGACCACGAAGCCCGAGGCGTACTTCACGAACATCGTCTTGCGGACGAAGAAGTAGCGGAAGTTCACGCCGATGTCGACGTGCGGGTTGAGGCCCTGCTCGTAAGGGAGCTCGATACCGAGGCCGACCGAGATGCCCTTGGCCTCGCGCGCGCCGCGGTTCGCCGCCTCCATCGCCCCCGGGCCACCGCCCGTGATCACCGCGAAACCGGCCTCGACCAGCGCCTTCCCGATCCGGATGCCCGCCTCGTACTCGGGCGTGCCGGGCGCCGTGCGGGCGGAGCCGAAGACGCTGATCGCGCTGGGCAGTTCGGCGAGTGCGCCGAAGCCCTCCACGAACTCCGACTGGATGCGCATGACCCGCCAGGGATCGGTGTGCACCCACTGGGAGTCGCCCTCGGTGTCCAGCAGCCGCTGGTCGGTGGTGCCGGGCTGCACCTGGTCCCTGCGGCGCAGCACCGGCCCCAGTCGCTGCTCCTCCAGCGCCTGCAAACCCTCCGGGTTGCCCATGACCTGCTCCCTCCGCCGAACATCGTTGCTTTGGGTCAGGGTAGGTCGGAGAACGTTACGAAACGTGAAATCCCGGCGGTCAGGAAGTGAGCCAGTCACGCAGCCGCTGCTCGCAGTGCACGATCTTGTCCACCTCGACGTGTTCGTCCCGCTTGTGCGCGTAGAGCGGGTCGCCCGGTCCGTAATTGACCGCCGGGACCCCGAGCGCGCTGAAACGGGACACGTCGGTCCATCCGAACTTCGGGCGCGCGCTGCCGCCCACGGCCTCCATGAACGCCGCGGCGGCCGGGTGGGAGAGCCCGGGCAGGGCACCGCCGGTGTGGTCGTCCACCACGAACTCCGCGACGCCGCAGTCGGCGAAGACCTCGCGGACGTGGGCCTCGGCCTCCTCCTCGCTGCGGTCCGGCGCGTACCGGTAGTTGACGACGACCGTGCACGCGTCCGGGATGACGTTGGTGGCGACACCTCCCTCGATGCCCACCGCGTTGAGGCCCTCGTGGTACTCGAGTCCGTCGATCACCGGCCGGCGCGGCTCGTACGCGGCGAGGCGGGCGAGGATCGGCGCCGCCGCGTGGATGGCGTTGGAGCCCATCCAGCTGCGCGCGGAGTGGGCCCGCTCCCCCGCCGTACGCAGGTGGACCCGCAGGGTACCCTGGCAGCCGCCCTCGACCTCGCCGTACGACGGCTCCAGCAGGATGGCGAAGTCACCCCGCAGCCACTCGGGGTGGGCCTCGGCCACATGTCCCAGACCGTTGAGGTGGGCGGCGACCTCTTCGTTGTCGTAGAAGACGAAGGTGAGATCGCGGTTCGGCTCGGGGACGGTCGCGGCCATCCGCAGCTGGAGCGCCACACCCGACTTCATGTCGCTGGTGCCGCAGCCCCAGAGGACGCCGTTGTCGTCGAGCCGTGAGGGCACGTTGTCGGCGATCGGGACCGTGTCGATGTGACCGGCGAGAATGACCCGCTCCGTGTGCCCGAGATCCGTGCGGGCCACCACGTTGTTGCCGTGCCGGTCGACCGTGAGATGCGGGAAGGCACGCAATGCCTGCTCGATGGCGTCCGCGAGGGGCTTCTCCTCGCCGCTGACGGAGCGGAAATCGACCAGTGCGGCGGTCAGCGCCGGGGCATCAAGAGTGAGGTCAAGCACGGTTTCAGGCATGCCTCCGACCCTAGCGCGGGCTCCAGTACGGTGGGCACGTGCCCGAGACCGCCTCCCCCCTCCGGCGCGGCCGCCTCCTGCGTTTCGCGGCCGCGTTCGCCGTGCTGCTGGCACTGGCAGCTTATGTCGCCGTGCAGTACGTGTCGGGCGGCGGCACCCCCCGCTGCACGGTGCGCGCCGCCTCGGGCGCGGACGGCCCGAGCTATGAACTCACCACCGAGCAGGCCGCGAACGCCGCGACCATCTCCGCCGTGGGCACCACCCGCGGTATGCCGGAGCGCGCGGTCACCATCGCGCTCGCGACCGCCCTTCAGGAGTCGGGGCTGCGCAACATCGAGCACGGCGACCGTGACTCGCTCGGCCTGTTCCAGCAGCGTCCGTCCAAGGGGTGGGGCACGACGGCCCAGATCCTCGACCCGGTGTACTCGTCGGGGAAGTTCTACGCGCATCTGGCCGAAGTCCCCGGCTACTCGCGCCTCCCGCTGACCGTCGCCGCGCAGCGCGTGCAGCGCAGCGGTTTTCCGCAGGCCTACGCCAAGCACGAGCCGGACGCCACGCTGCTGGCCGCCGCGCTGACCGGGCGTACGAGCGGCGCACTGACGTGCGACCGGGGGAAGTCCACCGAGGCCGGCGACCCGGCGAAGGTGCGGGCCGAACTGGTGCGCGCGTTCGGGCCCGGCGTCACGCCGAAGTCCCCTGCCGGCGCCGGGGCTCCGGGCGCGGGCGAGGTGTCCGTGCCGGTGGCGTCCACCGTCGCCGCGGACGACGGCGGGGCGTCCCGGCAGGGCTGGGAGCTGGCGCACTGGGCGGTGGCGCGGGCGGACGGTCTGCGGATCGAGGAAGTCTCGTACGGCGGCAAGGTGTGGAGCGCGAAGGAGTCCGGCAAGGGCTGGCATTCCGTCGCGGCGTCCGAGGACTCCGCCGGCGCCGGCCGTGGCGCCGTGGCGACAGGTGGGAACGCGGCGGGTGCGGACACCGCCGGTGCCGCGAGCAATCCGCGCCAGGAATCCGGCGCGGATTCCGGCCCGGGCGAAGTTCGAATTCGCGTCGCACGCTGATACGAGCGCTCCCCCGGAAGGGGAACGTCCGGCTACTCACACCAGGGTGTGACCCGGGCATGTGCACTCCCCCATCACCCTCCCGGGAATTCCCTTGCGAGAACAGCGAAGTGACGGTTCAGCGGCCCCTCGCGCAATGGAATGTTTGCCCGTCTTTATCCGGAACCGATAATGCGACGCATTACCAACTCTTTACCTTGGCGTACCGCAACTTCTCCCTCCCTCCGAACGGTTGTCACTGCGTCCGAGGGCCGGAAGCGGCTCCGGACAGGCACCAACCACACCGTCCTTCTCGTCTCAAGGAGCATCATGTCCCTCCCCCTGACCCGTCGGATCGCCCGTGCCGCGCTGCTCATCGCGGCGGGTGCAGCCCCCGTGGTCGGTGCGGCCGGCTCCGCAAGCGCCGTGGATCTTCCGCAGGCTCCGGTCGGCAGCCTGACCGCTCTTGACGCCGAGGGCGTCACCGGCACCCTCGACGGTGCCGCCCAGAAGTCCACCGAGGTGGCCGGCCAGACCGGCGGCTCGGCCGTGAAGAAGGCCGTCCCGGCCGCGGGCAAGACCGTCGGCAAGACCGGCAAGACGGCGACCCCGGTCGCCCAGAAGGCCGCCGGTGACGCCGCGGGCAGCGCGGGCGACGTCCTCGGTGAGACCGCGGGCGGAGCCACCCAGTCCCTGGGCGGCGGCGGCCTGCCGACCGACGGGCTCGCCGGTGGCGGCCTGCCCACCGACCAGCTGCCGGTGAAGGACCTGCCGCTCGGCTGATCCCGCGGCACGACGCACGGCCGAACGGTGGAGGGGCCCCGGGAGACGAACTCCCGGGGCCCCTCCGCGTGCCGTGCGGGAGTCAGGCGCCCAGACGCTTGACCGCGGCCGCCACGCGCTCGTCCGTGGCCGTGAGCGCCACCCGGACGAACCGCTCGCCGGCCGGCCCGTAGAAGTCGCCGGGCGCGACCAGAATGCCGAGGCCCGCCAGGTGCGCCACGGTGTCCCAGCACGCCTCGTCGCGCGTCGCCCAGAGGTAGAGGCTGGCCTCGCTGTGCTCGATGCGGAAGCCGTGGGCCTCCAGCGCCGCCCGCAGCGCGGTGCGCCGGGCGGCGTAGCGGGCCCGCTGCTCCGAGACGTGCGTGTCGTCGCCGAGGGCGGCGATCGTCGCCGCCTGCACCGGCGCCGGAGTCATCATCCCGCCGTGCTTGCGGATCTGCAGCAGCTCGCCGAGCACCGCGTCGTCGCCGGCGATGAACGCGGCGCGGTATCCCGCCAGGTTCGACCGCTTGGAGAGCGAGTGCACCGCGACGACACCCTCGTAGGTCCCGCCGCAGACGTCCGGGTGCAGCACCGAGACCGGCTCCGCCTCCCAGCCCAGCTCCAGGTAGCACTCGTCGCTGAAGACCAGGATCCCGTGCTCGCGCGCCCAGGCGACGATGCGGACCAGCTCGTCCTTGGCGAGGACCCGCCCGGTCGGATTCGACGGCGAGTTGAGCCAGAGGAGCCGAAGGCCCCGCGGGTCGAGCTCGGTGGGGTCGTCGTACTCGACGGGGGTCGCGCCGCACAGCCGGGCGCCGACCTCGTAGGTCGGGTAGGCCAGCCGGGGGTAGGCGACCTTGTCGCCGGCGCCGAGACCGAGCTGGGTCGGCAGCCAGGCCACCAGCTCCTTGGAGCCGACGACCGGCAGGACGTTGGTGTGCGCGACGTCGACGGCACCGAGCCGGCGCTCCAGCCAGCCGGTGAGCGCGTCCCGCAGCTCGGGCGTGCCCCACACCGTGGGATAGCCCGGCGAGTCGGCGGCCTCCACGAGAGCCTTTTGGATCAGTTCCGGCACGGAGTCGACCGGGGTGCCGACCGAGAGGTCCACGATGCCGTCCGGGTGGGCAGCGGCCGTCGTCTTGTACGGCTCGAGCTTGTCCCAGGGGAAGGTCGGAAGGCGGGAAGAGACTGCGGACACGAAGACTTCTCTTTCTCGTTCGTGGGCGGCGGCCGGGTGGGGACAAACGCCTCGGTCCCGTACGGACGACGACCGTACGGGACCGGGGACGGCGACAGCTGCCGAGCCGGCTGCTACTGGTTCTGCGGCGGCAGGGCGGCGATGAAGGGGTGGTCACGCTCGATCAGACCGAGCTTCGAAGCACCACCGGGCGATCCGAGCTCGTCGAAGAACTCGACGTTCGCCTTGTAGTAGTCCTTCCACTCTTCCGGAGTGTCGTCCTCGTAGAAGATCGCTTCGACGGGGCAGACCGGCTCACAAGCACCGCAGTCGACGCATTCGTCGGGGTGGATGTACAAGGACCGGGAACCCTCGTAGATGCAGTCGACGGGGCACTCCTCGATGCACGCCTTGTCCTTGACGTCGACACAAGGCTGCGCGATGACGTAGGTCACGCTGTCGTTCCTCCTCGGTAGGGCTGGCATTGCGCGGGAGCGCGGCGTCGTCGATGCCCGCCCCTAGTATCTCCGTTCCTGGGCACGATCCGAACAGGAGGGGCTGGCAGAGCTGTGGAAATCACCGGCGGCGGACGCCTCGAAGTCCGTATTACACCCGCTGACGTGGGCAAACGAGTGTCTGTCCGGTGCCTCGCGGAGGCAACCCCGGGTGGCGAGAAGTTCACCGACACGGTTGGTGTTCTCACATCATGGGACGCGGGTGTGCTGCTGATCACACGGCGGACCGGCGAGAGTGTCCGTATCCCGGAATCGTCGCTGGTCGCGGGCAAGGTGGTGCCCGCCGCGCCGGCCCGCCGACGCGGTCCGGCCGCGGACTTCGACGAGCTCGCCCGGGTGACCGCGCGGGCCTGGCAGCCGGTGGAACGCGAACGGCTCGGCGACTGGGAGCTGCGAGCCGCGTCCGGCTTCACCCGGCGCGCCAACTCGGTACTGCCGCTCGGCGACCCCGGTCTGCCGCTCGACGACGCGCTGGACCGGGTCCGTGCCTGGTACGAGGAGCGGGGACTGCCCGCGTACGTCCAGACGGCGACCGGCGCGGCCGGCACGCAGGAGCAGCTGGGCGCCCAGCTGGCGGCGCGCGGCTGGGTCCGCGAGGTGTCGGCGGACCTGCGGATCGGGGCCCTGGCACCGATCGCCGACCTCGACGCGGACGTCGAACGCGTCCGGCTGGCGCGTTCCTTCAACGAGTCCTGGCTCCAGCGCTACCAGCGGACCGGTGTGCCCGGCGGCCATGTGCTGAAGGTCCTGGGCAGCGGCCCGTCCGTGTGGTTCGCCTCCGTGGGCAGCGACGGCACGGTACCGGCGGCGATCGGACGGTGTGTGGTCGATGGACGCTGGGCGGGCTTCATGGCGGTGGAGGTGGATCCCGCCTACCGGCGTCAGGGGCTCGCGACGGCGGTGATGACCTCCCTCGCGCAGCGTGCGCTGGAGGAGGGCGCCTCGGCCGCCTGGCTCCAGGTGGAGCAGGACAACGCGGGGGCGGAAGCACTGTACGAGGGCATGGGATTCACGACCCTGTACCGCTACCACCACTTCCGATCGGCTTAGACGGGTACGACTGGCGTATGCACGACGATCCCTGGCGGCGGCGTTTCACCGACGAGGCCCGCTCGGAGCGGCCCGATCTCGCCCTGCTGTGTCTGCTGATCGGCACGGAGGCGGACCCCGGCCTGGACGAGGCGGGCCTGGACGCGGCCCAGATCGAGCTGGACCGTCTCGCCGGTCTGCTGCCCTACGGCACGAAGAGCCCCCACGCCTGGGCGGCCGCGCTGGCGGCCCTGCTCGGGGGACGCTGCGACTTCCGGGGGTCCCCCGGCGACTACCGGCGACTGGAGTCCTCCCTGCTGCACGAGGTGCTCCGGCGCCGCCGCGGTCTGCCGATCCTGCTGTCGGTGCTGTGGATCGAGGTGGCACGGCGTGCGGGCGCTCCGGTGTACGGGGTCGCTCTGCCCGGCCACTTCGTCGTGGGCTTCGGTGAGCCGGGCGAACAGGTGCTGGCCGACCCGTTCGCCGGCGGACGGCTGCTGACCGGGTCCGACGCCGAGCTGCTGATCGCGGGGGCGACGGGGGCGCCTCTGGACGCCTCCATGCTGACTCCGGCGAGCCCGCTCGACGTGGTGCTGCGCATCCTCAACAACATCCGCGCCTGGGCGGCGGCCCGCCCGGAACAGTCGTCGGTGGCCCTGTGGGCCGTGGAGCTGTCGCTGCTGCTGCCCTCGCACCCCGCACGGCTGCGCTACGACCGGGCCCAGCTGCTCGTGCAGCGCGGCGAGTTCATGACAGGGGCCGCGGAACTGGACGCGTACGCGGACGTGGTCGCGACGGTCGAGCCGGCGACGGCGGAGGCGATCCGGGGACGGGCGCGGGCGGCGCGGGCCCGTCTGAACTGAGGCCCGCTCCCGCGTCCGACGGCCGTTGACCACGCCGCAGTGCGCCCATGTGCGGGTGCGGGACAGCCCGTTCGGCGTCCCCGATGACGGCGGCCGCACCCGGGCCCGTAGGCCGGCGCCGATGGCCACGGGGGCATCGACGGGAGCCCCCGGCCCGGCGGGTCGGGGGCTCCCGTCGATGACGGCCGCGGTGGGCCGTCGTCAGCTCGGGTCGAGTGCGATCTCGGTGGTCCGCTCGGCCGGGGTGGTGCCCCGCAGCGCGGTCCCCATCGCCTGGGCCACGTCGTCGGCGTTGAGCTGGTGCTTCTTGCCGTCGCCCTTGGTGATCAGCACGCCGTCGAAGACGCCGTCGAGCAGCTCGTCGATCGCCTTCTTGTCGTAGACCTCCACCAGCCTCCCGTCGACCGCCTTCATCGACAGAATCTGCGGCAGCGACCGCGCGGGGCCGAACTGGATCTGCTTGCCGCCTGCCTTGATGGTGATCAGGCCGGACATCGCGGGCTCCGCGAACTCCTTCATCGCCCGGTCGATCTCGGCCTGGGTTATGGTCGGCTGGCGGGCCGCGACGGGCAGTTCCACGAGGTTCGGCCGGCCCGTCTCGACCTGGGCGCGGTACGCGTCCTTGACCGAGATCATGGAACGGCCGACGTCCAGAGCCTGGCCCGCCTTCCCCGGTACCGGAACGACCTTGTCCGGCTCGAACCTGATCGTGCCCTCCGTCGCCGAGCCGGACACGCCGGCCAGGTCGGTGAGCGCGACGCTCAGCTTCTCCTCGTCGACGAGGATCACCGGCTCGGCGACACGCTCGCCGCCGAGGAGGGAACCGATCACCGACACCGGGTTGTAGTCGCTGCCGGCCGCATTGCGCACGGTGGCCTGGCTGTCGAGGGAGAGCCCGGCCTTGTCCGGCGGGAGCTGCTCCTTCTTGCCGCCGACCGAGAGCTGAAGCGGTGACGCCGCACGCTTGCCGAGGGCGGCCTCCAGCTTGTTGACGCCCTGTTCCGTGGAGCCGCCGCCGATGTCGACACCGAGCACCGTGGTGCTCTTGGGCACCTCGGAGTGGTTCATCAGCAGTCCGGCGCCGTACGCGACGCCGAGCAGGCCGATCACACCGGCGCCCGCGAGCACCAGCTTCGAGCGGCGTTTCTTGGCCGGCTTGGCCGCGGCGGGCCGGGGCTGGGCGGGCCGGGGCGCCGCGTCCGCTCCGGGGGCGGGCACGACGGGACCGGCGGGGCCGCCCCCGGGGCCCGCGGGGAACTCGGGTGCGGAGAACTCCCCGGTCTCGTGCGGTCCGGGGATCGCAGGCGCGAGCGGATTCGGTCCGGGGCCCACGCCGCCCGCACCCAGCGGCGGGAAGGGCGAGCGGTGGTCGCCGGGAACGACCGGGATGCCGCTGGTGAGGGTGTCGCCGGAGACATGGCCGCCGGGACCGGGCGCGGGGGCGGCGAGCGGATCACGGACCGGGTTCTGCGGGGTGAGCACGGCGGTGTCGTCGGACATCCGGGGACCACCGGGACCACCGGGGCCACCAGGTCCGCCGGGACCGGCGATGCCCGGGCCGGGAACGCCGGGACCGTGAGGAGCGCCGATGCCGGGACCGCCCGGAGCACCGGGACCGCCGGGGCCCGGAGCGCCCTGGTTGCCGCCGGGTCGCGGACGGACCGGCATGCTGCCCTCGACCGGACCACCCGTCGGTCCGGCGGGCTGGCGTGCCCCGGGCGGGGGCGTACCCCCGCCGGGAGCGAAGCCGCCCGAGCCTCCGGACGGCGGGCTGTCGGTGCTCGCCGCCAGATCGCTGAGCGCGCTGCGCGGCTGACCGGCCTGCGGGGAATCCGAGAAGTACGGGAGGCCGCTGCCGTTGGTACCGCCGCCGGAGGGCCCGGGGCCCGCCGTACCGCCACCGGGCGTTCCGCCCGAGGCGGGCGGCGACGGAGCGGGGACCGCGGTCTTGCGCGGAGCGAACCAGTCGCTCGTCTTCTCCTCGGCCTGCGGCTCCGCCGCGGGAGCGGGTGCCTGAGTCGCCTCGGGCCGCGGGGTGTTGCCCGTGCGCTCGCTCTCCTTCTCGGCCGCCGCGTTCGTCGCGGAGGCACGCGTGGAGGCGTCGACGTCGCTCATCGGCGTACGCATCACGACCGGCGGAATCGGCCGCGAGCCCGGGATGTTGATCCGGATGCGGGTCGTCAGCGTGGTCTCGGTCCTGGGCTCGTCCGACTGCGCCTCGGGGGCACGGTCGGCGGACGCGTCGGCCGGAGCGTCCTGCTGGGGATGCAGCGACGGATACTGGCGCGATCCGTACGGCGGTGTACCGGAGGGATACGCGGCTCCACCGCGCCCCTGGGGGCCGGCGGACGAACTGTCAGTTTCACGACTCAAAGCAGGTTCTCCCGGTTGGCTCCGCCGCCCGTTTCTTACTGGATAGCTACTGCTGTGGGCGGCTCGGCGGCGCGCACCACCATACTGGCCGCCGCGGACACACGCCCCGTGACTGTGGAAAGCGTCATTCCGCGGACCGTGCGCGCACGGTCGGACCTGCGGCCTGCCACCCTCCGCGGCGACCCACCCTAGGGGTCCGGAGAACCGGCTGCCGGGCGGGGGTGCCGAGCGTCCTTTATCTGCCAAGTCGGCCGGTAGTGGCGCCCGGTTGCACGGGCCGCGAAATGGTGGCACACATCACAGCCGCCGCCAGCCCGCCGAGCATGTAGACGAGCGGCCCGATCCCCGCGGAGAACATGCCGTCGCCCTCCGGCCGTCCGATGCTCAGCAGCACGATGGCGACCAGCCAGCCGGCGGCCGGCGCGACCGCGCCGAGCTGAGTGCCCGTGGCCCGCAGCGCGCCGTAGAACAGGCCGGCCGAGCCGGCCAGTGACAGCAGCAACCCGCCCGGGAACCAGGCCCCTTGGACGAGCGACCCCGCCGCGCCGACGACGGCGCCGAGGACGGCGAGACCGAGGTACGCGGCGATGCGTCCGGGCTTCACCGGCCCGGTGAGCCCGAGGCCGGGCGTGTGATCCTGGCTCATGTGCTCACTCCCGCGAAGAGGTCGTGCTCGCGCTCGCCGGCCGGCGCGCCCGATGTGCCCTGCACCAACTGGTAGTACTCGGTGGCGAAGATCGGCTGTCCCAGATCGTTGGAGAGTGCGAAGAAGGGGCCGTCCACGGCGATTTGGGTGGCATGGGCACGCATGGCCGCCGCTTTCCGTTCCGCGTACGCCGTGCCGTCGATCTCCGTGGTGATCTCGGAGTCGTCGACCACGCCCGGAATGTCGTCGATCTCGGCGATACCGGGGAAGTCCGTTCCGCTCGCGGCGCGGAGGCGGGCGAAGCCCTCCTCGGCGACGGACCGCGGCACCCGGTTCCAGTAGATCTTGGAAATGGTGTGCGCGTCGCCGAGGTCGCGCCGGAAGACCCGCTCGCCGGCCAGTTCGGCGGCGCGCATGGCGACGCGGTGCGTCTGGATGTGGTCGGGGTGCCCGTAACCCCCGTTCGGGTCATAGGTCACCAGGACCTGGGGGCGTACCGAACGGATGATGTGCACGAGGTACGGAGCGGCGTCGTCGACGGGGGTGTTCCAGAAGGCACCCTCGCGGCGGTTCTGCGGGACGCCCATCATCCCGGAGTCCCGGAAGCGGCCGGGGCCGCCGAGGAAGCGGTGGTCACCGACGCCGAGCTCCTTCATCGCGGCGGCCAGCTCGCCGATGCGGTGGGTGCCGAGACGGTCCTCGCGGTCGGGTCCGAGGTGGGCGAGGCCGGCCGGAATGACCTCGCCCTCTTCCCCGAGGGTGCAGGTCACGAGGGTGACCTGGGCGCCGACGGCCGCGTACAGGGCCATCGTCGCGCCGTTGTTGATCGACTCGTCGTCCGGGTGCGCGTGCACCAGGAGGAGACGACGGGCGGGAAGATCCTTCATACGGGACAGACTACGAGGCCGGGTGCGGCCCCGGGGTCCTGCGGGCACGGCCCGGGCCCGTCGCCCGAATCAGGCCCTGGAAACGTGATCACTGGAAGGTGATCCCCGGAACGTGCTCCCTAGAACTTGATACCGCCGATCATCCCCGCCACGTTCGTGGTCAGTTCGTTGATGGTGGGGGCGATGGACGAGCTTGCGAGATAGAACCCGAGCAACACGCAGACCGCCGCATGCCCACCCTTGAGCCCGGACTTCCGGACCAGCAGGAAGACGACGATCGCCAGCAGCACCACCGCCGAAATCGAGAGTGCCACGGCGGTTCACCTCCACAGATATTCGGTCGGGACGGGCAGGTTGCATGTGCCAGGGGAGTCATACCCACCTCGCGCTACGGATCATAACTATCCGTACCAACGCATCGATCGGTGCACGGCAGCACGCGGGGGCGCACGAACGCTAGGTTCGGTCGCATGACCACGAGGCAACAGCTCTCCTTTCCCCGCCAGTACGCCAGGACCCAGCGCTTCACGCTCGGCGCACCGCGCTCCTTCACGGTGTCTCCCGACGGATCCCGAGTGGTGTTCATCAGGTCCTCGTCCGGCACCGATCGGGCCGGCGGGCTGTGGGTGCTGGATCTCGATCCGGAGGCCGGACGGCCTCGGGAACGGGTGGCAGCCGATGCGGCCGCGCTGCTCGGCGGGGCGGACGAGAAGCTGTCGCCCGAGGAGCGCGCACGCCGCGAGCGCAGCCGTGAGGGGTCGGCGGGCATCGTCGCCTACGCGGTGGACCGGGCGGTCGAGTTGGCGACCTTCTCGCTCTCCGGCCGGCTCCACACGGCCGAGCTGAGAGCCGGGACGGCGCGTGAACTGCCCGTACCCGGGCCGGTGATCGATCCGCGCCCCTCCCCCGACGGGCGGTGGATCGCCTATGCGGCCCAGGGCGCGCTGCGGGTGACCGGCGCCGAGGGCGAGGACGACCGGGCGCTCGCCGAGCCGGAGGACGAGGACGTCACGTACGGCCTCGCGGAGTTCATCGCGGCCGAGGAGATGGACCGGCTGCGCGGTTTCTGGTGGTCACCGGAGTCGGACCGGCTGCTCGTCGCACGGGTGGACGAGCGCGACGTGCGGCGCTGGTGGATCTCCGATCCGGCGCATCCGGACCGGGAGCCGGCGCAGGTGGCCTATCCCGCGGCCGGGACGCCCAACGCCGAAGTCCAGCTGTTCCTCGTGACGCTGCAGGGGGAGCGCACGGAGGTGACGTGGGACCGCTCGCGCTACCCCTATCTGGCACGGGTCCACTGGTCGGACGCCGGCGCCCCACTGTTGCTCGTCCAGTCGCGCGACCAGCGCACACAAGTGCATCTCGCGGTGGACACGGAGAGCGGCATTACCCGCACGGTGCACGTGGACGAGGACCCGGTGTGGCTGGACCTCTTCCCCGGCGTCCCCGCCTGGGCGCCGGACGGGCGGCTCGTGCGGATCGCGGACGAGGGCGGCGCGCGCGTGCTGGCGGTCGGCGACCGGACCCTGACCGGGGCAGGGCTCCAGCTGCGGGCCGTGCTCGACATCGGCGAGAACGACGTCCTGGTCTCCGCGGTGGCCGGCGAGGAGGCAGCGGAGCCGGAGATCGGCGAGATCCATGTCTACCGGGTCAACGAGCTCGGGACGGAGAGGATCTCGGAGGGCGCGGGGGTGCATTCGGCCGTGCGCTCGGGCCCGGTGACGGTGCTCGCCTCGTCCCGCCCGGACGCCGCCGGGGCGACGGTCCAGGTGCTGCGGGAGGGCAAGCCGGTCGCCACGGTCGGGTCGTACGCCGAGCAGCCCGTGCTCACCGCGCACCCGCGGCTCTGCGAGGCGGGCGTACGGAGGATTCCGTGCGCCGTCCTGCTGCCGACCGGCCACCGGGAGTCGGACGGTCCGCTTCCGGTGCTGCTGGATCCGTACGGAGGTCCGCACGGGCAGCGGGTGTTCGCCGCACACAACCCCTATCTCACCTCGCAGTGGTTCGCGGACCAGGGCTTCGCCGTGATCGTCGCGGACGGGCGGGGATCACCGGGCCGCTCGCCCGGCTGGGAGAAGGCGATCAAGGACAACTTCCCGCTGACGCTGGACGATCAGATCGAGGCCCTGCACGGACTCGCCTCGTCCTTCCCGCTCGACCTGGAGCGGGTGTCCATCCGGGGCTGGTCGTACGGCGGTTATCTGGCGGCACTCGCCGTGCTGCGCCGCCCGGATGTCTTCCACGCGGCGGTCGCGGGGGCTCCGGTGACCGACATGCGGCTGTACGACACCCACTACACGGAGAGGTACCTCGGCGATCCGGCGGAGCGGCCCGAGGTCTACGCGGCGAACTCACTGGTGACGCAGGACGGTTTGACGGCAGTGGAGAACCCGGCGCGGCCGCTCCTGATCATCCATGGTCTGGTGGACGACAACGTGGTGGTGGCACACACGCTGCGTCTGTCGTCGGCCCTGCTGGCCGCGGGCAGGCCCCACGAGGTGCTGCCGCTGACCGGGGTGACACATATGACCCCGCAGGAACAGATCGCGGAGAATCTGCTGCTTCTCCAGGTGGACTTCCTGAAGAGGTCGCTGGGAATGCGGTAGCGCAGGGCCGACGGGCGTCTCACCAGCCCGGCGGGCGTCTCGACGGCGGTGGCGGGCCGGGCGCCCAGCCGTAGACCGGCTGCACCGCGGGCGCACGGCGGGAGAGCACCACCAGGAGGAGCACTCCCGCCGCCGCCTCGAACAGCCAGGACAGCACCAGCAGTTGGTCGAGGCCGGACAACTCCCCCAGCCGGGGAACGAGGTCCTTGCGTACGGTGGCGTCGACGCCCCGGGCGCCCTCGCCCAGGATCAGGAGCGCGGACACCAGCCCGAGCGGCCGGGCGAAGGCCGCCTGGCTCAGCGCGGCGCTGCCCGCCACCACGGCTAGGAGGACGATCACCGCCGCCTGCCAGCCAGGAGGCGTCCCGAGTGGCGGGAGCATGACAGATTTGCTGCCGGTGAAGCGGTCGAGGTACGCCCCGCCGCCGGACCGGACGGCCGCGCGGATCTCCCAGCCCGCGAGCACCACCGCGGACGCGCCCAGCAGCACGGCGGCCGGCAGCCCCGAATCCCGCTGCGGCCGCAGCGGCGACGAGGGCACCTGCCGGCCCGCAGCCGCCACGATCAGCAGCCCGACGCCGAGACCCGTCGCCGCGAACACGCAGTACAGGGCCCGCGTCCGCAGATCGTCCGTGGCGCGCAGGTCCATCCAGGAGGAGCTGAGGACCCACAGCCCAGGGATCCACAGCGCGAGCGTGACGATCCCGGCGACGGCCGGGGCCGCGGCGCCGGCGTTCGGACGCAGCGCGGCCGCGCCGACACACACGTACACGACAAGCAGCAGCAGGGTTGCGAGGGTGGTCGCGAGCCGCGCGGAACCGGCACCGCGCTGCCCCTCCCCCATCCAGAACCGCCACAGTCCGAGAGGGTCGTCGAGCACGCCGAGGTCGCGGACGATCCATCCGCCCACGATCACCGCGAGCGCGGCACACAGCACCGCTCCGGTGATCCTGGCCCCCCGCGTAAGCGTCACGCATTCGATCCTGCATGTGCACGCAGAGGTGAACAAGGGCGCCACGCGCAGCCGTTGCGACCGGCCGGGGCCACATGGCGAACCCCGGCCGGTCTACGGCACCCGCACGGCCGTACGCTGTAGAGCCTGACCGGTTCGTATATCGGTGACGCGACGGCCGAGTTGCCTGCTTGTTAAAGAAGTTGATGGGCATTCATCCGGCTGTGTCGCCCTTCCGGGCCCGGTCGAGACCCGTCTCAGGACGGCACCACGTGCTTCTCCTCGGCGAAATGACACGCGGACGGATGCCTCGCCGGACCCTGTGCCGAGCGGAACTCCGCCGGCACCTCCAGCAGCGGGACCTCCAGCGCGCAACGCTCCCGCGCCTTCCAGCAGCGCGTGCGGAAGCGGCAGCCGGACGGGATGTTCGCCGGGGAGGGCACGTCACCGCCGAGGATGATCCGCTCCCGGTGCTCACGCGCCTCCGGGTCCGGCACCGGGACCGCCGACAGCAGCGCCTGGGTGTACGGGTGGGTCGGGTGATCGTAGATCTCCTCGTCCCTGCCGATCTCCACCACCCGCCCCAGGTACATCACGCCGACCCGGTCCGAGATGTGCCGGACGATCGAGAGGTCATGGGCGATGAACACATAGCTGAGGCTGAACTCACTCTGCAGCGTGGCCAGCAGATTGATGACCTGCGCCTGCACGGACACGTCCAGGGCGGAGACCGGCTCGTCGGCCACGATGATCTCCGGCTGGAGAGCGAGCCCTCGCGCGATGCCGATCCGCTGCCGCTGGCCGCCGGAGAACTGGTGGGGATAGCGGTTGATGTACTCGGGGTTGAGCCCGACGACGTCCAGCAGGTCCTGCACCTTGCGGCGCCGGTCGCCCTTCGGGGCGACCTCCGGGTGGATCTCGTACGGCTCCCCGATGATGTCGCCGACCGTCATCCGGGGATTCAGCGAGGTGTACGGGTCCTGGAACACCATCTGGATGTTGCGGCGGACCGCTTTCAGCGCACGCCCGGACAGCTTGGTGATGTCCTCGCCGCGGTAGCGGATCACCCCGGCCGTCGGCCGTTCCAGATGGACCAGCATCCTGGCGAGGGTGGACTTCCCGCACCCGGACTCCCCCACGATGCCGAGCGTCTCGCCCGCCGTCAGGTCGAGATCGACACCGTCGACCGCCTTGACCGCGCCCACCTGCTTCTTGAACAGCACGCCCTGCGTGAGCGGGTAGTGCTTGACGAGGTCGCGCACCTCCAGGATCGGCTCAGCCATGGAGAGTCTCCTCCCAGAAGTGGCAGGCGCTTCTGCGCTCCGGCGATACCTCGTACAGCGGCGGTACGTCCCTGCGGCAGATGTCCCGCGCCATCGGACAGCGGGGGTTGAAGGCGCAACCCGGCGGGATGGCCGTCAGGTTCGGCGGCAGGCCCTTGATCGCGTACAGCTCCCGCCCCTTCTGGTCCAGGCGCGGGATCGACTCCAGCAGGCCCTTGGTGTACGGGTGGGCCGGCGCCTTGTAGATGTCGTGGACGGGGGCCGTCTCGACGATCCGGCCCGCGTACATCACCGCGATCCGGTCCGCGACGTCGGCCACCACTCCGAGGTCGTGGGTGATCAGGACGAGTCCCATGGCGAGCTCGCTCTGGAGCGTGGCCAGCAGATCCATCACCTGGGCCTGGACGGTGACGTCGAGCGCGGTCGTGGGTTCGTCGGCGATGATCAGGGCCGGTTCGAGGGCCAGGGCCATGGCGATCATGATGCGCTGGCGCATACCGCCGGAGAACTGGTGCGGGTACTGGCCCACCCGCTCCTCGGCCCCCGGGATGCCGACCCGCACCATCAGCTCGACGGCCTTGGCCCGCGCCTCTTTGCGTTTCAGCCCCCGGTGCACGACGAACATCTCGCCGAGCTGATCGCCGACGCTGAGCACCGGGTTCAGCGAGGAGAGCGCGTCCTGGAAGATCATGGCCATCTCGGCTCCGCGGATCTTCCGCCTCTCGTCCTCCTTGAGCGTCAGGAGGTCCCGGCCGCGGAAGAGGATCTCGCCTCCGGTGATCTTTCCCGGCGGGATGTCCAGGATGCCCATGACGGCCTGTGCGGTGACGGACTTCCCCGAGCCGGACTCGCCGAGCACGGCGAGCGTCTCGCCCTCGGCCACCGAGTAGGCGACGCCGTTGACGGCCTTGGCGACACCGTCGGGGGTGTGGAACTCCACGTGCAGGTCGCGCACGTCGAGCAGGGGCGCGCCGGCCCGGGTCTCGACAGTCATGACGGCTCCTCAGCGCAGCTTGGGGTCGAGGGCGTCGCGGACCGCGTCGCCGAGCATGATGAAAGCCAGCACCGTGATCGCCAGCGCGCCCGCCGGCCAGAGCAGCATGTGCGGGGCGTTGCGGATGTAGGGCGAGGCGGACGAGATGTCGATACCCCAGGAGACGGTCGGCGGTTTCAGGCCGACGCCGAGGAACGAGAGGGTCGCCTCCAGGGAGATGTAGGTGCCGAGGGCGATGGTGGCGACCACGATGACGGGCGCGACGGCGTTGGGTGCGATGTGCCGCAACAGCATCCGCGCGTTGGACGCCCCGAGCGCCCGCGCCGCCTGGACGTAGTCGTTCTGCCGCGCGGTGATGACCGAGCCGCGCGCAATACGGGAGAGCTGCGGCCAGCCGAGCAGCACCATGAAGCCGACGACCGGCCACACGGTGGTGCTGGTGACGACGGACAGCAGGACGAGTCCGCCGAGGACGACCGGGATGCCGAAGAAGATGTCGGTGACGCGGGACAGGATCGCGTCCGACGCCCCGCCGAAGAAGCCGGCGAGCCCACCGAGGACGGAGCCGATCAGGGCGACACCGAGCGTGGCGCAGACGCCCACGGTGACCGACGCGCGGGCTCCGTAGACGGTCCGTGTGTAGACGTCGCAGCCCTGCCCGTTGAAGCCGAAGGGGTGGCCCGGCTGGGAGCCCTCCTGCGCCTTGGCCAGGTCGCACTGGAGCGGGTTGCCGGAGGCGATCAGCGACGGCCGGAGGGAGATGACGATCAGGAACAGGATGACCAGCGCGGAGATGATGAAGACGGGGTTGCGGCGCAGACCGCGCCAGGCGTCCGACCAGAGGCTGCGCGGTTTGCCGGACGGACCGGTGCCCTGGGGGCCTCCCGGTGTCTTCTCCAGCGTCTCGGCCTCGCTCATGGCCAGGTCCGTGGCGCCTCCCGCGCCCGTCGACGCGATCGCTCCCCCGTGGTCGTACTGCGGCTCAGGCATAGCGGATCCTCGGGTCGAGTACGGCGTAGAGCAGGTCGACGATGAGATTCGCCACCAGGAAGACGAGCACCAGGACGGTCACGAAGCCCACGACGGTCTGGGTGTTCTGGCGGAGGATGCCCTGGTACAGCTGATAGCCGACGCCGTGGATGTTGAAGATGCGCTCGGTGACGATCGCCCCGCCCATCAGTGCGCCGATGTCGGTACCGATGAAGGTGACCACCGGGATCAGCGAGTTGCGCAGCAGATGACGGCTGATCACCCGGCCCCGGGGCAGGCCCTTGGCCTTCGCGGTGCGGACGTAGTCGGAGCGGGCGTTCTCGGCGATGGAGGTGCGGGTGAGGCGGGTGACGTACGCCAGCGAGACGGAGGCGAGGACGAGACCGGGGATCAGCAGTTCGTCGAGCGGCGCCTCCGGCGAGACGGCCGGTTTGATCAGACCCCATTCGACGCCCAGCAGCAGCTGGAGGAGAAGACCGGTGACGAAGGTCGGGACGGAGATCACCACCAGGGTCAGCAGCAGGACTCCGGTGTCGACGGGCCGGCCGCGGCGCAGCCCGGTGATCACACCGAGCGTGATGCCGATGACGATCTCGAAGACGATCGCCACGATGGTGAGGCGGATGGTCACCGGGAAGGCCTCGGCCATCAGCTCGGTGACCTTCTGACCGTTGAAGGCGGTGCCGAAGTCGCCGGTGAAGACGTTCCCCATGTAGGTGAGGTATTGCTGCCACACCGGCTTGTCGAGGCCGAACTCCGCTCGCAGCCGGGCGGCGGTCGCCGGCTCGCACTGCCGGTCGCCGCAGAGCCCCGCGATGGGGTCGCCCATCACGTTGACCATGAGGAAGATCAGCAGGGTCGCGCCGAGGAAGACCGGGATCATCTGGAGCAGACGCCGGATCACATAACGTCCCATGAAGGTCTCCGGGGGTCGTGGGAAGGGATGCGGCCCGGCGCGTGGGACACGCCGGGCCGGCGGTCTTCCGGCGTCAGCTGACCTTGATCTCGTTGTAGACGGGGACGCTGAAGGGGTTCAGCGAGACGTTGGAGATGCGCTCCGAGTAGCCGGCGCTGCCGTTCTGGTACCAGAGCGGGATGGCCGCCATCTGGTCCCGTACGACCTCCTCGGCCTGCTGGAACGTCTCGACGGCCTTGGCGGCGTCGGTCTCCGCGTTGGCCTGGTCGACGAGCCTGTCGAACTCCTTGTTGGTCCACTTGCCGTCGTTGGACGAGGCGTTGGTGTAGTAGAGCGGCTGGAGGAAGTTCTGGATGAGCGGGTAGTCCATCTGCCAGCCGGCGCGGAAGGGGCCGCGCATCTTCAGCTGGGTGATCTGGTTGCGGAAGTCGGCGAAGGTGCCGACGGGGTTGCCGACGCAGGCGCGGTCGTTGCCGAGCGCGTTGTTGATGCTGTTGCAGACGGCGTCGACCCAGTCCTTGTGCGAGCCGGTGTCCGCGTTGTACGTGAGCTTCATCTGGCCGCCGGGGATGCCGCCGCCCTCGGCCACCAGCTTCTTCGCCTCGGCCGCGTTGTACTCGCAGGCCTTGCTGCACAGGGTCTCGCTGAAGCCGCCGTCCGCGCCGAGCACCGGCGAGGTCCAGTCCTTCGCGGGCGTACGCGTCTTCTGGAAGATGGTGTCGGTGATCTGCTCCCGGTTGATCGCCATGGACAGGCCGGTACGGACCTTGGCGCCGTTCGGCGTGTTCCAGGCCTTGTCGTAGTACGGGAAGGCGAGCGTCTGGATGATGCCGGCGGGTGTGTTGATGTACCGGTCGCCGAGGTCCGCCTCGACGTTCTTGAGCTGGGAGGCGGGCACGTCGTCGACGAGATCGAGGTTGCCGGCGGTCAGGTCGGTGTATGCGGTGTTGTTGTCGGTGTAGACATTGAGGTCGACACCGCCGTTCTGCGCCTTGTCGGGCCCCTTGTACCCGTCCCATCGGCGCAGGGCCAGCTTCGAGCCCCTGGCGTACGAGTCGACGGCGTACGGGCCGTTGCCGATCGGCTTGGCGAGCCAGGCGTCGTGGTCGTCGAAGAAGGCCCTGGGCAGCGGCGCGAAGGCCGCGTAGCCCAGGGTGTCGGGCCAGGTGGAGAACTTCTGGGAGAGCTTCACGGTGAAGGTCGTGGGGCCCACGACCTTGAGGCCGGACAGGGTCTGGGCGGTGGGCGCGCCGGACGCGGGGTGGACCGCGGCGTAGCCCTCGATGTAGCCGAAGAAGTAAGCGTTCTTCTGATTGTTCTTCAGGTTCGCGCCGTAGTTCCAGGCGTCGACGAACGACTGGGCGGTCACCTTCTCGCCGTTGCTGAAGTTCCAGCCGTCCTTGATGGTGATCGTGAAGTTCACCGAGTCGGTGGTGTCGATCTTCGAGGCGATCATGTCCTGGGCCTCGCCGGTCTTCGGGTCGTACCTCTTCAGACCGCGGAAGAGCATGTCGAGGACCTTGCCGCCCTGCACCTCGTTGGTGTTGGCGGGCTCGAGCGGATTCTGCGGATCGCCCCAGGAGGAGGACACGATCCCGTCGGCGCCACTGCCGCCGCTGTCGCTGCCCCCGCCGCAGGCCGTGGCCGCGAGGGCGAGGGCCATCGCGCATGCGGCCCATGGGGCGTGCGTGGCTCGACGCATGGGGTGCCTCCCGAGATCTGGGTCGTACTGTGGCCCAAATATCACCCCATCCAGGATCTAACGCACTTTCAGGGCATCCGGCCGGGCAGGGCTGCTGCCGGGCGGGTGACCTCCCAGATGTCGACGGCGTAGTGCGGGGTCATGCCGTATGCCTCGTAGCGGGCGCGGGCCTTCGACTCGTTCCGGGTGTCGACCCCGAGGCCGATGGTGTCGCGTCCGCGGGCGGCGTGCGTGGCCAAGGCAGTCGGGCCACTGTCGGGGCCGCGTCCGGCGCTGCGCAACGCGATTTCCCGCGGTGGTCCGGGGTTCCGCGACGGTCGGGGGTTCCCGCGCTGGTCGGGATTCCCGCCGGTGGTCGGCGTGCTCGCGGTGCTCCGGGGCTCCCGCGGGGCTCCCCGGACGACGAAGGCGCCCGGACCGAACGGTCCGGGCGCCTTCGTTCATCTGCGGTGCGCGCTACGCGGCGTGGACGACGTCCTTCTCCTCCGCGAAGTGGCACGCCGACTCGTGCGCCACCGGGGAGTCCGACCCCTTGAAGGGCTCGGGGATCGCCAGCAGCGGCACCTCCTCGGCGCACTTGTCCTGGGCCTTCCAGCAACGGGTGCGGAAGCGGCAGCCCGACGGCGGGTTCGCCGGCGACGGGACGTCACCGGTCAGAATGATCCGCTCACGGGCGTTGCTGATCTCCGGGTCCGGAACGGGCACCGCGGACAGCAGCGCCTGCGTGTAGGGGTGCGTCGGGTGGTCGTAGATCTGCGTGTCCGTGCCGATCTCGGCCATCTTCCCGAGGTACATCACACCGACCCGGTCCGAGATGTGCCGGACGATCGACAGGTCGTGCGCGATGAAGATGTAGGAGAGGTTGAACTCGTCCTGCAGCTTCTCCATCAGGTTGATGACCTGCGCCTGCACCGACACGTCGAGCGCGGAGACCGGCTCGTCGCAGATGATGATCTCGGGGTTGAGCGCGAGACCGCGGGCGATGCCGATGCGCTGGCGCTGACCGCCGGAGAACTGGTGCGGATACCGGTGGATGTACTCCGGGTTCAGACCGACGACGTCCAGCAGGTCCTGCACCTTGCGGCGCCGGTCCCCCTTCGGGGCCACCTCGGGGTGGATGTCGAAGGGCTCGCCGATGATGTCGCCGACCGTCATCCGCGGGTTGAGCGAGGTGTACGGGTCCTGGAACACCATCTGGATGTTGCGGCGCACCGCCTTCAGCGCGCGCCCGGACAGCTTGGTGATGTCCTGGCCCTTGAAGTACACCTCGCCGGCGGTCGCCGTCTCCAGGGTCATCAGCAGCTTGGCGACGGTGGACTTGCCACAGCCGGACTCACCGACGATGCCGAGCGTCTCGCCCTGGTAGAGGTCGAAGGAGACCCCGTCCACGGCCTTGACCGCACCGACCTGGCGTTTGAACAGGATGCCCTGCGTGAGCGGGAAGTGCTTGACCAGATTGCGCACCTGGAGGATCGGCTCGCCCCGGTCCACCTTGGCCTCGAGGGCCGCTACGGCCTCCGCCTCGGTGTTGGCGTCGACGGTCTCGACCTCGGTGACGTTCGGGGTGGCGTCCACGGCGTCCGTCGGCTCGTCGGTCTTCTTGAGCTCAGCCATGGATCGTCTCCTTCCAGAAGTGGCACGCGCTTCCGCGGCCGGGCAGCTCACTGCCGTCCTGCTCGGTCACCGGCACGAGGGCCGGGATCTCGGTGCGGCAGATGTCGTCCGCCTTGGGGCAGCGGGGGTTGAACGCGCAACCGGCCGGGATCTTCAGCAGGTTGGGCGGCAGCCCCTTGATCGCGTACAGCTCCTGGCCCTTCTGGTCCAGGCGCGGGATCGAGTCGAGCAGACCGCGGGTGTAGGGGTGGGCGGGCCGCTTGTACAGCTCGTTCACCGGTGCGGTCTCGACGATCCGGCCCGCGTACATCACGGCGATCTTGTCCGCGACGTCGGCGACGACGCCGAGGTCGTGGGTGATCAGGATCAGACCCATGTTGTACTCGCGCTGCAACTCCGCGAGCAGATCCATGACCTGGGCCTGGACGGTGACGTCCAGAGCGGTCGTGGGCTCGTCGGCGATGATCAGGTCCGGCTCCAGGGCGAGCGCCATCGCGATCATGATGCGCTGGCGCATACCGCCCGAGAACTGGTGCGGATAGTCGTTGACCCGGGCCCTGGCGGCGGGGATCTTCACCCGCTCCATCAGGTCGATGGCCTTGGCCTTGGCTTCCTTCTTGGACAGGCCCTGGTGGACGCGGTACATCTCGCCCAGCTGGTAACCCACCGAGAGCACGGGGTTGAGGGAGGACAGCGCGTCCTGGAAGATCATCGCGATTTTCCGGCCGCGGATCTTCCGCCGCTCCTCGTAGCCCATGGTGAGCATGTCCTGCCCGCGGTACAGGATCTGGCCCTGCGGGATCTTGCCGGGCGGCATGTCGAGAATGCCCATGATCGCCTGCGCGGTCACGGACTTGCCCGAACCGGACTCGCCGAGCACGGCCAGGGTCTCGCCGGAGTCGACGCTGTAGTTGACGCCGTTGACTGCCTTGGCGACACCGTCGCGGGTGTGGAACTCCACGTGCAGATCGCGGACTTCCAGCAGCGGGGTGCCGTCCGAGTCACCGGATCGGGGCGCCGGGACGCTTGCTGTTTCTTCGATGATGGTCACGTACGCCCTCCTCAGCGCAGCTTCGGGTCGAGGGCGTCGCGGACCGCGTCGCCGAGCATGATGAACGCGAAGACCGTGAGGCTCAGCATGCCGGCCGGGAAGAGCAGCACATGCGGGTTGTTACGGATCTCCTCACTGCCCGACGCGATGTCGATGCCCCACGAGATCGTCGGGTCGGCCAGACCGAGTCCCAGGTAGGACAGGGTCGCCTCCGCCGAGATGAAGCCACCGAGCGAGATGGTGGCGACGACGATGGTGGGAGCGATCGCGTTGGGCAGCACATGGCGGAACAGCATCCGGTTGGTGCCCGCGCCGAGGGCGCGCGCGGCCGTCACATAGTCCGCCTGCTTCGCCGTGATGACGGAACTCCGGGTCACGCGGCAGATCGAGGTCCAGCCGAGGAAGGCCAGGGCCAGGATCACCACGAACACCTTGCGCTCGGTGAAGGCGTTCAGAACGACCATCGCGCCGAGCAGGAAGGGGATGCCGAAGAAGATGTCCGTGACACGGGAGATGATCGAGTCGAGCCAGCCGCCGAAGTAGCCGGACAGCAGACCCATCAGACCGCCGAACACCGTGATCGCCAGGGTGACGCCGACACCGACGAGGATCGAGGCGCGGGTGCCGTAGACGACACGCGCGTAGATCGAACGCCCTTGGATGTCGTAACCGAACCACTCGGGGCTGAAGATCTTCCCCAGCTCCGGCTTGGTGAGGTAGTGGTTCGTCAGGTCACCGGCGCGTGGGTCGGCACTGGTGAACATGCCCGGGAAGGCGGCGATCACCAGAAGCAGCAGGAGCAGGCTCGCCGAGATCCAGAACATGGGCCGGTGGCGCAGGTCGTACCAGGCGTCGCCCCACAGACCGCGGGGCTTGCTCTGGGCGGCCTTGGGCGCACCGGACTCGGGTGCCGCGTCCGCCTTCGGCGGAGCGATCGCGTCGACCGCGCTGTCGGACTTGACGGTCTGGGCCTTGGTCACGTCAGGCATACCGGATCCTCGGGTCCAGGACCGCGTACAGCAGGTCGACGATCAGGTTGATGATCAGGATGACAAGGACGAACACGGTGACCACACCGACGATGGTGGAGCCCTCGCGCTGCCCGAGCGCCTGGTACAGAAGGTTGCCGACACCCTGGACGTTGAAGATGCCCTCGGTGACGACCGCGCCTCCGATGAAGCCGCCGACGTCCGTGCCGAGGAACGTGATCACAGGGATCAGCGAGTTCCGCAGCAGGTGGACACCGACGATGCGACGCCGGGGCAGGCCCTTGGCGAGCGCGGTGCGCATGTAGTCGGCGCGCAGGTTCTCCGCGAAGGTCGTCCGGGTCAGCCGTGCCACGTACGCCATGGAAAGCATGGCGAGGACGAAGCCCGGCAAGAACAGTTGGGTGACGTCCATCGAGTCCTGGACGTTCGGTGACACCCAGCCGAGAGTGTCCGCGAAGAGGTACCGGGCCAGGTAGCCGAGGATGAACACCGGGATCGAGATGACGATCAGGGTGAAGACCAGAACGCCCGAGTCGGGAGCCTTGCCGGCCTTCAGACCTGCCCAGGCGCCGAGGCCGAGGCCCACGATCATCTCGATGATGAGCGCGACCGCGGTCAGCCGGAGCGTGACGGGGAAGGCCCGCGTCATCTCGTCGAGGACCGGACGGCCGCCGAACGTCTCTCCGAAGTCGCCCTGGAAGAGATTGGCCATGTAGTCCAAGTACTGCTTCCACAAGGGCTGGTCGAGCCCGAATTGATGGCGCAGCTGCGCGACCTGTGCGGGGTCGGCGGCCTTGTCTCCCCACATCGCCCGGATGGGGTCACCGGGAAGGATGTGGACCATGAGGAAAATCAACAGAGTGGTCCCGATGAATACCGGGATCATCTGGAGCAGTCGCCTTGCGACGTAACGCCCCATCATGCCTCCATGCCGTGAGGGGTCGGCGATGGCCTGGTCAGAGTGTTCTCCGCCGCGGGGTTGTGGGGGAGAGCCCCGGGGCCTACGCCCTGCGGGCCGGTGCCGCCGCTCCCGTGAGGCGGCGGCGGGGTCGTCGGGCTGAAGGTGATCGGGATCAGGCCGAAGAGGTTGCCCTTCAGCTCCTCCGTGTACATCGTCACCGTGCCGC
>NZ_JBEOSJ010000032.1:44393-66635 GCF_040302905.1 Streptomyces sp. NPDC096193 | reverse complement strand
GAAGGAGGTGAGCCGTGCGCGGAGGTTCCCCGCCTCGCGCAGGGGTCCGGCGTCCGTACCGTCCGCGTCCGGCCGCCCTGGGGCTGCGGTGTGCCGGGCTTCGGCGCCGACCCGCGCCTCGACATCCGCCGGGGCCGGCCGTGCTGGTAGCGTCCCCGCTGGTCAGGTCAATTCCGTGACTGCATCGGAAGGTTGGCACCGCATGCCCGACCCTGTCGCCCGTGACGCCGCAGAGGAAGCGTCGGCGTTCTCGCATCCCGCCGTCGAGCCCGACGCCTCCGTCCCGTACGGCGACCATCCCGACCAGGTCGTCGACTTCTACGCGCCCCGCGGCGGGCAGGCCTCGGTGCCGCTCGTCGTCGTGCTGCACGGGGGCGCCTGGCGGGGAGCGTACGACCGCGGGCACGTCACGCCCTTCGCGGACTTCCTCGCCCGCCGCGGCCTCGCCGTCGCCAACGTCGAGTACCGCCGGGGGCGGGAGATCCCGCAGCAGGGCGGCAGCAGTCCGGTGGCGGGCCGCTGGCCGGAGACCTTCGACGATGTGGCCGCCGTCCTGGACGCCCTGCCGGATCTCGCGCGCAAGGCGCTGCCGGAGGCGGACGTCCGGCGCACGGTCCTGACCGGGCACTCCGCCGGCGGCCACCTGGCGTTGTGGGCCGCGGCCCGGCATGTGCTGCCCGTGGGGTCGCCGTGGCGGCTGCCCGCCCCGCCCGCGCTGCGCGGTGTCGTCGCCCTCGCACCGATCGCGGACTTCGCGCGGGCGGCGGAGCTCGATGTGTGCGGCGGTGCGGTGCACCAACTCCTCGGCGGGGAGACCGAGTTCGAGGAGCGCAGGCCGCACGCCGATCCGGCGCTGCTGCTGCCCACGGGGATCGCCACCGCCGTTGTGCAGGGGCGTACCGACACCACCGTGCCGTATGCCGTCGTCGAGTCGTACGTGGACGCCGCGGCGAAGGCCGGGGAGACCGTCGGGCTGACGCTGCTGGAGGAGATCGGGCACTTCGCGCTCATCGACCCGGCGGCCGACGCCTGCGCCGTCGTCGCGGAGGAGATCGCCCAGCTGGCCTGGTGACGGGCCCCGCGTGCCGCCCGGTGACCGGCTCGCTCGTCCGAGCGCCGGGGGCGCCGGAGGACCGAAGGGGGGACGAAAGTATCGAGGGCGCCGGAGCACTGCGGACGCCGAGGCTTCGAGGACGCCGACGGCTTGCGGACGGAACCTGACCGCAAGCCCTTCTACGTTCTTCCCATGACGCATCTCGTGACCGGAGCCACCGGAACCGTTGGCCGCCAGGCCGTCGCGGAGCTCCTCCGCCGCGGCCTCCCCGTCCGCGCCCTGACCCGCGACCCCGCCACGGCGGACCTCCCCGCCGGGGTCGAGGTCGTCCGCGGCGATCTCACCGAACCCGAGTCCCTCGCCCCCGCCCTGGAGGGGGTGACCGGTCTGCATCTGATCACCTTCGGCGGCCCGTACTTCACCCCGCTGGAGAGCGGTCCGCGCATCCTGGAGCTGGCCCGTGAGGCCGGTGTGCGCCGGATCACCGTGCTGCACGGCGGTGGCCCGACCCCGCTGGAGGACGCGGTGCGCGGCTCCGGCGAGTCCTTCGCGTGGACCGTCGTCATGCCGGTCGAGTTCATGTCGAACGCGCTGGAGTGGGCGGACGGCATCCGCACCGACGACCGGGTGCGCGAGCCGTTCACCGGTCGGCTCAGCGCGATGGTGCACGAGGCCGACATCGGGGCGGTCGTCGCGGTCGCGCTGACCGAGGACGGTCACGCCGGGCAGGAGTACGTCGTCACCGGCCCCGAGGTGCTGACCCTGAAGGACAAGACGGACGTGCTGGCGGCGGCCCGCGGCCGGGAGATCCGGCTGGAGGAGCTGACCGAGGAGGAAGCCGTCGCACAGTGGCGCGAGGGCGGTATGCCCCAGGACGTGATCGACTTCCTGCTGGAGGCGTACGGCAACACACCGCTCGTCGGCAGGACCGTCGCCGGCACGGTCGAGAAGGTCACCGGCCGCCCCGCGCGGACCTTCGCGCAGTGGGCCGATGAGCACGCGGACGCCTTCCGCGCGTAACGGACGTACGCCCTGCGAGGCCTCATGTCGTACTCAGGACGGACGCGGCAGGATCCATATCGCTGGTGACGACCGCGTCCGCCCGTCCCCGTACCTTGGCTGCTGTGACCGATTCGCCGAACCCGCAGCGCACACCGCGCACCGCCGCCGATTCCGACAGCCGCAGTCCGGAGCTCCGCCTCGCGATGGACGCGTTCAAGGGGCTGCGCACCGATCTCTTCGACGACGTCCTGGCCTTCCGCCCGATGCTCCCCGGGCCGAGTGACGGACGCGTCGCGCGCCTGCTGCCGAAGCGGATACGCGAGCACGCGGGGTGGGCCCCGCACGCCGCCGTGGTGGCCGCGGCGCTGTTCGTGCTGTTCATCGCGTACGCCGTGGCCCTGGGCGGCAGCGACCCCGAGTACTTCGTGATAGCCGGCTTCGTGCCGGCCGGCGCGGTCCTGCTCACGATGGCCCGCCCGGTCGGCGCGTTCTGGCTGTCGCTCCTGTCGACGCCGTTCATCACCGCCCTGGGCTCCAACGGGGACGGCTGGCCGTGGTCGCCGGCGAGCTTCGCCTCCCACATGATCGTGATGACCGTGGTCGCGGCCCGGACCCGGCCGCGGACCGGCGCCTGGATGTGGGTGATGACCGCGGCCTACGGTGTCTTCGCCGAGGTGTTCCTCGGCGGCGGCTACTACACCGGCACCGACACCCCGCAGATGCTCTTCTTCTCGGCGCTCGCCCTGCTCGTCGTGACCGTGCGGCACGTCCGCCGCGAGGCACGCGAGGAGGTCGCCGTCCAGCAGAGTGTCACCGCCGTCGAGCGGGACCGGCGCACCCTGCTGGAGGAGCGCACCACCATCGCGCGGGAGCTGCACGACGTCGTCGCCCACCACATGTCGGTCGTGGCGATTCAGGCGGAGGCCGCGCCGTACCGGGTGGAGAACCCGCCGCCCGAGCTGGAGAAGGCGTTCGCGACCATCCGGGAGAACGCGGTGGCGGCGCTGACCGAGCTGCGCCGCATCCTCGGTGTCGTGCGGGCCGAGGACTACGAGGCGCCCGACGCACCGCAGCCCGTCCTCGCCGATCTGGACAATCTCCTCGGCAACGTCCGCGAGGCCGGCCTGGAGGCGGACAAGACGATCACGGGAGCGGTGCGGCCGCTGCCGCAGGGCGTCGAGCTGTCGGCGTACCGGATCATCCAGGAGGCGCTCAGCAACGCACTGCGCCACGCGCCGGGCGCCTCGGCGAAGGTGGAGGTCTCCTACGTCCTCGGCGGGATCGGCCTGCGGATCGTGAACACTCCGCCGCAGGGCCTGGTCAAGCCCTCGCCGGGCGCCGGCCACGGGATCACGGGCATGCGCGAGCGGGTGACGATGCTGAGCGGCGAGATGACCGCGGAGCCCACCGAGGACGGCGGCTACGAGGTCACCGCGTTCATCCCCGTCGCGAGCCCCGTGCCCGCAACCGCCACCGAGGAGCAGTCATGACCATCCGGGTCCTTGTCGTCGACGACCAGGTCATGGTCCGTGAAGGCTTCTCCGTCCTGCTGAACGCCATGCCGGACATCGAGGTGATCGGCGAGGCGGTGAACGGCCGCGAGGCGGTCTCCAAGGTCGCCGAGCTGGCGCCGGACGTGGTCCTGATGGACATCCGTATGCCGGAGCTGAACGGCATCGAGGCCACCCGCGAGATCGTCGCCTCGCACGCGGAGTCGAAGGTGCTGGTGCTGACCACCTTCGATCTCGACGAGTACGTCTACCAGGCGCTGCGGGCCGGGGCGTCGGGCTTTCTGCTCAAGGACGCCTCCGCGCGTCAACTGGCGGACGGCGTCCGGGTCGTGGCGGAGGGCGAGGCCCTGCTCGCGCCGACTGTGACACGCCGGCTGATCACGGAGTTCTCCAAGATCAGCCAGAACCCGAAGCCGCCGGCTCTCTCCCAGGTCGGTGAGCTCACCGAGCGCGAGACCGAGGTGCTGGTGCTCATCGCGCAGGGTCTGTCGAACGCGGAGATCGCCTCCCATCTGGTCGTCGCCGAGTCCACGATCAAGACGCATGTCAGCCGGGTCCTGGTGAAGCTCGGTCTGCGGGACCGCACCCAGGCGGCGGTGTTCGCGTACGAGGCGAGGCTGGTCACACCCTCGTAGCCGGGCGGCGGAGCGGCCGGGCGGCCGCGAGGCCGGTCACCGCCTCGTGCCCGGGGGGTTGCGAGGCCGGTCACCGCCTCGTGCCCGGGTGGACGGGAGGCTGGTCACCGCCCCGTGACCGGGCTAGCGTCCGGGGATGGACGCTGCCGTGGAAGCTGGTTTCGCCCCCGGGTCGCCGGAGTTCGTCGCCGACCCGTACCCCGTGTTCGACCGGCTGCGGGAGGCCGGCCGGGTGCACTTCTTCGAGCCGGCCCGGCAGTGGCTGGTGCCGCATCACGCGGATGTGTCGGCGCTGCTGCGGGACCGGCGGCTGGGGCGTACGTATCTGCACCGCTTCACGCACGAGGAGTTCGGGCGGACGCCGCCCCCGGCGTCCCACGAGCCGTTCACCACCCTCAACGACAACGGCCTGCTCGACCTGGAGGCGCCGGATCACACGCGGATCCGGCGGCTGGTGACCAAGGCGTTCACCCCGCGGACCGTGGCCGCCTTGGAGCCGACGGTCCGGCGGCTGGCGGCGGGGCTGGTCGCGGATCTGAAGAAGGCGGGCGGCGGTGATCTGCTGGCCGAGGTCGCCGAGCCGCTGCCGGTGGCGGTGATCGCGGAGATGCTGGGCATCCCGGAGTCGGACCGGGGGCAGCTGCGGCCCTGGTCGGCGGACATCTGCGGGATGTACGAGCTGAACCCCCCGCCGGAGGCGGCGGCGCGGGCGGTACGGGCGTCGCGCGAATTCTCCGCGTATCTGCGGGAGCTGATCGCGCAGCGGCGGAAGGCGCCGGGGGAGGACCTGATCTCGGCGCTGATCGCCGCGTACGACGAGGGCGACCGGCTGAACGAGCAGGAGATGGTCTCCACCTGTGTGCTGCTGCTGAACGCCGGGCACGAGGCGACGGTCAACACCACGGCGGGCGGCTGGTGGACGCTGCTGCGCCACCCCGAGCAGCTCGCCGCCCTGCGGGCGGACCACGGACTGTTGTCCACAGCTGTGGAGGAGCTGATGCGGTACGACACCCCGCTCCAGCTCTTCGAGCGCTGGGTGCTCGACGACATCGAGATAGACGGCACGGTGATCCCGCGGGGCGCGGAGCTGGCTCTGCTCTTCGGCTCGGCCAACCGCGACCCGGCCCGTTTCACGGACCCCGGCACCCTCGACCTCGCCCGCGAGGACAATCCGCACGTCAGCTTCGGGGCGGGCATCCATTACTGCCTGGGCGCGCCGCTGGCCCGCATCGAGCTGATGGCGTCGTTCGGGGAACTGCTGCGGGAGGCACCGTCCATGCGGCTTGCGGCCGAGCCGCAGTGGCAGGGCGGCTTCGTGATCAGAGGGCTGCGGGAGCTGCGGGTCGAGCTCTGACGCCGAGCCCGGCCCGGGCCCCGCTGCTCCGGTTACGCCGGGAGGCCGCCGCCGCGTCCCGCTACATCGGGAGGTCGCCGCCGCGGCCCCGGCCACGTCGGGAGGCCCGGCTAGGTCAGGATGTCGCGTCGCCGCAGCCCCACCAGACCCGCCGCCGTGAACACCACCGTGAGCGCCACCAGCACCCCCACCGGCCCCCACGCCATGTCGTTGCCCGGCAGCTTCGGCAGATGCTCGAACGGTGACACCTTCAGGGCCGCGTCCGGCAGGTTCAGGGCCGCGCCCACCCAGCCGAGCGCCAGCGACAGGCCCGCATAGGCCCAGGCCAGTCCGGCGGCGCGCGGGACGATCCCGTAGACGGCCACCGCCACCGCGCCCAGCAGCCACACCGCGGCGACCTGCACCAGGCTGGCGCCCAGCACCGGACCGGCATTCCCGCCGTGGCCCAGCGCGAGACCGAGGCCGCCGAGCAGCATGATCAGCGCGGTGCCACCGAAGGCGACAAGGAGGTGGCCGGCCGCCCATCGCACCCGGCCGACAGCCGCCGCCAGGACCGGTTCCGCGCGCTGTGAGGTCTCCTCGCCGTGCAGCCGGAGCACCGACTGCACGATGTACATCGCGGCGACCATGCCGAGCATGCCCACCATCACGGCGAGGAAGGCGTCCGTGATTCCGGACTGCCCGCCCATCCGCTCCAGCATCTGCCTGGTTCGTTCGTTGTCGCCGACCAGATCGGCAGCGCCCTCCGCCATCCCGCCGAACATCAGCCCGGCGAGCAGGAACGCGGTGCCCCAGCCGGCGAGGCTGCCGCGCTGGAGGCGCCAGGCCAGGCCGGACGCGGTCGCGAGGCGGCCCTCGGCGGGGCCGGGCCCGGCCGCCAGGAAGCTCATGCCGATGTCGCGCCGCCCGGCGAGCCCGTAGGCGACGGCGCCCTGGATCACGACGGCCGCGGCGAACAGAAGCAGCACCCACCAGCGTTCGGCCGCGAAGGGCCGAAGATTCTCCGCCCAGCCGATGGGCGAGAGCCAGGTCAGCACATGCGAGCCGTCGTCACTCGCCGCGTCGCCCGCCGCCCGCAGCGCGAAGGCCAGCCCGAGCGCCGCGGCCGTCACACCCTTGGCGAGCCGCGCGGTCTCGGTGAACTGCGCGATCATCGCGGCCATGGTGGCGAAGACCATGCCCACGCCGCCGATGCCCAGGCCGAGCGCGAGCGCCCCGGCCGCGCCCTCACCGGCCAGCCCCGCCGTCACCAGCAGGGCGAGCGCGGTGTTGGCGACGAGGGCCACGAGCAGTGCAGAGGTGAGCGGCGCGCGGCGGCCCACCATGGCGGCGGACAGCATCTCCTGACGGCCGGTCTCCTCCTCCTCACGGGTGTGCCTGACCACGACGAGCAGGCTCATGACCGCGGCGAAGGCCGCCATGAAGACGGTGTACCTCCAGGCCACGATCCCGCCGAGGGAGTCGTCGAAGACCGGTCCGTAGAGGGAGCGCAGGGAGCTGTTGGCGGCCATCGACTCGACCACGTCCGCCCGCTGGGCGGGGGTCTCGTAGACCTTGCCGAGCGTGTTGCCCGCGCTCGCGGTCGTCCCGCCGATGGCCAGGACCCACAGCGGCACCATCACGCGGTCCCGGCGCAGACCGAGCCGCAGCAGCGTGCCCGTTCCCGCGAGGGGGCGCGATCCGCCCCCGCGTCCCGGAGCGAATCCGGCGTCGGCCACCGCGGTCATCGCGGCATCGCCTCCTCCGGTGCGTAGTGGCGGAGGAAGAGCTCTTCCAGGGTGGGCGGGGTGCTGGTCAGCGACCGCACGCCGGACCCGCTCAGCGAGCGCAGCACCGCGTCGAGCCGGTCGGTGTCGACCTGGAGCTTCACGCGCGTCCCCTGGACGTCCAGGTCGTGCACGCCGGGGAGCTGGGCGAGCCCGTTCGGCGGCCCGGCGAGTTCGGCGGTGATGCTCGTCCGGGTGAGGTGGCGCAGTTCGGCGAGCGATCCGGTCTCCACGGTGCGGCCCCTGCGGATGATGCTGACCCGGTCGCAGAGGCTCTCGACCTCGCTGAGGATGTGCGAGGAGAGCAGGACGGTACGGCCGCGCAGGCGCTCCTCCTCGACGCAGGTCTGGAAGACCTCCTCCATCAGAGGGTCGAGTCCTGAGGTGGGCTCGTCGAGGATCAGCAGATCCACGTCGGAGGCGAAGGCGGCGACGAGGGCGACCTTCTGCCGGTTCCCCTTGGAGTAGGTGCGCCCCTTCTTGGTGGGGTCGAGTTCGAACCGTTCGAGCAGGTCGGCGCGGCGCGCCCGGTCGAGGCCCCCGCGCAGCCGGCCGTAGAGGTCGATGACCTCTCCGCCGGAGAGGTTGCGCCACAGGGTGACGTCCCCGGGTACGTAGGCGATACGGCGGTGCAGCTCGACCGCGTCGTGCCAGGGGTCCCTGCCGAGGAGCTGGGCCGCGCCGGAATCGGCGCGCAGCAGTCCCAGCAGGACCCGGATGGTGGTGGATTTCCCGGCGCCGTTGGGGCCGAGGAAACCGTGGACCTCACCGGTCTCGACCGCGAGGTCGAGGCCGTCCAGCGCGTGTGTCCGCCCGAACGACTTGTGGAGTCCGGAGACGGTGATGGCCTTCGTCATGCTTTGGAACGTACGTTGTTTTCACAAACTTGTGAAGTTAAGGAAGCGTATAAACTCGGTGCCCAGGCCGGACGAGGGAGACGATGAGGTCATGAGCGGCGACGACAGCGCGAACGGGCGGACCGGTGACGAGGCGATCTCCCGCTTCGTGGAGCGGTTCGCGGCCGAACTGACCGAGGCCGGCATGCAGCGGATGGCCGCGCGTGTCTTCGCCGCGCTGCTGTCCTCGGAGACGGGCAGCATGACCTCCGCCGAGCTGGGAGAGCAGCTGCGGATCAGCCCGGCGGCCGTGTCGGGGGCCGTGCGCTACCTCAGCCAGGTCGACATGGTCAGCCGGGAGCGCGACCCCGGCTCTCGCCGCGACCGCTACGTCCTGCACAACGAGCTCTGGTACGAGACCTTCACCCGCCGCGACCAGGCACTGACCCGGTGGGAGAAGGCGCTGCGCGACGGCGCGGCGACGCTGGGCCCGGACACGGCGGCGGGGGCGCGGGTCACGCAGACAGCGGAGTTCTTCAGCTTTCTCCAGCATGAACTGGAAGGGATGTTGGACCGCTGGCGCGTCTACCGCGAGGAGCACGGCATGCAGGCGCCCTGACGGAAGCGCCGGAGCCCCGCGGTCACGCGTGCCGCGGCGGCGGCCCCAGTCACTCCCGCAACGGTGACGCCCGCCCGAGCGACCGAGACGTCTGTGACGCCCGCCCGAGCGACCGAGACGTCTGTGACGCCCGCCCGAGCGACCGAGACGTCTGTGACGCCGGCCCGAGCAACCGAGGCTTCATTTACGCCGATCCGAGCGACCGCCGGCCCGGGCAACCGAGACGTCTGTGACGCCGGCCCGGGCCACCGAACGCCTCAGGACGCCTGCCGTCAGTGAGCCGTCCCGTCAGACGGGCTCACCCGCGAACGCGTCAGACGGGCTCACCCGCGAACGCGCCGCCCGCGCCGAAGGCCAGCGCCGCGAACCGTTCGCCCATGCGGCGGTGGGTGGCGGCGTCCGGGTGGAGGTCGTCCGGCAGCGGCAGTTCGGCGTAGTCCTCCTCGCCGTACAGCTCGCGCCCGTCGAGATGGTGCAGGTTCGGGTCATCCACCGCCCGCTGCTTCACGATGCGCGCCAGCTCGTCCCGGATGACGCCCAGCGTCAGCTTTCCGGCGGCGCGCTCGCCGGGGTCGCCCCCGGCCCGGAACCGGAGCTGCCCTTCCCCGACGCCGCTGAAGTCCGGGACGCTCGGGCCGGGGGTGTCCTCGTGGATCGGACACAGGACGGGCGAGACGACCAGCAGCGGAGTGGTGGGGTGGCCCTCGCGGATCGTGTCGAGGAAGCCGTGCACCGCGGGGCCGAAGGCGCGCAGCCGCATCAGATCGGCGTTGACGAGATTGATCCCGATCTTGACGCTGATCAGGTCGGCGGGGGTGTCCCGCATCGCGCGGGCCGTGAACGGGTCGAGCAGGGCGCTGCCGCTGAAGCCCAGGTTCGTCAGGTCCACGCCGCCGAGGGAGCTCGCGAGCGCGGGCCAGGTGGTGGTGGGGCTCGCGGCGTTCGAGCCGTGACTGATGGAGCTGCCGTGGTGCAGCCACGTCCTGCGGCCCGTGTCCGGCACGCTCTCGACGGGCGCGTCGGTGCGCAGGGCGATCAGTTCGGTGATCTCGTTGTGCGGCAGCCAGATCTCGACGACCTTGTCACGGCCGGGGAGACCGGAGAACCGCACGGTGCCGACCGGGCCGGGCAGCGTCTCCGCGGACCCGGTGGTCATGTCGATCATCAGGACGTTTCCGCCGGGGGCACTGGCCTGCCGGGTCAGCGCGCCGTCGACGAGCAGGTCGTACACGCCGTCCGGCCGGGGAGGGGCGCCCTTGTAGGCGTTCTTGGTGCGCAGCGTGTCGAGCTCGACGACGCCGGCCCGGGTGCGGAACACGAGCCGTACGCCCGAGGGCTGTGCCTCGGCCATGGCCAGCTGGCCGTCGGTGTTCTGCGCGCGGGCCCGGGCGGGCAGGCGGTGCGGCAGCAACCCCTGCTCCGTGCGCTCCAGCTCCAGCGCTCCGCGCAGGAGGCCGGCGGTGATGGGGGTGGTGGTCCAGTCCGTCGCCGGGTCCGCCGGGTCCGCCGGGTCCGCCGTGGGGGTGTGGGGGGTGTCGTCGCGCCGGTCGTTCATGGACAACATTCTGCTGGTCGGATACGTGGTGTGCCCAATGATTATCGGCCCCCCGGCCCCCGGCCCCCGGCCCCCCGGCCCAGTGGGCCGACACCGACACCGACACCGAGATCGAAGCCGCCGACACCCGCACACCGCAGCCCCCGACAGCGACCGCCTCAGCCCCCCGACGCCGTCGCCGCCGACGGCAGTGTCAGTCCCCATGCCCCCGGCCGCAGGGTCCAGGTCCGCGTCCGCACCGGACCCGTGATCAGCGTGTCCGCCCGGTACCGGAAGTCCGGGCCCGAGACCGTCACCGTCAGCGCCTTCGCGATCAGCGGGTCCCCGGAGGCCGACGCGCGGACCGTGACCTCCGCACGCCCGCCGCCCGTGCGGACCGTCACCGCCTCCACCAGGCGGTCCAGATCCGACAGCAGGACGCCGTCCGCCTCCACCCGCAGCCGGTGGGTGCGGACCACCGCCGGCGGCACGGGTCCGACCAGGGTGCGCACCAGCGAGCGGCAGGCGTTCCACACCGAGGTGCCGTTCGCGCCCGGCCCGTGCGCGGCGACCGCCGGGATGGACAGGTCCCCGAGCACCACCCCGTCGCTCTCGTCCACCAGCAGATCCAGCCGTCGTACGACCCCGTCCAGCACCGCCCGGGCCGCCGCCACCGCACTGCGGGGCACGCCCAGCGAATGCGCGAGCTCCACCGCCGGGCCGACCGGCACCACCGACAGGGCGCCGTCACCGAGCCACCGGTCCCGGTGCAGCAGCGACACCGCGCGCAGCAGCGCACGGTCGTCACCGATCACCACGGGGCGCCGCGAGCCCCTGCGGGCCAGCGCCCGCGCAAACTCCTCAGGTCCCTCCGGAAGGCAGATTTTCGCCTCAGAGCCACCGCACAGCACATCTTTCGCGATCCGCACGGACTCGCCGTCACTTCGGCGGGCGACCGGGTCGATGACCACCAGCAGCTGGTCGTGAGCCGACACCTCGGTCCTTCCTCGGGTAGCATCTTTGTGCAAGAGCCCCTTGCGCTATTGCGCCAGGGGCTTCGTCTATTCCGGGGCAACCGGTCCGCAGGCTCAGGCACGGCACACGCCCCCTGACCTTGGACATGCCCCGCCCGGAAGGGGTGTACGCCTGTGCCCGCACTTGTGCTGCTCGGTGCTCAGTGGGGTGACGAGGGCAAGGGAAAGGCCACCGACCTGCTCGGTGGATCCGTGGACTATGTGGTGCGTTACCAGGGCGGCAACAATGCCGGCCACACGGTCGTGGTCGGCGACCAGAAGTATGCGCTGCATCTCCTCCCTTCCGGAATCCTCTCGCCGGGGTGTACCCCGGTCATCGGCAACGGGGTCGTCGTCGACCCGGCCGTCCTGCTCTCCGAGCTGAGCGGGCTGAACGACCGCGGCGTCGACACGTCCAAGCTGCTGATCAGCGGTAACGCTCATTTGATCACCCCGTACAACGTCACCCTCGACAAGGTGACGGAACGGTTCCTCGGTAAGCGGAAGATCGGCACCACCGGCCGTGGCATCGGTCCGACGTACGCCGACAAGATCAACCGCGTCGGTATCCGCGTCCAGGACCTCTACGACGAGTCGATCCTCCAGCAGAAGGTCGAGGCCGCGCTGGAGTCCAAGAACCAGCTGCTGGCCAAGGTCTACAACCGCCGGGCGATCGAGGCGGAGAAGATCGTCGAGGAGATGCTCCAGTACGCGGAGAAGCTCCGTCCGTACGTCGCCGACACGACGCTGCTGCTGAACAACGCGATCGACGAGGGCAAGGTCGTCCTCTTCGAGGGCGGCCAGGGCACGCTGCTCGACGTCGACCACGGCACGTATCCCTTCGTCACCTCCTCGAACCCCACCGCCGGCGGCGCGTGCACGGGTGCGGGTGTCGGTCCGACGAAGATCAGCCGGGTGATCGGCATCCTCAAGGCGTACACGACGCGGGTGGGCGCGGGACCGTTCCCGACGGAGCTGTTCGACGAGGACGGCGAGGCGCTGCGCCGCATCGGCGGCGAACGCGGTGTGACCACCGGCCGCGACCGCCGCTGCGGCTGGTTCGACGCGGTGATCGCGCGCTACGCGACGCGCGTGAACGGCCTGACGGACTTCTTCCTGACGAAGCTGGACGTGCTGACGGGCTGGGAGCAGATCCCGGTCTGCGTGGCGTACGAGATCGACGGCAAGCGCGTCGAGGAGCTGCCGTACTCGCAGACGGACTTCCACCACGCGAAGCCGGTCTACGAGTACCTGCCGGGCTGGTCGGAGGACATCACGAAGGCCAAGACCTTCGCGGACCTCCCGAAGAACGCGCAGGACTACGTGAAGGCGCTGGAGTCGATGTCGGGCGCGCCGATCTCGGCGATCGGCGTGGGTCCGGGCCGCACGGAGACGATCGAGATCAACTCGTTCCTGTCGTAGCTCCGTTCCGACGTTCCGGGTTCCCCCCGGCCGTGACAAGACGATGCTCCCGGGACCGCGGTCCCGGGAGCATCGTCGTCCCCGGGGCCCGCCCCCGGGCTCAGTCCTCGCCGCAGATCCGCAGCCCCTTCGGTGTCCCGCACGGCAGATGCCCGTGGGTGCGGATCACGTCCTGTCCGCTGCCGCGCGTCAGATAGCCGAGGAAGCTGGAGGCGAGCGAGTCGGCCGGCGGCTGTCCGTAGGTGTAGGCGTACTCGATCTCCAGATACGGGTACACGTACGCGCTTTTGCCGATCTCGTCGACGTTCGGCGCCTGCCCGCCGATGCTGAGGCGGTGCGCTCCCTTCAGCCCGCTGCCGGAGCGCAGTTCGCTGTACCCGATCGCGCCCGGCAGCCTGGCCACCGTCGCGAGCACCTGCTCGGTGCTGTCGAGTTCGCAGCGCACGACCGGTGCCTGCGGATCGTCCCGGTGGGCGCAGTCGCGTGAGGAGTTCACCGGTTCGTTCCGGTGCAGCACCCGGCGCTGGAAGACCTCGCGCGTACCGGAGTTGGCGTCCCTGCTGACCAGCAGGACAGCGAGGTCGGGGCCGCCGAGCTGCTTCCAGTTGGTGATCTCGCCCGCGTAGATGCGCCGGACGTCCGCGAGGGAGAGATCGCGCACCGGGACCTTGTCGTTGACGACGAGCGTGAAGAGGGAGACCGCGACGCGGACCTCCCGCAGCTGCGGATAGCCGCCCGGCTTGGGTCCGTCGGAGAGCGCGACGAGCGCCGGCGCCTTCTCCTCCTTCTCCCCTTCGTCGGCCAGTGGCCGTATCCCGGCGGTGCTGCCGTGTGCGTCCACCACGACGGTGGCGCCCTCGCAGTCCTTCTCGTACTTCGCCGCCAACTCCCGTACGACGGGGGCGAAGGCCGTCGACCCGGTGAGCGTCAGGCTGCCCCGCTGGCACCCCATGGGTGGCGGGGCGCCCTCCCGTACGACGATGATCGAGGCCAGCACGATGACGCACGCCGTGAGCAGGACCGTGATGGTGCGGGCGGCCCGGCTGAAGACCGGTGGTTTGTCGTCGGGCGTCGTACTGCGGTTGGGCCGCACCTCGCCGTCGCGGATGCCGCCCGTGACACCGACCGGATTGCCGACGTGGCCGCCGGCCAGCAGCACCAGCAGTTTGTAGTGCTCGCCCCGGTTCAGCGGGACGCGCGGCAGGTGGATCGTGCCGTCGCTGTGCCGCAGACCCGCCGCGGGGGTGAAGTGCTCCATCAGATGGTCGGCGTTCGCGGGCTGGGTGACGGCTATCGCCCGGACCGTCCGGTCCGTGAACTCCACCGTCAGACCGTGCACTCCGCGGCCCGTGTAGTCGTCGCCCCCGATCGACTGCGCGCCGTCGTTCTCGATGCGCAGCAGGACGAGCGTGGCGTCGGACATGTCGGGGGTCTCGTTGAACAGCCCGAGCCGTACGTTCCCCCGCCCGCCGCCCGGCGCGTTGCTGCCGATCGGGGTGTCCAGCTGGACGCGGTACCCGATGCGCTTGCGCCGCGGCACCCGCCGCTCGTACCAGAGCACCGCGCCGGAGGCCAGCACACCGAGGAGCGCGGTGAGCACGGCGACGACGTTCTCGGGACTCAGCCATTCCACGGCGGTCACGGTATGTCGAATCGCCCTGGACACACGGGAGTTGGGGCATTCGGTCGCTCAAGGTTCGCCGCTCGTTCAGTACGTAACAAGCCTTGGTCCAGACCTTGACAGGTCCAGACCAATGCCGTTCGGTGTGGGTGACCCCCACGGAAGGACGGAACTCATGCTGAGACGCGTCACCACCCTGCTCGCGGCATTCGCCATGGCCATCGGGCTCGCCGTCTTCATCCCCAGCACCGCGTCCGCCGCGGCCTGCGCGGCCGCGTGGAACTCCTCGTCCGTCTACACGGGCGGCATGGCCGCCTCGTACAACGGCCGCAACTACCAGGCCAAGTGGTGGACCCAGAACGAGCGTCCGGGCTCCGCGGACGTCTGGGCGGACCAGGGCACCTGTACCGGCGGGGGCGGCGGGAACCCGCAGCCGTCGGGCTTCGTGGTCAGCGAGGCGCAGTTCAACCAGATGTTCCCGGGCCGGAACTCCTTCTACAGCTACAGCGGCCTGACCGCGGCGCTCAGCGCCTACCCGGCGTTCGCGAAGACCGGCAGCGACACGGTGAAGAAGCAGGAGGCCGCGGCCTTCCTGGCGAACGTCTCCCACGAGACCGGCGGACTCGTCCACATCGTGGAGCAGAACACCGCCAACTACCCGCACTACTGCGACCGCAGCCAGCCCTACGGCTGTCCGGCCGGCCAGGCCGCGTACTACGGCCGCGGACCGATCCAGCTCAGCTGGAACTTCAACTACAAGGCGGCCGGTGACGCCCTCGGCATCAACCTGCTCGCCGACCCCTGGCGCGTCGAGCGCGAATCGGCCGTCGCCTGGAAGACCGGCCTCTGGTACTGGAACACCCAGAACGGTCCCGGCACCATGACCCCGCACAACGCGATGGTCAACGGCCGCGGCTTCGGCGAGACGATCCGCAGCATCAACGGATCGCTGGAGTGCAACGGCGGCAACCCCGGCCAGGTGCAGAGCCGGGTCACCAAGTACCAGCAGTTCACCCAGATCCTGGGCGTCGCCCCCGGCGGCAACCTGTACTGCTGAGCCGACTGCCGGCACTACGCCCGGCAACGCCAAGGGCGGTCACCTGTCGGTGACCGCCCTTGCCGCGTCTTCATCCGCGGGCGGAATCCCGTCCGAGGGCCCGGCCGGGGCACTATACGGACGTCGAGGTCGTCTACATGCGGAAGAAGTAGGTCCGATGCCCGAAGCGGAAGAGGCTGTGGAGACCCTCCGGAGGATGAGACTGGAGGGCGCCGGCTTCCTCGTGATGATCGAGGCGCTCAGGCGTGACGAATCCTTCAGGCTGACACCGTTGTGGCTGATGCGGGCCGTGCAGGAGGCGACGGGGCTTCCCTGGATGGAATTCCGGGACGGCCTTCTGGAGTACCTGGACGACGACCTGCGGCCGCTTGTGCCGGAAGGGGAGTTCGAGAGGAAGGCCGAGGAGCTGCTCGCCCGTCACGTGACGCGCGAGGAGTAGCGGCGAAGGAACGGGGCCGGTGCGGCCCGGGGCATCACGTCCGGGCCGCACCGGTCTTTTCTCACTCGGTCCAGCGGACGAACTGCGACCAGGCGTCGGGCGCGACGGTGAAGGCGGGGCCCTCGGGGTTCTTGGAGTCGCGTACGTGGACGGCCTCGGGGCAGGTGGCGACCTCGACGCAGTCGCCACCGCTGGGGTTGCTGTAGCTGGACTTCTGCCATTCGAAGGCGACCTCGATGCAGTCGCCACCGCTGGCGTTGCTGTAGCTGGACTTGTGCCAGTGCAGCCTCTCGCTCATCTCAGCTCTCCTGCCAACCTCTCGATGAGGCCCAGCGATTCCCGGGGATCCAAGGCCTGTGCCCGGATCTTCGCATACCGCTGCATGTACGTACTCACCTTTGTCGGGTCGGCGATCAGCAGGCTTTCCTCTTGGGATTCCAGGTAGGTCAGGTGCTCGTGGGCTGGTGTCTCGACGAGATTCAGTCCGCCGTGACCTCCTGCGTACTCACCCCCGAACCCGCAGTCCAGCGGCAGCACCTGCAACGTCACGTTCCGCCGCCGGGCGCACTCCGCCAGGTGAAGCAACTGCTCCCGCATCACCTCCGGGCTCCCGATCCCCCTCCGTAACACCGACTCCTCCACGATCAGTTCGATCAGTGCCACCGGCTCCCGGTCGAACAGCACCCTGCGGGCGAGCCGGGCCTCGACCAGTTCCTCGACGCGGGGCTCGGGCAGCGGCGGGTAGCCGCCGCCGATCAGTGCCCGTGCGTACGCCTCGGTCTGGAACAGGCCGTGGACCACCAGCGTCGCGTACAGCGACAGGCCCACCGCCTTCTGCTCCAGCAGGACGTAGTCCTTGAACTGCGCCGGGTACTTGTCCAGCCGCACGTACTCCCGCGCCTGCTCGAAGATCCCCGTCCCGCTGCCCAGCACCCGCTCCAGCTGCACCAGCATGTCGTCGCTCGCCGGCTGCGCGAAGGTCTCCATCGCGCTCACCGCCGCGCCCGAGTAGCCGAGTTCGCTTCCCAGTTGTTCCTGCGTCAGTCCTTGCCGGATCCGCAGGTTCTTGGCGACGTTCGCCACCAAACGCGTCGCCGGACCCGCCGTTTCCTTGTTCTCCGCTCGCGCCATTTCTGATCACCACTTCGACTCGACCGGACTCAACCGGTCTCAACCGGAACTCGTCGAATTCAACCCGCCTCAAGGGGCGTTGATGCAGGTCAAGACGTGCGCAACGGCTCCTTCAGGCTCTGGAAAACGCTATCCGCGGTCACCGAGGATGTCGTCGTGGATACGCAAAGTCGCCAAGTAAACCTGGACTGGATTCCGGCTTCCGGATTCCAGCTCCGAAAATCAGGGGTGCAATTCGACGCGGCCCGCGTCGACGGCGAGGACGGCCGCCGGCTCGCCGATCTCCTGGAGGTGATGACGAACGGCGACCCCGGCCCGGTGGTCACCGAGGCCTATGGACGGCGGTCGGTGTACTTCCTCGTACCGGCGGGCAGCACCGCTCACCGGCCGTGGCCGCGCGGGGTCACCCGTCTCAACTCAGGTCCCGCGCACGTCAGTTTCGTCCCCGTGCCCGCACTGCGAGGCCGCACCTGGCCGCTGTCCTGGCGTTTTCCACCCACAACGGCCGGACGGTTCGTCCATCCCCTGCTGCTGTGGCACGCCGCGAAGGTGGTACTCACCCGGTCTTCCGGTACGTGAGCGGCGCGCCGCCCGAGCCGACCAGTTCGCGGACGATGGTGCCGTTCGACAGTTCCAGCCGGCTCCACTGGCCCGGCGAGCACTTCGTCCGGTCGCCGAAGGTGACCTGGGTGGGGCCCAGTTCGAGCGGCGGGCCCGAGGCCTGGAGCTTGGCCGACCAGCGGCAGTCGTAGGTGGGGCCGATGCCGGAGAGGGTCATGACCTGTTCGCCCGAGGACCCCTGGGTGATCGTCATGGTCCGGGTGTTGGTGCCGTCGGCGGTGTCGAACGAGGACGTCCAGGTGCCGACGTACTCGGGCGGGACACCGCCCTCGGCCGTGCTCGGGCTGTTCGACGGCGTGCTCGACGGGCTGTCGGACGCGGACGGAGTGGCCGGGCCGGGGGTCTCCGAACCCGAGGACGCCGGTCCCGGCTTGGGGTCCGCGGTCGTCTTCTCGTCCTTGTCGCCCATGAAGGCGTAGACGGACCCGCCGGCGCCGACCGCGACGAGGAGCGCGATCACGATGAGGGCCGCCGTCCCGCGGTTGCTCCTGGCCGGGGCCGCGGGCGGAGGCGTCAGCACGTACGGAGGCGGGGTCTGCTGGTACGGCGGCGTCTGGTGGTACGGCGGGGGCTGCTGGTAGTGCGCGGCCGGCGCGTACGGCGGAGTCTGCTGCGGCCCGGGGTGCTGCTGCGGGTAGCCGTACGGCGGCGGCGGGGGCGGGGGAGTGGGCGGCGGTGTCGAGGTGGGCGGCTTCGGCGGGGCAGTGATGGTCGGCGGGTGCTCGGGCGCCGATTTCGCCGGGCCGGCGGGCTGCTCGACCTCCAGCAACTGGACCGCGTGACGGCCGAGCTGGGCGATCAGCGCACCGGGCAGCCAGGGCTCGTCGTCCTCATCGGTGACCGTGCGCTCCAGGATCTCGTCGAGACCCGGCCGCGCTTCGGGATCCTTGTCCAGGCAGGCCCGGACGAGTTCGTCGAGGTCCTCGGGCAGGCCGTCGAGGTCCGGTTCCTCCTGCGCGATACGGAACATCAGCGCGTGCACACCGCTGTCGGCCGAGCCGAAGGGGAGCCGGCCCGTCGCGGTGAAGGCGAGGACCGCGCCGAGGCAGAAGATGTCGCACGCGGCGGTGACCCGGTCGCCGCGCACCTGCTCGGGCGCCATGAAGCCGGGGGAGCCGACGAGCGCACCGGTCCGGGTGAGACCGCCGTCGGTGACCGTCTCCAGCGCCCTGGCTATCCCGAAGTCGATGACCCGGGGGCCGTCGATGGTGATCAGAATGTTGGACGGCTTCAGGTCACGGTGGATGAGGTCCGCGCCGTGGATGCTGCGCAAGGCGTGCGCGAGACCGGAGGCGAGGATGCGGACCGACCGCACGGGGAGCGGTCCGTGGCCGCCGGAGACGACCGAGTGCAGGGACGGCCCGGCGACATAGCCGGTGGCGACCCACGGCACGGGCGCCTCGGTGTCGGCGTCGAGCACGGGTGCCGTCCACTGGCCGCCGACCCGCAGAGCGGCCCGGACCTCCTGGCGGAAGCGCGCCCGGAACTCCTCCTGTTCGGCGAGTTCCTGGCGTACGAGCTTCACGGCGACCGTGCGGCCCCGGTCGTTGCGCGCGAGGTACACCTGGCCCATGCCGCCCGCTCCGAGCCGGGCGAGCAGCCTGTACTCACCGATGTGCTGCGGATCCCCTGGTGCCAGCTGATCCATCGCCGCGCGCCTCCCCCGAAGTCTTCCCTTGGACGGACCGAGAATAGTGCGGTCCGTGCCACGGCACGTAGGCGTCCGACCCGCCTGCCGCCTGCGGTCGCACGCGCCGGCGCCTCGCACCCAGGGGGCGAGGCGCACGACGACCGGCGTGCGACCTGTACGCGAGGAGACTGTCATGGCCGTCAAGCCGGTTCCCGGGGTGGCCGGGGCAGGCCGTGGATCATCGGGACTCGCTGATGCCCTCCAATGCCGTGGACAGCTCCTCCAGGACTCTCGCCGTCTCGGCGAACCGCTCGGGGCCCAGTGCCTCGGCGAGACGGCCGGCCAGCTCGGCATGGCCCGGCTCGATGCGGGTGATCGCCGAGCGGCCCTCGTCGGTCGGACGCAGCAGTTTGGCCCGGCGGTGCGCGGGGTTGGGCTCGTAGACCGCGAGGCCCCGCTCGACCAGGAGGTCGGCGATCCGCTGCACGCTCTGGCGCGTGATGCCCATGTCCCGGGCGATCCCGGCGACCGGCTGCGGCACCCGCACCACCGCTCCGAGGACCTGCCACCAGGACGCGGTCAGCCCGGCCTCCTTCGCCAACTCGTCGGAGACCGCCAGGAACTGGCCGTTCAGCCGAAAGACGCCCAGCGCGGTCCGGGTGAGCAGATCCTGTTCTTCACGGCTCACGATTCGAGGACCGCGAAGGCGGAGGCGTCCGAGTCGTGGAACAGCCGGTACCAGGCGTCCAGTTTCTCGCCCTCGTACACACCGAGCCTGGCGAAGACCTCGCGGGCGAGGGCGACGGGCTCGGTCGGGCCCGCGGTGATCAGATCGCCGTCGGTGACGGCGTCGGTCTCCCGGTAGTGCTCGCCGCCCTTGTAGCCGGTGGCGCCGAGGTAGAACGAGACGGCGCTGGTGTGATCGCGGTCGTCCAGCAGACCCTCGCGCGCCAGTCCGACGGTGGCACCGCAGATGGCGGCGACCGGGACACCCGCGTCGAGGAAGGTGCGCGCGGCGGAGGCGAAGGGGGCCAGGTCGTTGCTGGTGTCCCAGAGGTGGGCGCCGGTGAGGATAAGCAGCGCGCTGTCCGCGGGGTCCAGGTCCGCGAGAGCGAGGTCGGGCTGGATGCGGATCCCGCCCATGGTGGTGACGGGATCGGTGGTGAGGCCGACGGTGCGGACCGTGAAGCCGTTCTGGGTCAGATGAGCGGTGGTGTGGCCCGTCTCCCAGTCGGCGAAGGTGTCGTAGACGGCGAGATGAACGGTGGTGCGGGTCATGGTGCCCTCCTCGTTCTGCATGACAGAAGACTGTCATGTCGACAGGACACTGTCAATATCCTCCGCAGGGCCCGAAGCACCCGACAGAACGCCCATGAAAGTGGCCGAGGCCATACAGGGTGGCCATGTCGGCCCTGGCCTGCGCGTCCTTACGCTGGGCCGCATGACCCCTCATGCCGATGCCGATCCCCAGGCCGGCGCCGCCGTCAAGGCGGCCGACCGTGCGCACGTCTTCCACTCGTGGTCCGCCCAGGGCCTGATCGACCCGCTCGCCGTCGCCGGCGCTGAGGGTTCGTACTTCTGGGACTACGACGGGAACCGCTACCTCGACTTCACCAGCGGCCTCGTCTACACCAACATCGGGTACCAGCACCCGAAGGTCGTCGCCGCGATCCAGGAGCAGGCGGGCAGGCTGACGACCTTCGCGCCCGCCTTCGCCGTCGAGGCGCGCTCCGAGGCGGCCCGGCTGATCGCCGAGCGCACCCCCGGCGACCTCGACAAGATCTTCTTCACCAACGGCGGCGCCGAGGCCGTCGAGAACGCGATCCGGATGGCCCGTCTGCACACGGGCCGCCCGAAGGTGCTCTCGGCCTACCGCTCGTACCACGGCGGCACCGCGACCGCGATCAACGTCACCGGCGACCCCCGGCGCTGGGCGAACGACAACGGCACGGCGGGAGTCGTCCACTTCTGGGGACCCTTCCTCTACCGCTCCCCGTTCTACGCGTCGACCGAGGCCGAGGAGTGCGCGCGGGCGCTCCAGCACCTCGAGGACACCATCGCCTTCGAGGGCCCGTCGACGATCGCGGCGATCATCCTGGAGACGATCCCCGGCACGGCCGGAATCATGATCCCGCCGCCCGGCTACCTCGCGGGCGTCCGCGAGATCTGCGACCGCCACGGCATGGTGTTCGTCCTGGACGAGGTGATGGCGGGCTTCGGCCGGACCGGCAAGTGGTTCGCGGCGGACCACTTCGACGTGGTGCCCGACCTGCTGACCTTCGCGAAGGGCGTCAACTCCGGCTATGTGCCGCTGGGCGGTGTCGCCATCTCCGCCGAGATCGCGGCGACCTTCGAGACCCGGCCGTACCCCGGCGGCCTCACCTACTCCGGCCACCCGCTGGCCTGCGCGGCGGCCGTCGCGACGATCCAGGTGATGGAGGACGAGAAGGTCGTCGAGCACGCGGCCCACATCGGCGAGACGGTCCTCGGCCCGGGCCTGCGCGACCTGGCCGAACGCCACCCGAGCGTGGGCGAGGTGCGGGGCACGGGCGTGTTCTGGGCGCTGGACCTGGTGCGCGACCGCGAGACGCGCGAACCGCTGGTGCCGTACAACGCGACGGGTTCGGCGGCGGCGCCGATGGGGGCGTTCGCGGCGGCGTGCAAGGCGAACGGCCTGTGGCCCTTCGTGAACATGAACCGGACGCACGCGGTGCCGCCGTGCAATGTGAGCGAGGCGGAGGCGAAGGAGGGGCTGGCGGCGCTGGACGTGGCGCTGTCGGTGGTGGACGAACGGGCGGCCTGAGGGGGTGGTTCAGCCCGTCCGGTGCCGGGCTGTGCCGGGGCTCCGGCCCGGACCCTGCCCGTCATGGCCGGAATCTCAGCCCGTCCGGCGTTTGAGGACACGGCCGTGGGCCGTTCGGGGCTCCGTCCCGGGCCCCGGGGCGGCACGCCCCAGCCCCGGGCGTGGTGATCGGAAGAGGGTCGTGGAGGGAAAGA
>NZ_JBEOSJ010000032.1:0-44383 GCF_040302905.1 Streptomyces sp. NPDC096193 | reverse complement strand
GCCCCGCCCGCCCCCCCCCCCACGGCCGTGGGCCGTTCGGGGCTCCGTCCCGGGCCCCGCGCCTCAATCGCCGGCGGGGCTGGTTTTGCGGCCTGTTGGACGGTTGAGCCCGTGGGGGTACGGGTTTTGTGGCCTGTTCGTTCGGTCGAGCCGTTCGGGGTGCCCTGGTATGTGGGTGGGTATTTCAGCCCGTCCGGCGTTTGAGGACACGGCCGTGGGCCGTTCTCGGGGCTCCGTCCCGGGCCTCGCGCCTCAATCGCCGGCGGGGCTGGTTTTGCGGCCTGTTGGACGGTTGAGCCCGTGGGGGCACGGTTTTGTGGCCTGTTCGTTCGGTCGAGCCGTTCGGGGTGCCCCGCAGGGCTGGGTGTTGCGAGGCATGCCGCACAGGGTGAGCCCGTCCGGCGTCAGGGACACAGCGCGTCCCGGCCGCACAGGGTGAGCCCGTCCGGCGGTGGAGGACAAGCTCACCGCACCCGCGCAGCCGCACAACGCCCGGTTACCGCACGTGCAGAACCACCTTGCCCCGCATCCCTCCCCCTTCCCCCAGCTCATGCGCCTTCCCCGCGTCCTCCAGAGCCAGCACCGCCGCGATCTCCACTCGCAGGCGGCCCGACTCGGTCAGCGCCGTCAGTTCCCTCAGGCCGAGGTGGTCCGGCTCCACGATCGTGAATCCCGCCCGCAGGCCCCGCCGTTCCGCTACCGCCGACAGATATGTCTCCGCCGGTGACGCGAGGGACACCAGCAGGCCACCGGGGCGCAGGACCTCCAGCGACCGGGGGCCGTACTCGCCGCCGACCGTGTCGAGGACGACGTCCACGTCCCGCACCGCCCGCACGAAGTCGGTCGTGGTGTAGTCGACCACCTCGTCCGCACCCAGCCCGCGGACGAAGTCCTGCTTCGCCGTGCTCGCCGTCCCGATCACGAACGCCCCGCGCGCCTTCGCGATCTGCACCGCGAGATGCCCGACCCCGCCCGCCGCCGCGTGCACGAGCACCCGCTGCCCCGGCCGGACGTCCGCCGTGTCGACCAGCGACTGCCACGCCGTCAGCCCCGCGACCGGCAGCGCCGCCGCCTGCACGTGACTGAGCGCGGCCGGCTTGCGGGCCAGGTGGCGGGCGGGTGAGGTCATGAACTCCGCGTACGCACCCGCCGGTTGCGGCAGGCGCGGCATCCCGAAGACCTCGTCGCCCGGCCGGTACATCGTCACGCCCAGGCCGGTCTCCTCCACCACCCCGGACACGTCCCAGCCCAGCGGCACCGGTCCGTCGGCGAGCAGGCCGCCGGTGGCGCGATGCCAGTGGTCCGTCGGGTTGACGCCCGCCGCATGGACCCGCACCAGCACCTCGGCGGGTCCGGGTGCCGGGCGGGCGGTCTCGACGATCTTCAGGACGTCCGGTCCGCCGAGGGTGTCCTGGCCGATGGCGCGCATGGGGAAACTCCTTTGCCGCGTGGGTGGTTGCCACCACCCTCCGCCGCCCGCACCGCGAGATCGAGTGGCCGGATGGCCAGGGTGTGAAAGGATCTGGCCATGCCGATCCCGCATCGTGTCGTCGTCCTCGCCCTCGAAGGCGTCTACCCCTTCGAGATGAGCATCCCCGTCCGGATCTTCGGCACGGCCACCGGAGCGGCGGGCGAGAGCCTGTACGAGGTGATCACCTGTAGTCCGGACGGTGATCCGATCCGTACCGCCGCGGACTTCTCCGTCACCGTCGAGCATTCCGCCGACGCCCTCGCGACCGCGGACACCCTGGTGATCCCGCCCTTTGCGTGCGGCCCGGACACGGACCGCGAATGGCTGCCGGAGTCGCTCGCCGATGCCCTCGCGTTGCTACGGCCCGGGGCCCGGATCGTGTCGATCTGCACCGCTTCGTACGTCCTCGCGGCCGCCGGACTGCTCGACGGCCGCCCGGCGACGACACACTGGAACGAAGCCGCGCGCTTCCAGCGGCTGTTCCCGCGCGTGCGGGTCGACCCCGGTGTCCTGTTCGTCGACGACGGGGACGTCCTCACCGCGGCGGGGGTCGCCGCGGGCGTCGACCTTTGTCTGCATCTCGTACGTCGTGATCACGGCAGCGAGGCCGCGAACCGGGTCGCGCGGCTGTGCGTCGTACCGCCGTGGCGGGAGGGCGGTCAGGCGCAGTTCATCGAACGCCCCGTGCCGGAGCCCGCGGAGGCGACGACCTCCGCGACGCGGGCGTGGGCGCTGGAACGGCTGCAACGACAGCTGACCCTGGCGGAGCTCGCGGCCCACGCGCGGATGAGCGTGCGGACCTTCTCGCGCCGATTCCGCGACGAGGTGGGCATGACCCCGGGGCAGTGGCTGACGCAGCAGCGGGTCGAGCACGCGCGGCGGCTGCTGGAGACGACGGACTGGCCGGTCGACCGGGTCGCGGGGGAGGCGGGGTTCGGGACGGCGGCGTCGCTGCGGCAGCACATGGCCGCGGCGACCGGGGTGTCACCGATGACGTACCGCCAGACGTTCCGCGCGGCGGCCACACCCCCCACCGCGCACGCGACCGCGCCCGTCACCGCACTCGCCACCGCGCACCCCACCGCGCCCCTCGCCCCCGCGCTGCCGCCGTCACCGACCGCGCCGTAGCCCGTGCCGGATCCGCCGCGTCACCGGCCGGGCGGTGCCATCGGTGGCTCCACCTCCAGGAACCTGCGGTTGCGCGGCCCCTTGTAGAGCAGGGCCTCCCAGCCCGCCGACGTCAGCACCCGCGCGCACTCCGACAGCCGCTGCTCCTCCTCCTGGGCGGCACCGCTGCCCGGCGGCCCCAGCCAGTCCACGCACACCGCGCCCGCCCGGTCGGCCTCGCGCACCCGGTACCCCGTCGCGGTGCGCGCACCCGCCGCGTCCGTCGCCGACGGCGACAGGCCGCCCGCCTCCAGCGCCAGGGCCACCGCGCGGACCGTCCGGCGCAGCTCCCACTCCGCCGGCGCCGCACCCGTCAGGCTGCGTATCTGCAGCAGGCCCTGGTACGCCGTCCGCACCTGCGAGGGCCGGTCCCGGTCCGCGAGCAGTTCCGCCGGGCCGTCTCCCGTGGCCGCCTCGAAGACGTCGGTCACGTCCGCCTCCCTGTGGGCATGTTCCGTCTCCCTCATGAGTCCGCCGTTCGGATCCTGCCGGACCCGCGCGCCCGGGCCGCTCTGGACGCTTGGTCCCGTCGCAGGTCATTCACCCGTGCCTCACCCGGTTCGTCGGCACTGGCCTATCGTGTCCGGGACCCCCGGCGAAGGAGAAGCCATCGATGCGCGGCACCGGCAGTACCGCTGTCACCCGCAGCACCCTGCGGCAACAGATCGCGGACGCGCTGCGTGACGAGGTGCTGGCGGGACGGCTGAAGCCAGGTCAGGAGTTCACCGTCAAGCAGATCGCCGACCAGTACGGCGTCTCGGCCACACCGGTGCGCGAGGCCCTCGTCGATCTGTCCGCCCAGGGCCTGCTCGACTCGGACCAGCACCGCGGCTTCCGGGTGCACCGGTTCACGGTCGACGACTACCGCCGCATGGTGGACGCCCGCTCGCTGGTCATCGACGGCATCTTCCGCCAGGCGGAGCGCCAGGGCCGCAGCACCGTGCCCGGCAAGGCGCTGGTGTCGGTGCGCCGCCGTGCCGAGGAGGCCGCACGCGCCGCACGCGGCGGGGACCTCGACATCCTCATCGGCTACGACCTGCGCTTCTGGAACGAGCTCGGCGCCGTCGTCGCCAACCACTACATCTCCGAGTTCCTGCACCGGCTGCGCGTCCAGGCCTGGGTGTTCGCCGTCCCGTTCCTGCGGGCGGACCCCGAGCTGCGGGACTGGCTGTGGAACCGGCACGAGGACCTCATCGACGCCCTCACCGCGGGTGACCTGGCGGCCGCCCGCACCATCGTCGACGGATACAACGACCATGCGCTCGCCTGGGCGGATCGGCTGGAGCAGTGAGCGTGGACCTGAGTGTCGTCGTCCCGGCGTACAACGAGGAGAGCAGACTGCGGCCCACCCTGGAGGCGATCTGCACCCACCTGCGTGCGGAGCCCGGCCGCTGGGGGGACTGGGAGCTGATCGTCGTCGACGACGGGTCCACCGACAGCACCGCCAAGATCGCCCGGGAGGCCGCAGCCGACGAGCCGCGGATCCATGTGATCGCCGGCGAGGACAACCGCGGCAAGGGCAACGCCCTGCGGCAGGGCGTGCTCGCCTCGTACGGCCGGCGGGTACTGGTCACCGACGCGGACCTCGCGACGCCCATCGAGGAGCTGGACCGTCTCGACAAGCAGCTCGCCGCCGAGGACAGCGCGGCGGCGATCGGCTCGCGCGCACACCCCGACTCCACGATCGAGGTCCACCAGCGGCGGAGCCGCGAGTGGCTCGGCCGGATGGGCAACCGGCTCATACGCACGGTCGCCGTTCCCGGGATCCACGACACCCAGTGCGGATTCAAGCTCTTCGACGGCGACAAGGCACGCGCCGCCTTCGCCGACTCACGGCTCGACGGATGGGGCATCGACGTCGAGATACTGCGCCACTTCCGGCGCGAGGGCTGGCCGGTCACGGAGGTCCCGGTGCGCTGGTCGCACCAGGAGGGCTCCAAGGTCAGACCGCTGGACTACGGCAAGGTCCTGCTGGAACTCGTCCATCTGCGGGCCCGTGCGGTGCGGCGGACCGACCTCCTGGTCGTCGGCCTCTTCCTCTTCGCGGCACTCTTTCTCTACAAGGACCTGTGGGCCGACCTCGGCCACGGCTACCTCGACGACGCGGGACAGGACCAGAACCAGTGGGAGTGGTTCTTCGCCGTCACCGCCGACAACGTGATCCATCTGCGCAATCCGCTGTTCACGACCCTCCAGAACCATCCCGACGGCGTGAACCTGATGGCGAACACCGTGATGCTCGGGCTCTCCGTCCCGCTCACCCCGGTGACCCTGCTGCTCGGGCCCACCGTCACCTGGGCGCTCGTGCTCACCCTCGGCCTCGCCGCGACCGCCACGTCCTGGTACTGGCTGATCGCCCGCCGGCTCGTCGACAACCGGTGGGCCGCGGCCGTCGGAGCGGCCCTCGCCGCCTTCGCGCCGCCGATGATCTCGCACGGCAACGCGCACCCCAACTTCCTGGTGCTGTTCATGATCCCGGTGATCGTGGACCGGGCCCTGCGGCTGTGCGAGGGCCGCGCGGTCGTGCGCGACGGCGTGCTCCTCGGCCTCTTCGCCGCGTACCAGATCTTCCTCGGCGAGGAACCTCTGCTGCTCGCGGCGATGGGCATGCTGTTCTTCGCCCTCGCGTACGCGCTCGTGCGGCGCGACGTGGCCCGGACGGCCTGGCGGCCGCTGCTGCGCGGGATCACGGTCGCGCTCGCGGTCTGCCTGCCGCTGGTCGCGTTCCCGCTGGGCTGGCAGTTCTTCGGACCGCAGAGCTACACGAACGTGCTGCACGGCGACAACACCGCCAACGGACCGCGCGCCTTCCTGGAGTTCGCGGGACGCTCGCTGATGGGCACGGACGAGCGCGCGGACGGGTTCGCCATGAACCGCACCGAGCAGAACGCCTTCTTCGGCTGGCCGCTCGTCGCGCTCACGACGGCGATCGTGGTGCGGCTGTGGCGGCACGCGGCGGTGAAGGCGCTGGCGTTCACGGCGTTCGCGGCGGCCTTCCTCTCGCTCGGCGTGCAGTTCCGCATCCCGTACACCGACATCGTGCTGACCGGCCCCTGGCGGGCGCTCGCCCACCAGCCGCTCTTCGAGTCGGTCATCGAGTCGCGGTTCGCGATGATCTGCGCGCCGGTGCTCGGCATCCTTCTCGCCCTCGCCGTCGACCGGCTGGCCGTCACGAAGGATCGGGTCAATCAGGTCGTGGGTCTCGCGGCGGTGGCAGCGGCGCTGCTGCCGGTGCTGCCGACGCCGTACCCGGTGCGCGAGCGGCAGGACGTGCCGGAGTTCATCACACGGGGGATGTACCGCGCGTACCTCTCCGAGGGTGAATCCATGGTCACCGTGCCGCTGCCGTCCCCCGCCGGCGCGGAGGCCCTGCACTGGCAGTCGGCCACCACGCTGGACTTCCCGGTCGCGGGCGGCTACTTCAACGGCCCCTGGGGACCGGACCGTATCGGCATCTACGGCGCCACGCCCCGGCACACCTCCAACCTCTTCGGCGAGGTCCGCAACTCCGGGCAGGTCCCGGTGATCGGCCCCAACTGGCAGGCCCAGGCCCGCGCGGACCTGGAGGCGTGGCGGGCGGGCGTGGTGGTGCTCCAGCCGCAGTACAACGCCGAGGCACTCCATGCGACGGTGGAGAAACTGCTCGGAAAGCCGGGCAGGCGAGTGGGCGGCGTATGGGTATGGGATGTGGGAACGTCCAGGGACACAGGCGCAGGGGAGCGGTGACGGCAGGTGACCGGCCCTCTTCGCCGAACGTGTCCGTGGCACTACTCTGTCCCGACCATCGCACGACTGCCGCGCCGACCGTGCCCGATCCTGCTGGAGAGCGAGCCTTCCCTTGGCCTGTGACCTGTGGCTGGTCCCCCTCGTCGATGTGCTGTGCCACAGCCCCGACAACCCCTTCGCCGAAGAGATCGCGTCGTACGACAAGGCGCTGACCGACTCCGGTCTGCCGACAGTGCCCGTCTTCGCCTACATGCCGGGCCTGTCGGGCGATGTCGCCCCGGTCGCCGGCTTCGACTACGACGCGCTGCACTTCCTGCGGCGCGCCTACCTGCTCCAGCTGTGCGGGCTCGCGGTCACCCCGGTCGACGAACTGGGCGGCGACTACGAGCAGTTGCTGGAGATGTTCGAGTCGACGGCCCAGCAGTCGCACCTGGTGTGGCACTACGACCACGCCGGGGCGTACGTCCCGGTGGACTTCGCGGCCCCGCTGTTCAACGAGGAACTGCTCGCGGGCGGCGGTCCCCTCGGCTCCACCCAGGGGCTGTTGCGGGAACTGGAATTCGTCGCGCCCGCGATCGGCATCGACGCGGCGAACCCGCCGGCCGCGCCGCAGCCACCGGACCGCCCGACGTCCCTGGAGGAGCCGGCGGGCCCCATTCCGTACGACGAGAGTCCCTTCGCCCGGGAGCGGCACGTGTGGCTGGGTCTGCACGCGGCGGCGACGCGGAGCCTGGGGCAGGGCTCGATGATCATTTTCAGCTGAGTCCCGACGGGGGCACATCCACCGACGCACATCCGCAGCACACGTCCTGAACGCGCGGCCGTAAGCTGCGCGACACCTCCGGCCGGTAGGACCGGTGCATGTCACAGACGAGCACCCCGGTGACGGGGGAGAACGCGGACGAAGCTCTCCCCCGGCCGACGAGTTTCGCGGACGTCAAGGGCTGGTTCTGGCCGGTGGACCAGCTGCTCTTCGACTGGTTCCTCGGCCATCAGCGCGATACGGACCCGGAGGGCCGGGGGGATCTGCTGGAGCTCGGCGCGTACCTCGGCAAGAGCGCGATCTTCACCGCGAGCTATCTGCGCGACGGTGAGGAGTACACGGTCTGCGACCTGTGGGACTCACCGGCGCCGGACGACCCCAACAGCGCGGAGATGAACCGGTCGTACGCGACCCTCACCCGACGCGCCTTCGAGGCGAACTACCTGTCCTTCCACGACGAGCTGCCGCGCATGGTGCAGGCGCCGACCTCGGTGATCACCTCGCAGGTACGTCCCGGCAGTTGCCGCTTCGTCCACGTCGACGCGTCGCACCTGTACGAGCACGTCCACGGGGACATCGCGGCGGCGAAGGAACTGCTGCAGCCCGAGGGCATCGTGTCCTTCGACGACTTCCGGGCGGAGCACTGCCCCGGGGTCTCGGCGGCGGTGTGGGGCGCGGTGGCGACCTCGGGCCTGAAGCCGGTCGTCATCACGGGAACGAAGTTGTACGGCACCTGGGGCGACCCGGCACCGCTGACGGCAGCGCTCCTGGACTTCCTGGCGGACCGGACGGACCTGTGGCACGGGGTGGAGGAGGTGGCGGGCCGCCCGCTGATCCGCATCAAGGGCAACAAGGCGACGCCGCCGCCCCACCCGAAGTCCCGCCACGAGCCGCTCCCGCCCCCGCCGCCGGCCCCGGTGACGGCCCCACCGCTCCCGACGCGCCCTCGCCCGTCGCGAACCCGCCGCCTGGCGAAGGATCTGCTGCCACCGGTGGTGACGAGGGCGCTGACGTCGAAGCGTCCGTAGCTTCGCCTCCGGCGCGGCTGCGGCTGCACGGCCTGTGGTGGTGTCCTCAATCGCCGGACCGGCTTGAAGTGGCCACACTTTCAAGCCCACGGCCGAACAAGGCGGCGCACTTCAAGCCCAGCCGGCGATTTGGGCGCGGGGTCGGGTCAACAGCACGAGCTGGGCGGGGGCTGCACTTCAAGCCCTGAGGTTGGGCGAGCTGCGGGGCTGCACTTCAAGCCCTGGTTCGGGCGAGCTGGCCTGGGCCGGAACGTCAGCCCCGCCGGCGATTGAGGCGCGGGTCAGTGGCAATGGACCGGCGATTGAGGACACCCCGCAGGCGGTGCAGCCGCACACGGCGCGGGCCCGCAAGCCCGGCCAGGTGGGGTCCTGGGGTCAACCCCCAGGCGTCAGCGCGGCGCCTCCGGGGGCCGCTGCCGCGGCATGTTCGGCCGCGTCGGCGGCAACGGCATCCGCCCCCCACCCGCCTCCCGCCCCGCGCCCATCCCGCCGCCACCCGGCACCCCCACCGACTGCACCAGCGGCCCCGGCGCACCCCGGAACTCCACCATCCAGTCCGCCGTCTCGCCCCGCACCAGCTCCGTCACGTCCTCGGAGAATCGCCGCAGCACCCCCAGGCACCGGTCCGCCGCCTCAGCGGCCGTGCCCTCCGCGGGGCCGAGCACTTCCCGTACACACTCCGAGGCCCAGTCGAACTGAAGTGCCTGAAGCCTGCGTTGCACCGCCTGCGCGGTCGCCACATCGCGCATCCAGCCGGAGGTCACCCCGAAGTACCGGTCGCAGCCCAGACACGCCGCGCCCAGCAACAGCAGCACATAGCCCCACCCGGCCGCCCCCGGCAGCGCACCCGTGAGGTCGAGGAGCGGCAGCGCCGCCCCGGCGATGACCCCCGCCGCCGTACCGATCCGCAGCAGCCGTCCCGCGAGCCTTTTGCGGACCCGGTCGTGGAGATACCACTCCGCCGTGCGCAGCGCGCCCATTTCCGCCCAGCGGTACAGCTCGTCGAGCCGTTCCGCGGGCTCTCCCCAGTCGCCGAGCGGAAACGCCCGGCCGGTCAGGTCACCGCGCGGTACCTCGCCGCGTTCCTCCCGGGCCGGCCCCCCGGGCTGCATCTCCGGCTGGCTCACCGGGGCACTCCTCTACGACGTGATGGCGGCGTGACACTGCGTGACGGACGGTGCGTACGTGCATCCGGTGCACGGTGATGCGCCGATGCGCATGCTCTTCCTACCGCCGAATGGTGGGCTGTGTGCCGTAATTCCTGGTATTTCCGCCCCTACGAGGTCCTTGATCAGCTAGGGGTGCCACGCCCTGGTCACTCGAAAGAGTTGTCAGGACAGGGTGCGGCGCGCCGCCCGGTGACCACGTAGGCTCGGCTTACCGAACAACCGTCGTCGAAGTGCCTGGAGTGACCGTGATTCCCGGTGGTGGCCAGCCCAATATGCAGCAGCTCCTTCAGCAGGCCCAGAAGATGCAGCAAGACCTCGCACAGGCGCAGGAAGAGCTGGCGCAGACCGAGGTCGAGGGCCAGGCGGGCGGTGGGCTGGTGAAGGCCACCGTCACCGGCTCCGGCGAGCTGCGGGGTCTGGTGATCGACCCGAAGGCCGTCGATCCCGAGGACACCGAGACCCTGGCCGACCTCGTCGTCGCCGCCGTCCAGGCGGCCAACGAGAACGCGCAGCAGCTCCAGCAGGAGAAGCTCGGCCCGCTCACGCAGGGTCTCGGCGGCATGCCGGGACTGGGCTTCTAAGGCCGGGGCACACCAACTACCGTACGTAGAGCCACAGAAGAAGGAAGGCGTCCGTTGTACGAAGGCGTGGTTCAGGACCTCATCGACGAACTGGGCAGGCTGCCCGGCGTCGGTCCCAAGAGCGCGCAGCGGATCGCCTTCCACATCCTTCAGGCAGAACCGACCGATGTCCGCCGCCTCGCGCACGCGCTGCTCGAGGTGAAGGACAAGGTCCGCTTCTGTGCGGTGTGCGGCAACGTCGCACAGCAGGAGCAGTGCAACATCTGCCGCGACCCGCGCCGTGACCAGTCGGTCATCTGCGTGGTGGAGGAGCCGAAGGATGTCGTCGCGATCGAGCGGACCCGGGAATTCCGGGGCCGCTATCACGTACTCGGCGGGGCCATCAGCCCCATCGAGGGCGTCGGTCCCGACGACCTGCGGATCCGTGAGCTGCTGACCCGCCTGGCGGACGGCACGATCACCGAGCTGATCCTGGCCACGGATCCCAATCTGGAGGGCGAGGCCACCGCCACGTATCTGGCGCGCATGATCAAGCCGATGGGCCTCAAGGTCACCCGGCTGGCCAGCGGTCTGCCCGTGGGGGGAGACTTGGAATACGCCGACGAGGTCACGCTGGGGCGTGCCTTCGAGGGGAGACGACTTCTCGATGTCTGACGCCGCACTGCACGCAACGAGCCAGGACCCGGACGACTTCGCGGTCCAGATCGCCGACTCGATCGAGTCGTTCATCGTCGCCACCACCGAAGTCGCCAAGGGCGACGAGCCGGACAGCGCTGTGCCCTTCCTGCTGCTGGAGGTCTCCCAACTCCTGCTGACCGGCGGGCGGTTGGGTGCGCACGAGGACATCGTCCCGGACGAGCGCTACGAGCCGGACACCGGTCCCGACCTGGACATGGACGATCTGCGCGAGCGCTTCGCCGTGCTGCTCGACCCGGTGGACGTCTTCTCCGAGGTCTTCGACCCGTACGAGCCGCGCAAGGCACCGGTCGCGTACCGGATCTCCGACAACCTCGCGGATGTCGTCACCGATCTGCGCCACGGCCTCGCGCACTACCGCGCCGGGCGGACCAGCGAGGCGCTGTGGTGGTGGCAGTTCTCCTACTTCTCCAACTGGGGGCCGACCGCGTCCGCGACCCTGCGCGCCCTCCAGTCGCTGGTCTCCCACGTCCGCCTGGACCAGCCGCTGGACGCGCTGGACGGTCTGGACACGGACGAGGACCTCGCCGACGACGCTCTGGCCGAGGAGGCCGGGAAGGTCATGGCCGAGGAGATCGCCGGCCCGCTGGGACTGCGCACCGTCACCTGACGCGCCGGGCGCGCACCGAGCCCTGAGTACCTGGTCGTGGGAGCGCGGGGGCGGTACGTGTGAGCCGCCCCACATCTCGCGTACCCCGCGTCCGGTCGGGCAGGAGTCGATCCGAGCGGCCGCAGCCCCCTCGTGGTGATCACACAGTGAGCGGGACATCTCACGATGTGATTGCCCCGGGTCGGAGTGCGGCCGCTCGTTAAACTGAGCCGACCGCAGTAATTGGCTGTGGTGGAGAAACCGAGCGAGGAGCGCACGTGGGCCTTGTCGTGCAGAAGTACGGAGGTTCCTCCGTTGCCGATGCCGAAGGCATCAAGCGCGTCGCCAAGCGAATCGTGGATGCCAAGAAGAACGGCCACCAGGTGGTCGTCGTGGTATCCGCGATGGGCGACACGACGGACGAGCTGATCGATCTCGCCGAGCAGGTATCCCCGATCCCTGCCGGACGCGAATTCGACATGCTGCTGACCGCAGGAGAGCGGATCTCGATGGCCCTGCTGGCCATGGCGATCAAAAACCTGGGCCACGAGGCCCAGTCGTTCACCGGCAGCCAGGCCGGCGTCATCACCGACTCGGTGCACAACAAGGCGCGCATCATCGATGTGACGCCGGGCCGGATCCGTACGGCGCTCGACGAGGGCAACATCGCCATCGTCGCCGGCTTCCAGGGCGTGTCCCAGGACAAGAAGGACATCACCACCCTCGGCCGTGGCGGTTCCGACACCACCGCCGTGGCCCTCGCCGCGGCGCTGGACGCCGAGGTGTGCGAGATCTACACCGACGTGGACGGCGTCTTCACCGCCGACCCGCGTGTGGTGAAGAAGGCCCGGAAGATCGACTGGATCGCCTCCGAGGACATGCTGGAGCTCGCCGCCTCCGGCTCCAAGGTGCTGCTGCACCGCTGCGTCGAGTACGCACGCCGATACAACATTCCGATCCACGTCCGCTCGTCCTTCTCCGGACTGCGCGGGACCTGGGTCAGCAACGAGCCGCAGGGAGACCAGCAGGTGGAGCACGCCATCATCTCCGGAGTCGCCCACGACGTCTCCGAGGCCAAGGTCACGGTCGTCGGAGTGCCGGACAAGCCGGGCGAGGCCGCGGCCATCTTCCGCACGATCGCCGACTCCGAGATCAACATCGACATGGTCGTGCAGAACGTCTCGGCGGCCACCACCGCCCTGACCGACATCTCCTTCACCCTCCCCAAGACCGATGGCGCCAAGGCCATCGACGCCCTGGAGAAGGCGAAGAGCGCGATCGGCTTCGAGTCCCTGCGCTACGACGACCAGATCGGCAAGATCTCACTGGTCGGCGCCGGGATGAAGACCAACCCCGGTGTCACGGCCTCCTTCTTCGAGGCGCTCTCCGACGCGGGTGTGAACATCGAGCTGATCTCGACCTCCGAGATCCGCATCTCGGTCGTCACGCGCGCCGATGACGTGAACGAAGCCGTCCGCGCGGTGCACACCGCCTTCGGCCTCGACTCCGACTCCGACGAGGCGGTCGTCTACGGGGGCACCGGACGATGATCCGCAAGCCGGCACTCGCGGTCGTCGGAGCGACCGGAGCAGTCGGCGCGGTGATGCTCCAGATCGTCTCGCAGCACGAGGACGTCTGGGGTGACGTACGACTGGTCGCCTCCCCGCGCTCCGCCGGCCGCAAGCTGGCCGTGCGCGGGGAGGAGACCGAGGTCGTCGCGCTGAGCGAAGAGGCCCTGGAGGGCATCGACGTCGCGCTCTTCCTGGTGCCCGCGGAGGTCTCCGCACAGTGGGCGCCGATCGCCGCCGCCAAGGGCGCGGTGGTCGTGGACAGCTCCGCCGCCTTCCGGGCGGACGCCGAGGTCCCGCTGGTCGTCCCGGAGGTCAACCCCCATGCGCTGCGGGTGCGCCCGCGGGGCATCGTGGCGAGCCCGCACGACACCACGCTGGCGATGATTCCGGCCATCGGTGCGCTGCACGCCGAGTTCGGGCTCGACGAACTGGTGGTCTCCTCCTACCAGGCCGTCAGCGGCGCCGGCCGGGACGCCGTGGCCGCGCTGCGTACGCAGATGTCGCTGGTCGCCGGTACGGAGCTGGGCACGGGCCCGGGCGACGTCCGCCGGGCCGTCGGCGACGAACTCGGACCGTTCGCGGCGCCGCTCGCGCTCAATGTCGTGCCGTGGTCCGGGAGCGTGGAGGACGGCGGCTGGTCGTCCGAGGAGCTCGGGCTGCGGTCCGAGACGCGGAAGATCCTCGGCCTGCCGTCCCTGCGGGTGTCGGCGACGTTCGTCCGCGTGCCCGTGGTCACCGCACACTCCCTGGCGGTGCACGCGCGCTTCGAGAGCGAGGTGACGGTGGAGCGGGCGCACGACATCCTGGCCACCTCGCCGGCGGTCGTGCTCTACGACGATCCCGAGGCCGCGGACTTTCCCACTCCGGCCGATGTGGTCGGGACGGACCCCACGTGGGTGGGCCGGGTGCGCCGGGCGATGGACGACCCCTGCGCGCTGGACCTCTTCCTCTGCGCCGACAACCTCCGCAAGGGCGCCGCGCTGAACTCCGCGCAGATCGCCGAAGCCGTGGCCGCCGAACTCGCTTCGCCGGGTTCCGGGTAACCGGGTTCCGGATCACGTGGCTCCCCGGGTCCGGTCACTTGGTTCGGGTTACCGGGTTCCGGGGCTGCCTGGTTCCCCGGTAATCCGGCGCGAGGCCGCCCGGGTCTTTGTAGGATCTGTGAACGCCCTGTGATCAAGTCGAAGGTCTGTACCGCTTGTCCTCGGGTGTGTGAATGTTCGACTATTCGCTTCCCGCCATCTGCAACCGGCAGCAGGGCGGGAAGCGTCTTTGCGGTCGCCCCTGTTCGGTACCGCGAAAAAACGGGGCAATGGGGAAGAGCGAGTACGCATGAGGGCAAATCGATCACTGTCAAAAGCGGTGGCGTACGCGTACAACCCTGACGGGGGGAAGCGTGTCCAACAGGCGTGGCAGAGGTACTCGACATCGCAGGGGTGGTCCCGGTTCGCGGCGCAACAGTGCGCCCGCTCCGCAGACCCCGCCCGTCCGGCGGCATGCCGGTGATCGCCCCCATGCCCGCGCCACGAGCCGGCCGCGTCACGCCCCAGCGCGAGAGCGCTGACGAGGCCATGGCTGCGGGTACGACCGTCGATCACCTCACCGAGACCTACCGCGCCCACTACCGGTCGCTGCTGGGTCTCGCCGCGCTGCTCCTGGACGACACGGCCTCCTGCGAGGACGTCGTGCAGGAAGCGTTCATCCGTGTCCACTCGGCGCGCAACCGTGTGCGTGAGCCGGAGAAGACCCTCGCCTATCTGCGGCAGACGGTCGTCAACCTCTCCCGCTCCGCGCTGCGCCGCCGCATCCTCGGACTCAAGCTGCTCTCCAAGCCGATGCCCGACATGGCGAGCGCCGAGGAAGGGGCGTACGACCAGCTGGAGCGCGACGCGCTGATCAAAGCGATGCGCGGACTCCAGCGCCGCCAGCGCGAGGTGCTCGTGCTGCGGTACTTCGCCGACATGACGGAAGCCCAGGTCGCCGAGACGCTGGGCATATCCCTCGGGTCGGTGAAGGCGTACGGCTCGCGCGGCATCGCCGCACTGCGCGTCGCCATGGAGGCGACGGCATGAGCGGGCACAGGAACAGGTTTGAGCGGCATGGGCCGGACGGGCCGTTTGACGACCGGACTGGAAACGGAATTGTGAGCAACGGGCCGGAAAACGAGCTCGGCGGCCTCGAAGAGGCGCTGGGCGGCGACGAACAGGCCCTGCGCCGGCTGATGCAGGGCGCAGTGCAGGACCTCGAGCCTTCCGAGGGAACCCTCGACCATCTGCGCAAAGCGGTCCCCGCCCGCCGTGCGCGCAAGCGGCAGGCCCTCGTCGGTGTGGCCGCCGCGGCAGTGCTGATGGGCACGGCGGTCCCCACCTTCGTGCATGTCGCGAGCTCGGGCACCAGTGAGAGCGCGAACCCCGTCAACGCCGGACACGGCGAGCAGGCGCAGGGCGGTACGGGTGCCGAGACGGGTGATGTCGGCGGCGAGAAGGGCACGGACCATCCCACCGGCGGACCGGACGGCACGCCGACCAGCGCGCCCGGCTCCAGCCCCGCGGTCGGGCCCCGGCCCGGCACGGGCACCGGGGACGGCGGCACGGGTGACACGGCGGTCCCGCCGGGCGTCAACGCCTCGGACCTCCCCCTCTGCGACGCCGCCCAGCTCGGCGGCACCTCGACCGCGAGCCCCCCGGACGCCGACGGCAAGGTCTACGGCACCTTCCGCGTCGCGAACGTCTCCACCACCGAGTGCATGATCAACGGCCAGGGCAACGTCGGCTATCAGGCCATGGGCGCGGCCGTACAGGACAAGATCCAGGTCCAGACCCACACCACGGGCGACGCGGCGACCGGTCTACCCGCCCCCTCGCAGGAGGCACCGGAGCTGCTGCTCGCGCCCTCCGCCGCGTACGAGGTGAAGTTCGCCTGGGTCCCGAGCGAGACCTGCCCCACCCCCGGCTCCCCCGAGCCCACGCCCACGGACGGCGGCTCCGGGGCGACGACCACGGGTACGGGCGCGTCCGCGGAGAACGCCCAGACACAGCTCCTCGTCGAGGACGGTGTCTCCGACGGCAGCGTCGAGGTGACCCACGTCCCCGAGGCGGGCGCCCCGGGAGCGGGCGTGACGGTCCCGAACGCCTGCGCGGGCACCATCTACCGGACGGGCCTGCTGAACGCGTCGTAGGACTGTATGCCGGGCTGTGGCTGTGGCTGTGGCTGTGGCTGTGGCTGTGGCTGTGGCGTGCCGGGCCGTGGCTCGGCGCCGCGACGGGCGGGGGCGCGAGTGGCGAGCGGCCGCGGATGGACTCTGTGGGCCTGTTCCGGTCAGGGGAGCGGGCCCACAGGCATGTCCGCGTCGGGGGCGGGGAGTTTGCCGACCCGGTTCCTGGGGCGGCGGCTCGGGCGGGCTGGGGTCGGCCTGGGGCCGGCCCGGGTGGGTCTCGGCGCGGCGCGGGCCGGGGTCGGTTCGCTCGGACCGGTTGGGGCGTGGCTCGGCTCGAACCGCTCGGCGTGGCTCGGGTCGGCTGGGGCTCGGCGGTGGTCGGACCGCTCGGCACGGCCCGGCTCGGACCGCTCGGCGTGGCTGGGCAAGGCGCGGCTTGAAGGGCCCCGCTCGGCTCGTCTGGGGCTCGGCGCGGGTCAGACCGGCTGGGGCTCGGCGCGCCCGAACCGTGCGGCCCGGCTCAGACCGGTTCGGGCTCCAGGCCCAGTGCGCGGTCCCTCGCGGCCTCCGCCTCGCGGCGCAGCAGCCGGAACCACATGAACACCACGAAGGCCGCGAACACGAACCACTCCCCGGTGTAACCCAGGTTCTGGAACGCCTTCAGGTCCAGCCCGCTGCCCTCCGGCACCGACGCAGGCACCGGCACGAGGCCGCTGTCCGCCGTGGTCATGGTGACCCAGCCGTCGTACACGTCATCCGGTACGAGGTTGACCAGTGAGGCCGCACTGATCATCCCCAGCTGCCCGCTCGGCAGCCCGCCGGCCGTGTGAACCCCGTCCGTGCCCGACGTCTCGGACGCCTGGAGCGCACCGATCACCGTCACCTGCCCGCCCGGGGCCGCCGGGGCCGGCTTGCCGCTGGCCAGCCAGCCCCGGACGACAGGCAGCGTCCGGCCGCCGTCGGTCTTGAGCAGCGTCAGCACGTACGAGCCGTTCCGGCCGTCCAACTCCCGGTCGGGCACCAGGAACTGCCTGCCGTAGACCCCGGTGGCGGTGGCGGGCCGCCCCGACGTCTCCTGGTCCACGGGCAGCAGCTGCTCGAGCGGAGCTGCCACCTGTTCACCGGGGGCGGGCCTGCTTTCGGCCTCCTGATGGGTGTCGACCCGGTCCTCGAACTTCCCGAGCTGCCAGGACCCCATGAAGATGCAGAAAGGGATCGCCAGCACGACGAAGACGTTGATGCCCCACCAGCGGGGTGTCAGCAGGAACCGGTACACGCCCCCACGGTACGGAACCCTTCGCGGCTACTCCGTCGCGACCCCCTCTCCGAGAGGCGCGGTTGCGTCTCCCAGATGCGCCGCGGCGAAAGCGATCTCCAGGCCGACCTGCTTGATCCGCTCCTCCACCACGAGCGATCCGTGTCCGGCGTCGTACCGGTACACCTCGTGAACCGCGCCGCGTGCCGCCAGCCTGTCCACGTAGTTCTCCACCTGACGGATGGGGCAGCGCGGATCGTTGACGCCCGCCGAGATGTAGACCGGAGCCCGGACCGCGTCCACGTACGTCAGGGGGGACGACGCCTCGAACCGCTCGGGCACCTCCTCCGGCGTACCGCCCAGGAGGGTGCGGTCCATCGCCTTCAGCGCCTCCATCTCGTCGTGGTAGGCCGTGACGTAGTCCGCGACCGGCACCGCCGCCAGCCCGACCGCCCAGGCCTCGGGCTGGGTGCCGAGGCCGAGCAGCGTGAGATATCCGCCCCAGGAGCCGCCCGCCAGGATCAGTTTGGCGGGGTCGGCGAGCCCGGAGGTCACGGCCCATTCGCGGACCGCCGCGATGTCCTCCAGCTCGATCAGCCCGACCCGGTGCTTGAGCGCGTCGGTCCACGCCCGCCCGTATCCCGTCGAGCCGCGGTAGTTGACCCGCACGACCGCGTAGCCGTGGTCGATCCATGCGGCGGGACCGGCCGCGAAGGCATCGCTGTCGTGCCAGGTCGGGCCGCCGTGGATCTCGAACACGGTCGGCACAGGGCCCGTGGTGCCGACGGGGCGCTGCACCAGCGCGTGGATACGGCCACCGGGGCCTTCCACCCACGCGTCCTCCACCGGCACCGACTCGGGCGCCGTCATACCCGGAGGGTCGAGCACGACGCCGCCGGCGGTGGAGCGCACCTGCGGCGGCTGCGCGGCGGACGACCACAGGTACTCCGCCTCGCCGTCCGGGCGGGCCGTCGCGCCGGAGACCGAGCCCGGCGGGGTCTCGATCCGTACCAGCTCGCGTGTCGCGAGGTCGTAGCGCCACAGCTCGCCGCGGGCCTCGAAACTGTGCGCGACCAGCAGCCCTGAGCCGTCCGGGTACCACTCGGCGTTCACATCGCCCGGCAGGTCCATCGCGAGATCGGTCTCCTCGCCCGATGCCACGTCCCAGATCATCGGCTCCCAGCGGCCCCGCCGCTGATGCCCCACGAGCAGCCGGGTGTCCCCGTCCACCGGGGCGAAGCCGAGGACTTCGAGTCCGAGCTCCTTCGTGCCTCCCTCGGTGTCGTCCAGCTCGGCGACCGGGCTGCCGTCTATGCGGACGACGCGCAGCGCCGAATGCATCGCGTCCCCGTGCTCGGTGTGCTCGATCGCGACGAGCGTCCCGTCGTGGGACAGGTCCCCGACCCCGGCCGACTCCCGGTGCCGGTAGATCTCCACCGGCAGGGCACCCTCCCGGACGACATGGATCGTCGTGCCGTCCTCGTCGGTCGACCGGCCGACCACCGAGGCGCCGTGACGGCCGATCGCCAGCCCCGCCGGATAGGAGGGCGCGAGTCCCGGCGCCGCGGGCTCGTCGTCCCCGCCGGCGAAGGGCTGCCGCATCCATATGCCGAACTCGTCCCCGTCGGTGTCCGAGAACCACCAGAGCGACGCACCGTCGGGCGACAGCACTCCGTCCGTCGTGCCGTTCGGCCGGTCCGTCGCCTGCCGCTGCTCGCCGGTCGAGCGGTCCCAGGTGTACAGCTCGTACGTCCCGGTGGCGTTCGACACGAAGAGTGCGTGGTGGGGCGCGTCCTCGGCCCAGTCGGGCAGGGAGACGCGCGGCGCACGGAAGCGCTTCTCCCAGTCGGGCATCGAGTCAGTGATCTCAGTCATGACCCCATTCTGCGCCGCACCCTCCACAAACCGTCGACGTCCTCCCCAGCCTGTGGACAACTCGGCGTATGTGGACACCCCGGCCACCCGTTCGAGGACTCGGGTCGATTGTCAGTACCCCGGTGCACACTCCCCGTATGACCGAACTGCGCAGGACAGTCGAGACCTACTGGTCGGCCGCGGAGGCCCGGGACTGGTCGGCATTCGCGACCACCCTCAGCGACGACGTCGTCTATGAGCTGCCGCAGACCCGTGAGCGGATACGGGGCAAGGACGCGTACGTCCGGTTCAACCGCGAGTACCCGGACACCTGGCACATCAGCGTCCACCGCCTGGTCGCCGACGCCGGGAGCAATCATGTGGCGACCTGGGTGCACGCCGTGGTGGGCCGGGAGGGGATGGACGCCGTCACGTTCTTCACGGGCGACGACGACGGCAGGATCACGAGGATCACCGAGTTCTGGCCGGAGGCGTACGAGCCCCCGCCGGGCCGCGAGCACCTGGTCGAGCGCTACTGAACGGCGCCCAAGCGCCACACGGCCCGTGGCTCAGGGCAGTCGGACGTCCGGCCCGTCTGCCCGTACCGCGACCGCCGCCGCATAGCCGGTGTCGACCGGCAGGTCCGCGAGCAGCCAGTCGGTCAGCTCGGCGGGTCGGGGCCCTGCCCCCACATAGGTGACGGACACGTCCTCGCTGAGACCGACTCCGGCCGCTTTCAGCACGGCTTCCTTGCGGGTCCAGCAGCGCGTGAAGCCGAAAGCCCGTTCACCCGCGGGAAGGGCCGCCAGCTCCGCACGCTCCCGCGGGTGCAGTTGCGCCGCGACATCGGTGATCGTGCCGGCGTTCGGGACGATCTCGACGTCGACCCCGACCGGCGCGGACGCGAGGGCGAGCAGCACCATGCCGCTGGTGTGCGAGAGCGAGAAGTGCACCTCGCCGCCGGGGACGACGGGCCGTCCGTGGGGGCCGCCGCAGTGGGCACACGGCTCGCGGTCCATCGCGACCTCTTCGGGCGCGAGCCCGAGGCGTTCACCGAGGATCCGGCGCAGGGCCACATGGGCGACGGCGTAGGCGTCCCGGTCGGCCGGCCGGAAGAAGCCGTCGAGCCGCTTGGACTCCTCGGCGTCGAGGAGGTGGCGATGGGCGAGTGCGTCCTCGGTGTGGTCGGCGACCCTGCCGGACCACAGCAGTTCCACGCCGGGGGGCGGTGCCACCGGTTCGCGGTCGGTCGGTATCCCCGTCGACATGAAGTCCCCTTCCTCAGGCCAGTAAGCGTAGCCAAGCGATCGTCCCAAACTAACGGACCTTTGGTGCCGTTAGGATGGGGTGGGTGAACGCGCAGCTCTTCGCAGCGGCCGATCACCGCAGTTCACCGGGTCAGCCCGGCGAGACGAAGGAGAGCCCGGGATGACGACCGAGAAGGCGACCGACATGGCAACCGAGAGCGCGCCGTCGGAGGGTGCCGGCATCGCGTTGGTGGAGGCGGCCGGGACCCCGGGGACCATTCGTCCGGGTGGCCGCACCGCCCGCGTCCGGACCGCTGTTCTGGAGGCGGCGGGCGACGCCCTCGTCGAGCACGGATTCCACGGTCTCGACCTCGCCGATGTGGCCCGGCGGGCGAACGTCGGCAAGACGACCGTCTACCGCCGCTGGTCCACGGTCACCGGGCTGGTCGCCGACCTGCTGGAGGACATGGCCGAGCAGTCCGTGTCCCGGACGGACACGGGAAACCTCTCCGACGACCTCCGCGCCAATGCCCGCCTCGTCGTGGAAACCCTCACCGATCCCCGCCAGGGCGCCCTGTTCAAGGCGGTGATCGCCGCCGCCACCTGCGACGACCGCACGACGCAGGCCCTGAACCGCTTCTACGCCACCCGCATCGAGGAGTGGGCGCCCTGCGTCGAGGCGGCCGTGGCGCGCGGTGAACTCCCGGCGGGCACCGACGCGCGTGAAGTGATCCGCGCCGTGTCCGCCCCGCTGTACTACCGCCTGCTCGCCAGTGGCGACCCTCTCGACGAGACCGCGGCTGACCGGGCCGCGACCGCGGCAGAAGCGGCCGCTCGCGCGGGGTCGTATGTCGTGGACGGCCCCGAGGCCCCCTGACGTACGACGAGGACCTGGGCCATGGGGGCGAGGAGCCCCGGGGACATGGGACGAGGGCCGCTGCCGTACCGCGGGGATGGGACGGGCGACGAGGACCGCCGCCGTGCGACGAAAGCCCTCGGGCGTACCACGAAAGCCCCTGGGAGGTACGACAAGCGGCACTCGGGCATACGACGAGGGCCCGACCCCCGCGTGGGGAATCGGGCCCTCGGCTCGTGCAGTTGCCGCGGAGCCGCGGCGCTGTTCGGCTCAGGCTCAGATGTTGACGCCGAAGTCCTGCGCGATGCCGCGCAGGCCGGAGGCGTAGCCCTGACCGACCGCGCGGAACTTCCACTCCGCGCCGTTGCGGTACAGCTCGCCGAAGACCATCGCGGTCTCGGTCGAGGCGTCCTCGCTCAGGTCATAGCGCGCGAGCTCGGCGCCGCCGGCCTGGTTGATCACGCGGATGAACGCGTTACGCACCTGGCCGAAGGACTGCTGGCGGCTCTCGCCCTCGTGGATCGAGACCGGGAACACGATCTTGTCGACCTCGGCGGGCACGCCGGCCAGGTTGACCTTGATCTGCTCGTCGTCGCCCTCGCCCTCGCCGGTGAGGTTGTCACCGGTGTGCTCGACGGAGCCGTCCGGGCTCTTCAGGTTGTTGAAGAAGACGAAGTGCGAGTCGGTGAGCACCTTGCCGTTGGCGTCCACCAGCAGCGCGCTGGCGTCCAGGTCGAAGTCCGTGCCGGTCGTGCTGCGTACGTCCCAGCCGAGGCCCACGACTACCGCAGACAGGCCCGGGGCCTCCTTGCTGAGCGAGACATTGCCGCCCTTGGACAGGCTGACACCCATGGAAATCCCCTGCGCAATCCGGCGCGGGCCGCGCCTCTCTTGACGATTCCTTTGCCCACGAGGGCAACGAGCGACCAGGGGTGTCGGTTCCCCAAACTTCGCATAAGCTTTGACTTATATAAGCGACGGCTGCAAGGCGGATGACGTGCACGCATTCGATGTTCTGGGGGACCCCGTACGGCGCCGGATCCTGGAGCTCCTGGCCGAGGGGGAGCAGCCGTCGGGCACGGTCGGCGCGGTAATCCAGAAGGAGTTCATGATTTCCCAGCCCGCCGTCTCGCAGCATTTGCGGGTGCTGAGGGAAGCGGGCTTCGCCTCCGTACGGGCCGAGGGCGCCCGACGGCTCTACAGCGTCGACGCCGGGCCGCTGTGTGAGGTGGACGAGTGGCTGGACCGGTTCCGTGGCTTCTGGGGACAGCGACTGGACGCGCTCGGCACCGAGCCGGCGCGCGGCAGGCGTGAGCGCCGCGGAAGCGGTCTGGCTGCCGGACAGAGAAACAACGGATAACCGAGTCGTACCGCGCCACGCGCCCGACAAAGATCGGTCAGCTGGGCGGTTGGCGGTCAACGGCGAACACCTGACACACACCGACGTGTCGGCGTGCTCGCGGTCCGGCCTGGGTATGGCTCGGCCGTGAAGTATTCGACGTCCTTGCCGATCAACGCCACCCCCGACCGGATCTGGTCGGTGATGACGGACGTCGAACGCTGGCCGGACTGGACGCCGACGGTGACCACCCTGCACCGTCTGGACCGGGGCGAGTTCGCGGTCGGCAGCAAGGTGCGCATCAAACAGCCCCAGCTGAGGGTCGCGGACTGGGAGGTCACCCGAATGCACCGGCACGCATCGTTCACCTGGGTGTCCCATGTCCCTGGCGTCACCACCAAGGCCGGCCACGCACTGAGCGTCCCTGCTACTCACGGCGCGCCCGTCGAGGTGACACTCGCCCTCGATCAGCGAGGTCCTCTGGCCGGACTGGTCGGTCTGTTCACGGCATCGCTGACGCGCCGTTACATGGAGACGGAGCTGCGCAGCCTGAAGGCGCGCTGCGAGTCGGGGGTGTGACACGACGGCCATGGCAGTGCGGGGCCACGCGCCGGAGGATCACGTACCCCACCGGGCGACGACGGCCTGATCAACCCGGAACAGCGCACCGGAGTCCGCGCAGTTGACACGCCGAACACATAGTCAACTTCCTCGCGAACTCGGTAGGTCCACCGCGGGCCGCACGCGTGCAGCCGCGCTGCCGGCATCTCCATCGCGCCGCCGGGCCTGACGGAGGACGGCGCACCGTGGGCGGAGGTGCGGAAGCCGGCGTTGGACTGACGTGGTGACGGGTGCGGATCGTCCAGCACGGGTGCGGGTGGACCGCTTCGGCCCCGCACCCAGTCCTGGGGTGCGGGGCCGAAGTCATGCGTGCGCCGTGGCCAACTGCTCCTGCTACTCCTGGCCGGTGGTGCGGCGGCGCTTCCACCACACCAGGCCGCCACCGACGGCCGCGAGCGCCGCGGCGATTCCCGCGATCAGTCCGACCGGCGTGCTGGAGCCCGTGTCGGCGAGGTCGCCTTGCGGGTCCTTCCCGCCCGTGCCGCCGTTGTTGCCGGTGGCCGGCGGGGTGGCGGGGCTGGTGGGCTTGTCCGTCGGGTCACCCGGCTTGCCCGGATCACCCGGCTCGGTCGGCGTCGGAGTCGGCTTCGGCCCCGGAGTGTCGTCACCGCCGGAGATGTCCGAGGAGACGGTGTTGCCGCCCAGGAGCAGAAGGTTCGCGTCACCGTCCTTGGCATTGTCCGCCAGCGTGCGCACCGATGACTTCGTCTCGCGAGGAAGGTAACGGTGCTCGGCCTCGAAGCGGACCTTGGTCATGTTCTGCTTGGGCTGCTTGGAGAAGTCGACGCCGCCCACGCTCATGGTGTACGGGCCGCCGCCTGCGTCGTGCTCCCACTCCTGTTCGCCCTCACGCAGCGACTTCAGGTAGGCCTGGTACACGCTCTCCCGCGTCCAGTCCTTGTTCTCGCCGCGCAGCGGCCACGAGGAGACGTCGTTGCTGTTGATGACCTTGCGGTAGTCGGTGGGCGCCTTGGCATCCTGCTGGCGGATGAACTCCGCCGCTACACGCGCCGTGTAGGTGCGGCGCAGATCGGCGTAGCGCGGGTCATTGTTCACGCGCCTTTCGACCTCGGGCATGATCAGCCGGTTCATGCGGTCCTCGGTGGCCTTCTTCTCGGCCTCGTTGAACTCGCACAGGTACGGGTCGCCCGGCATGTTGTCGATCTTCAGGTACTGGGCCTTGACCTTCAGCGGCGTGTCCAGGATGTGGATCCCACCGTTTTCCTCCCGGACGACCGCGGTGCCCGGCTCGATCCAGTTGCGGACCTGGAACCAGCAAGGGACGCCCTCGGCGTTGCGGGGCAGCGACTTCCAGTACTGGTCGGCCTCCGGACGCTTCTTCGGGTTCATCGCATCAGCGAAGTCCCTCTTCAGCTCCAGGTCGGCTTCCAGCAGGACTCGTCCGGCGTCGGTCTTCCCGAACGCGCTGTCCATGATCTTGTCGGGCTGGTCCGGGTTGAGGTTGACCCAGAACTTCTCCGGGCTCAGGGCGAGCCAGGTGAAGAACGCGTCGTTGATGAGCTGTGCCTTCTCCTTGCCTCCCCAGCCGGCGGTGTCCTCGGCGACCTCCTTGGCGGAGAAGCTGTAGTCGACGCCCTTGCCCTTGACCGGCTTGCCGATGTACCGCAGGTCCAGGGTGGTGAAGTCCACCCCACCGGGCCCCTTGGGCTGGAGCCGATTGGGGTCGGCCGCGTTCTTGCGGTCCAGGAACTCCTTCATGTCCTTCGGGGTCGGCCGCGACTCACGGATCAGATCCTGTGCGCCGCCGCCGGTCACCCCCTTGGATCCCGGGGGCTGCATGGTGGTCGACGTGTCCCGTACGCCGCCGCCCGGGGCCAACTCAACTTTACGAGAGCGGTAGTTGTACTCGGTGACCTTGCCCGGAGCGTTCTTCCTCAGCTCGTTCAGGTGGTCCTTGGCGGACTTCTCCTGCGGCTCGGCGAAGACGTACTTCAGCGACTTGACCGGGGATTCCCTCTGCTTCGACCAGGCGATGTCACCCGGCTTCTGCTTCGGATCCGGATGCCCGTTGGACTTGATCTCCAGAGCCTGTCCGGTCCTCTTGTTCCACGCGTCCGCCTGACGCCGGTGAGTCTTGCCGGTGTCGGGGTCGGTGTAGTCGAACTCCTTCTGGCAGATCCAGTCGTCACCGACGAGACCGTGCTCCTTGATGATCTTCTTCTCGAAGGCCTTGCCGCGCGGGTCGTTCCCGGCATTCTTGATCAGGATGATGTCGCGCCAGTAGGTGAAGTCCCCGTACGCGTTCGGGTTCTTCTTGCTGGCCCGGATCCACTTCCACCAGACCCGGTCGACCGGCCGGGACTTCGGAGGCTCCTTGGCCTCCAGCTCCAGGCGCTTGTAGTCCGCCTCGGACGGCGCCTTGAGGCCGTCCCACTGCTTGCCCGGATTTTCGTAGTCGTACGTGTCCCACTGGGACTTCGCTCGCGACGCATCGCCATCGGGCATCTCGACGATGGCAACGAGGTCTTCCGCGAGTTTGAAGTAGTCGCGGCAGAGCATGCCCGGGTTCGGTGGCTTCCCCGGTGCGGCATCTGCGCTGGAGGTCAGGCCCGGAAGGCCGGTGAACGTGAGAGTTGCCGCTGCGGCGACCGCGACGGCGGACGCCAGGCGTGCCCTCACGCGTAAACGTATGAATTTCACGTGCTTTGTCCCTCACCTGCGGGGGCTTGGGGACATGTGTGTGAGCGGTGTGAGCCCCCGTGACATGACACCGTCAGTGCGGCAGCCTAGTACCAGAACTCCGCTTGCACGCAAGCCAATTGAGGACGTGTCGTACGAGCCGCCGCTGCCCTGTCACGGGTGCCGGGTAGGGTCGGCCGGTATGGAGATGACCGACGAGGAATACCAGGAGCTGGCCGAGCTGGACCGCATACGCGCCGGCAATCCCGTCCTGGACGCCTGGCTTCGGATCCAGCAGCAGGAGTTCCCCGCATGGGCCCAGCGGTACGACGGGGACTGGGACTTCACCCCCGCCTCGCTGGAGCGCATCGAGGCCCTGGTTCGCTCCCGCTACACCAGCAGCGACCAGGCATGGGACGAACGCGGCAGCGACTTCCTCCAGACGGCTTCCTGGTACGTGGGTGAGGTCCACAACCGCACGTGCGGCACCCAGTGGCAGTTCCACCCCGACTCGGCGGGCGCGGACCCGGCCGTGTGGCCGTTCGTCACCGTGCCGTTCGACCGGCTCTTCGACTTCGAGGACGAAGACGGCATCGAATCCGACGCAAGACCCCTGTACACGCCGGTCAACCGCCTGTGCGGAATCCTCGACGGTGGTGGCGGGAGTCTGGTCGCCGACTTGGACATCCACACACCGCAGCAATAGTGGTCGGGGTCGCCTCCACCCGCCCTGAAAGAGGGCCGGTCGGTCAGCCCGAGTCTCGCTGGGCAATCCAGAAAGCCGTCAGGGCCTGATCCATTGAATGGATCAGGCCCTGACCTGGTGTTTAACTGTCGGGGTGGCGGGATTTGAACCCACGACCTCTTCGTCCCGAACGAAGCGCGCTGCCAAGCTGCGCTACACCCCGATGTCACCGGCGTCGCGGCGACATCGATTACTTTAGCCCACCCGCGCTCCCAGACGAAATCCGGTTTTCCCGGCCTCCGCCCACGTGACCGGGCCCGCCACACGGGCCCGGCCGCAGGGCGGAGGCCGGCCGGCCAGGGCCGCCCTCGGGTGCTCGGCGGCTAGTCCTCCCGCTCCACCAGCGTCAGCAGCGTCGCCTCCGGCGGGCATGCGAAGCGCACCGGGGTGTAGCGGCTCGCGCCGCAGCCCGCCGAGACGTGGAGGAAAGAGGTGTTGCCCGACGATTCGTGGGTGGACAGGCCCTTCACGCGGTCCGTGTCCAGGTCGCAGTTCGTGACCAGAGCGCCGTAGAAGGGGATGCACACCTGGCCGCCGTGCGTGTGGCCCGCCAGGATCAGGGGGTAGCCGTCCGCCGTGAACGCGTCCAGGGTGCGCAGGTACGGGGCGTGCACGATCGCCAGGGAGAGGTCCGCGTCCTTCTCCGGGCCGCCCGCGACCCTCTCGTAGCGGTCGCGCTTGATGTGCGGGTCGTCCAGGCCGGTGAACGCCAGCTCGAAGCCCTCCAGCTTGAGGCGGCCGCGGCTGTTGCTCAGACCCACCCACCCCGCCGTGTCGAACGCGTCCCGCAGGTCCTCCCACGGGTTGTGCACCACGCCGACCGCCGGCGGGTTGCCGTTGAGGCCGTGCCGGCCCTGGGCCTTCTCGAAGAGGTAGCGGACCGGGTTGCGGAGGGTGGGGCCGTAGTAGTCGTTGGAGCCGAAGACGTAGACGCCCGGGAAGTCCATCAGCGGGCCGAGCGCGTCCAGGACCTCCGGGACGCCCTGGGGGTCCGAGAGGTTGTCGCCCGTGTTGACGACGAAGTCCGGACGGAGGCCCGCCAGCGACTGGAGCCAGGCGCGCTTCTTGTGCTGGCCGCTCACCATGTGGATGTCGGAGACCTGAAGGACGCGCAGGGGCCGCATGCCCTTCGGCAGGACGGGGACCGTGAGTCGTCGGAGACGGAAGGACCGGGCCTCGAAGCCCGCCGCGTAGGCGATGCCGGCCGCACCGACCGCCGCGATTCCTGCCGTGATTTTCAGGGGGATCCCGTATCGTGCGCGCATCTGCCCATGGTGGCAGATCCTGCCGGTCGCAGAGACGGGTGGGCGGTGGGTACCTCGGCCGTCACTCCCCGCACCGGCAGCGTCAGCAGCAGGCCCAGCGATATCCAGACGTACGTGTTGCTGCCGATGAACCCGTCTATGCCGGTGGCGTCCCAGCTCCACAGCCAGACGACGCTGCTGCACAGCACCACGTAGATCACGGCGGCCCGGCGCAGCAGTCGGCGACGCCGCGGGTTGTCCCGGTCGTGATCGAGGCCCGCGGTGACCAGTACGGCGAGGGCCGGGAACACCCACACCAGATGGTGCACCCAGGTCACCGGGCTGATCAGGCAGGCGGTGAGGCCGGTCAGGGCGAAACCGGCGAGTTCGTTCCCGGCGGCGGCCGCGCGGGTGGACCGGCGGGCCCAGACCGCGAGGATCACCACGACACCGATCGCCCACACCGCGCGGCTGGGGTCGTCCGGTGCCGAGAGCCGGGCGAGAACGCCCTGCCAGGACTGGTTGGAGACGTACGCGAGCGAGCCGACGCGGTCGGTGTTCCACATCGCCTCGGTCCAGTACACACGCGAGGCGTCGGGTGCGATCCACAGGGCGAGGAGCGTGGCGGCGGCGGCGACGCCGGTCGCGGTGGCGGCCGCGCGCCAGCGGCGGGTGATGAGGAGGTAGCCGATGAAGACGGCGGGGGTGAGTTTGATCGCGGCGGCCAGCCCGATGCCGAGACCCGCGTAGCGGGCGCGGCCCGTCGAGAGCAGCCAGGCATCCGTGAGCACGAGCGCCAGCAGCAGCAGATTGACCTGGCCGAAGCTGAAGGTGTCGCGGACCGGTTCCAGCAGGGCGAACAGGCAGAACGCGACGGCGAAGGTGTACCAGCCGCTCCAGCCCTGGCGGCGTACGAGCGCGCCGGCGCACCAGTACAGGACGACGAGCCCGGCCGCGATGTTGCCGAGCACGCTGAGCGCGACCGCGCCGGGCCAGGCGACCAGGGTCATCGGGAGCATGCACACGGCGGCGAACGGGGGATAGGTGAAGCCGTAGTGCGTCCCCGGCACCAGGTAGTCGTAGATACTGCCGCTGTCTCTCCAGTGTTCGACCGTGCCGTAGTAGACGCCGAGGTCGAACCAGTCGCGGTGCAGCGGCACGGTGGCGAGGAACAGCGCCACGGCCGTTGCCAGACCGGCCACCAGCAACACCCGGCCGCGGGTGCTCGTGGGCCACTTGATGCCGCTGGTTCTCTGCTGGACGAGTGTCATGCGGTGCTCCCCAGGGCGTCGGTACGGGAGGCGGTGCGCTGCGCGACGCGGTGGGCGCACCACAGCGTCAGCACCGCGAGCACGCCGCCGAAGGTCGCGAGCGCCACCTGCGGGCCCTGGGGTGCGAACCCGTTGGGCAGTACGGCCAGGGCGAGGACCGCGCTCGCGGCGGCTACCGCCCGGCGTACGGACCGGCCGGGGCCGGCCGCGGCTATCAGGAACAGCCCCCACAGCACGTACCAGGGCCGGATCGCCGGTCCGAGCACGGCCACGGCGGTCAGGCTGAGGCCGAGGGCGTAGACCGGTCGGCGCAGATGGTGGCGGTGCCAGGCGAGCAGTATCGCGAGAGCCGTGGCGGCGAGACCCGCCAAGTGCCATGCAGGAGTGGCGAATTGCGCGAGTCCGCTGCCCGCGCTCTCCAGCAGGGCGCCGGTCACTCGCCCCAGCGAGGAGGTGATCGACCAGTTCTGCGGGGAGACCGGGGTGTCGAGCGCGCCGATCCATCCGTAACCGGTGCCGGTGACGGCGGTTGTCGCGGCCGTGGTGGCGGCGCTGATCCCGAGCACGGCGAGCGTGGCGGTGAGCCGTGGCGCACGGACCGGGGGCGTGAGAACCGACGGCAGACGTACCGATTCCAGGCGCACCGACGGTAGACGTACCGATGGCAGACGAATCCGTGACGCACGAGCCGGTGGCGCACTGCTGCCGAGCTGTCTCGCCCACAGGAGCGCGACGGCGAGCAGCCCCATCGCTGCGGGCGCTTTGACCAGGGCGGCCAGCGTGACCAGGACGACCGCGAGTACGGGCCATCTGCCCAGGGCGGCCACGAGGCCGGCGCCCAGCAGCCCGAGCATGATCGCGTCGTTGTGCGCGCCGCCGACGAGGTGGAGGAGGACGAGCGGGTTGAGCGCGCCGAGCCAGATCGCTGTGGCGGGGTCGGCGCCGCAGTGGCGGGCCAGTACCGGCAGACAGAAGACCATCCCCGCGACCCCCAGCAGCGCCACGAGGCGCATACCGATCACGCCGGCGGACACCTCGGTGTGCGAGAGGTCGTTGATCACCGTCGCGCAGGCGAGGAACAGCGGCCCGTACGGAGTCGGGGTGTGCTGCCACAGCGGCGCCACCTCGTCGTTCAGCGGACCGCCGAGCCGGGAGGGCCCGTGGGTGTACACGTCTATCTGGGCGTCGACCATCGCGCCCTGGGCGAGGTAGCTGTAGACGTCACGGCTGAACAGCGGCGGTGTGAGCAGGAGCGGTGCGGCCCACAGGCCGAGAGTGAGCAGCAGGGTCCGGCGGTCGGGCGGCTGGGGCCCGCGCACCGCCCGCCCCAGCATCGCCCAGGCGGCGACCAGCAGGACGAGCCCGAAGTACGCCCCGACGAGCCCGATCGCGGCGCGGCCCGACTCCGGCGCGAGGACGTCGCGTACGGGCAGCGCGCCGGCGGTCACACCCCCCGCGGCGAGCGCCGCCGAGCCGACCAGTCCGAGGAGTTGGCAGCGGCGGGTGTCGAGGGGGGCGGGGACGAGCGGCATTCGATCAGAGTGCCAACGGGCGGTGTCCGAGAAGCGACGGTGTCCTCGCCGCGGAGCGGCCGCAGTGTGTCGGCCGTATGACGGCGAACGGGGGTACGGCGTCCGGGTACGGCGGCCCGCCAAGACATCGGCCGGGTGAACTCAGTAGGGCGACCGTCACGACGACGGCAAACCCGTACGACGACAACCCCGTACGGCGGCAAACCTGAAGCCCGGCAACCCGTACGGCGGCAAACCCGTACGACACCACACCCGTACGACAGCGAACCCGGAAACCGTGGCCCGCTACTCCCGGCGGGCGTCCTGCTCGCGGCGTAAGGGAGCCTGATGCCCCGCGCGTGATGGCACATACGAACCCAGCGCACCGACCACCACGCCGATCAGCGCGGGGAGTTGCTGTATGAACGCGGACTTGGCGAAAAGCTGTCGGAGTGTTGCTGACGAGGGTCCGGGAAATGCGCGGGCGCGGACTTCGTGGCACCTGCCACACTTGTCCGTATGACCACGCTCAAGTCCAAGCTGCAGGAAGACCTCACCGCGGCGATCCGGGCGCGCGACGAACTGCGCTCCTCCACTCTCCGGCTGACCCTCTCCGCCATCACCAAGGAGGAGGTCTCGGGCAAGACGGCCCGTGAACTCTCCGACGACGAGGTGCAGAAGGTGATCGCCAAGGAGGCGAAGAAGCGCCGCGAGGCCGCCGACGCCTTCGCGCAGGGTGGCCGTGCCGAGCAGGCCGAGCGGGAGAAGGCCGAGGGCGTTCTTCTCGACGCCTACCTGCCGAAGCAGCTGAGCGACGACGAGCTCGCGCAGATCGTGACGCAGGCCGTCGACGAGGCGAAGGCCGCCGGTGCCGAGGGGCCGCGGGCGATGGGTGCCGTCATGAAGATCGTGAACCCGAAGGTGGCGGGCCGCGCCGAGGGCGGCCGGGTCGCCGCCGTGGTGAAGCAGCTGCTCGCGGGCTGAGGCATCGCAGGTGAAATGGAAGAGGGGCCCGGCGCATGCGCCGGGCCCCTCTCCCATGGAGCCATGGAGCCATGGAGCCATGGAGCCATGGAGCCATGGAGCCATGGAGCCATGGAGCCATGGAGCAGTGATGCGAGCGACGTCTACGGGAAGTTGCCTCCGCCGCCGTTCCCGTTGCTCCCGCCGTTCCCCTGACCGCGGTTGTTGCCGCCGCCGATCAGGTCCGGCGGGAGTGAGATACCGGGGAAGGGATTCTGCCCGCCGTTCCCGCCGTCCCCGCCGCCGCCGTTGCCCTGGCCGCGCTGGTCGCCGGGCTTGTCGTCCGGCTTGCCGGGCTTCTCCGGCGCCTTCGGCGCGTCCGGGATCGGCACTCTGTTGAACGGCGGTGCTTCCTGCCCGTCCAGCGCACCCGTCATCGCGTCCCGCCAGATCGGTCCGGGGACCTGACCGCCGAAGACCTTGCCGTACGTGGTGCCGCCGATGCGGATGTTCTCCATCTTCACCTGCTGGCTCGGGCTGCCGACCCAGACGGCTCCGGAGAGGTTCGGCGTGTAGCCGACGAACCAGGCGTTGCGCCGCTCGTCCGTCGTACCGGTCTTGCCCGCGTTGTCGCGGCTCTGCAGGCCGGCTTCCTGGCCCGTACCGGAGTCGATCACACCGCGCAGCAGCTCGTTGATCGTGTCAGCCGTCCGCTCGGTCATCGCCTTCTCGCAGGTGCTCTTGGGCACCTCCAGGCTCTTGTTGTCGGCCGTGCGGATCGACTCGATCGCGGTCGGCGTGCAATAGGTGCCACGGTTGGCGAAGGTCGCGTACGCGCTCGCCATCACCAGCGGGGAGATACCGGTCGAGCCCAGGGTGAGCGGCGACGGCGACACCGGCAGCTTCGCTCCGTTGCCCTGGACGACACCGAGCTTGTCGGTCATCTCCACGACGGGGCAGAGCCCGATGTCTCCTATCATCTGCACGAAGTAGGTGTTGACCGACTTCGCCATCGCTTCCTTGAGCGCGTACGGGCCGACCTCGGACTCGTTCTCGTTCTCCAGGTTGAAGCCCTGGTTACGCCACGGCTTGTCGGTGCACGTGGGGATCGAGTCGGGGTACGGCATCTTGAACGGCGCCGGGTACGACTGCGTCGGCGGCTTGCCCTGCTCCAGGGCCGCGGCCGCCACGAACGGCTTGAAGGTCGAACCGACCGGGAAGCCGAAGTTCGAGCCGCCCATCTTCTGGTCGACCGAGTAGTTGATCTGCGTCTCGTGCTTGTCGAAGCCGTACGGCCGCGACTGGCCCATCGCGAGGATCTTGCCCGTGCCGGGCTGGACCATCGTCACGGCGGTGGCGACGTCGTCCGTCTGGTAGACGTGGTCCTTGATCGACTCCTGCGTCGACTGCTGGGCGCGCGGGTCCAGAGTCGTCCGGATGGTGAGGCCGCCCTGGTTCCAGACCTTGGCCCGGGCCTCCTTGGTCTTGCCGAAGACCGGGTCGGACAGGAAGACCTCGCGTACGTAGTCACAGAAGAAGCCGGCGCCGCTGACGGCGGTGATGCAGCCGTTCTTCGGCTTGCTGACCTTGAGCTTGACCGGGATGGCCTTCGCCCGGTCCGCCTCGCTCTGCGAGATGTCGTGCACCTCGGCCATGCGCTGGAGCACGGTGTTGCGGCGCTTGGTCGCCTCTTCCGCGTCGTTGACCGGGTCGTAGCGGCTGGGGGACTGCACGATGCCCGCGAGCATCGCCGCCTCCTCCAGCTGCAGGTCCTTGGCCTGCTTGGAGAAGTAGCGCTGCGAGGCGGCCTCGATGCCGTACGCCTGCTGGCCGAAGAAGGTGATGTTGAGATAGTTCTCCAGGATCTTCTTCTTGCCGAGCTCTTCCTCGACCTGGATCGCGTACTTCAGTTCCTGGATCTTGCGGCCGATCGTCTGCTGGGTGGCCTGGGCGACCTTGTCGGGGTCGTCGCCGGCCTCCTCCACGAAGACGTTCTTCACGTACTGCTGGGTCAGCGTCGAAGCGCCCTGGGCGACCCCGCCGGACTGGGCGTTGCGGTTGAGCGCGCGCAGGACACCCTTGAGGTCGATCGCGCCGTGCTCGTAGAAGCGCGAGTCCTCGATGGCGACGATCGCCTTCTGCATGTACGGCGAGATGTCCTTGAGCGACACGACCGTGCGGTCACGCGAGTACACCGTGGCGATCTGGCCGCCCTTCGCGTCCAGGATCGTGGTGCGCTGGCTGAGCGGGGGAGTCTTCAGATTGGCGGGGATCTCGTCGAAACCCTTGACCGTTCCCTTGGCCGCAAGTCCCAGCGCTCCGGCGGCGGGCAGGGCGATGCCCGCCAGCACCGCTCCCGCGAGCACACTGACACCGAGGAACTTGGCGGCCTGCTGGGTCCCGGTCAGACCTCCGCCCGAGCGCTTCTTTGGCATGAGGGCAGCCTAATCCGTTGGTACGGGTGTTCCGTAGGAGCAGGGGCTTCCGGGGGCGTACGCGTACCAGACCGTGACATCCGCTACGGGGGACCGGCACGAGCCGCACCGGTGCGGCCTCGTCGACCGCATGATCGGTTCGGCTCCATCACTGCCGGGTTCCACCGCTGCCAGGTTCCATCACTGCCAGGATCACCGCTGCCCGGCTCCACGATCGCGCGGCGAACGCAGCGTCTGCCCGGAACGTGACGGCACAGCAACCTCCGCTGCCTCCGTTGTCATTCACCGGACACGCGGACAGGCCTTGGCCTAAGCTGCTCTCAACTGTCACAACAGTGTGGTCTCACATCAAGTCCTCCTCAGAATCCCGCAGTACCGGAATCTGATAGTCCGTGTCCGATTCCACCTCATGCGTCATTCGGCGCCCGTTGTGACTCCCCTGGAATACCCCGGTTTGCCCGGGATGATCACGTATGCCCCCAGCTCACTCCCCTGGGTGATCTGCCGCGTACGCATAGTCCGTTCGGGCCATTCAAGATTGGGCCCGAAGGGGGTGTTGCGCTGTGCCCACCTTCCGTAACGTCCTCAACTGGCAGCGGTGAATATGCCGCTGCCGCCGTGGGGGAGCCTCGATTCGGGAGAGGACGGCGCCGGCATGGGCTGGGTAACCGACTGGAGTGCGCAGGCAGCCTGCCGCACTACCGATCCGGATGAACTGTTCGTACAAGGGGCAGCGCAGAACAGGGCCAAGGCGGTGTGCACCGGATGTCCGGTGCGGACCGAGTGCCTGGCCGATGCGCTCGACAACCGCGTGGAGTTCGGCGTGTGGGGCGGAATGACCGAACGGGAGCGGCGTGCACTACTGCGCCGACGACCAACGGTCACGTCCTGGCGCAGACTGCTCGAGACCGCTCGCACCGAGTACGAGCGCAGCGCGGGCATCCTGCCCGTGGGCCTCGACGACGACGAGACGTACGAGACGTACGCGGCGGCGGGATAACCGCTGAGGGATAAGCGCGCGGCGGGACAGCCGCATTGGGACAACCGCGGTGAGACAGCCGCTGTTGGATGTGCCGAGGTGGGACAGCCACCACGGAGACAGCCGAGGTGGGACAGCCACCGCGGCGGCGGGACGCCCGCCGCCGTTCACCGAGCTCCGGCGGCACCTCCGGTCGCGAGCCGGTCGCCGATGGCCCGCAGCCCTGCGAGGTCGTGGACATCGCCGGGCAGGGCGGCGACCTGCGTCACCGCCACCTCGGGGTGGAGTGCTGTGAAGCGGTCGCGCGTTCGCTGTTCACGCGCGAGGACCTGCATCCGTTCGGCGTGCAGGCGCAGCAATCCGGCTGTCAGCTGATCGGCGGTGTGCTGGTCGGAACCGGTGGAGCCGGTGGGGTCCGCGGATCCGGACTGTTCTGCGGGGTCGGCACCGTCCGGGGCGCCGGCGTGTTCCGTCGGGTCGGTGTGCTCCGCGGGGTCGCGATTCTCGGGAGAGTGGTTCACGGACGGGGATTCGGGGGAGGCGCCCGTGGCGTCACGAACACCAGTCTTCCCGGACGTCTGATCCACAATGCGACCCTCGTCAAGATTTTCTGCGGCGGCAAGCGCCCGCTCGGCCGACAGCCGGGCGGCGCCGCTCTCGTGGACCCGGTTGAGAACCAGACCCGCCAGCGGCATCTCCTCCGCGGCCAGCCGCTCCACGAAGTACGCGGCCTCCCGCAGGGCGTCCCGCTCGGGTGCCGCCACCACGAGGAAGGCGGTCCCGGGTGCCTGAAGGAGCCGGTAGGTGGCATCGGCCCGGGTGCGGAAACCCCCGAACATCGTGTCCATCGCGGCCACGAACGTCTGCACGTCGCGCAGCAGCTGACCCCCCAGCAGCTTGCCCAGCGTCCCGGTCATCATCGACATGCCGACATTGAGGAACTTCATCCCCGCCCGGCCGCCCATCTTCGCCGGAGCCATCAGCAGCTTGATGAACTTGCCGTCCAGGAACGACCCGAGCCGCTTCGGCGCGTCCAGGAAGTCGAGCGCGGAACGGGAGGGCGGGGTGTCGACGACGATGAGGTCCCAGTCCTCGCGGGCACGCAGCTGGCCCAGCTTCTCCATCGCCATGTACTCCTGCGTACCGGCGAAACCGGCCGACAGGGACTGGTAGAAGGGGTTCTCCAGGATCGCCCGGGCGCGCTCGGAGTCCGCGTGCGCCTCGACGATCTCGTCGAAGGTCCGCTTCATGTCGAGCATCATGGCGTGCAGTTCGCCGCCGGCGGTGTCGTCGATGCCCTTCACCCGGCGCGGCACGTTGTCCAGGGAGTCGATGCCCATGGACTGGGCGAGCCTGCGCGCCGGGTCGATGGTGAGGACGACGACCCGCCGGCCACGCTCCGCCGCGCGTACGCCGAGGGCCGCGGCGGTGGTCGTCTTGCCGACACCGCCCGAGCCGCAGCACACGATGATGCGGGTGGCCGGATCGTCGATGAGCGGGTCGACTTCGAGAGGCGCCGACGCGTCCAGGGTCATGAGCCGATCCCTTGCTTCCGCAGTTCCTTCGACAGTCGGTAGAGCCCGGCGAGGTCGACCCCTTCGCTGAGCAGGGGGAGTTCGTACGAGGGCAGTCCCAGGCCGCCCAGCAGGGACCGCTGCTCGCGCTCCAGCTCGACGCGCTGCGCGTGGTCGGCCGCCTGTTCCAGCAGGGGGGCGACGAGTGTCGTACCGCCGCTCACACCGGCCGCCGTGAGGGTCCTGGCGATCTCCGCGCGCCGGTCGTCCGCCGCATGGCGGACCGCTTCCTCGTCGAGGAGGTGCGGGCGCACCATGTTCACGATCACCCGGCCGACGGGCAGCTCGGCGGCGCGCAGCTCGGCGACGCCGTCCGCGGTCTCCTGGACCGGCATCTCCTCGAGCAGGGTCACCAGGTGGACCGCCGTCTCGGGGGACTTCAGCACCCGCATGACGGCCTGGGCCTGATTGTGTATCGGGCCGAACTTCGCGAGGCCCGCCACCTCGTCGTTCACGTTGAGGAAGCGGGTGATGCGTCCGGTGGGCGGGGCGTCCATCACCACGTAGTCGTAGGTGTAATCACCCTGCTTCGTCCTGCGGCGCACGGCCTCGCAGGCCTTGCCGGTCAGCAGGACGTCCCGTACCCCGGGGGCGATGGTGGTGGCGAAGTCGATCGCGCCGAGCTTTTTGAGGGCGCGTCCGGCGCTGCCGAGTTTGTAGAACATCTGGAGGTAGTCGAGGAGGGCGCGCTCGGCGTCGATGGCCAGGGCGTACACCTCCCCACCGCCGGATGCGACGGCGATCTTCCGTTCCTCGTACGGAAGCGCCTCCGTCTCGAAAAGTTGCGCGATGCCCTGCCTGCCCTCCACCTCGACGAGGAGGGTCCGCTTTCCCTCCGTCGCGAGGGCGAGCGCGAGGGCGGCGGCGACCGTCGTCTTACCGGTACCGCCCTTGCCGCTGACGACCTGGAGCCTGCTCACGTATTCGAGCCTAACCAGTAAGGCCCCGGGCTACGCACGAGGCGGTGTGCGGGCTGCGTCACGGGGTGAGGGCCGGGTGCGGCTACAGTCGGCCCATGACCAAGTGGGAATACGCGACCGTGCCCCTTCTCGTGCACGCGACCAAGCAGATTCTGGACACCTGGGGCGAGGACGGGTGGGAGCTCGTCCAGGTCGTTCCCGGACCGAACAACCCCGAGCAGCTCGTGGCGTACCTGAAGCGGGAGAAGAGTTCATGACGGGCGTCGTCGAGGCGCGCCTGGCGGAGCTCGGCCTGACGCTCCCGGACGTCGTGCCGCCGCTGGCCGCCTACCAGCCGGCCGTGATCACGGGTGCGTACGTCTACACCGCCGGCCAGCTGCCGATGGTCGACGGGAAGCTCCCGGTCACCGGCAAGGTGGGCGGTGAGGTCACCCCCGAGGAGGCCAAGCAGCTCGCGCGCATCTGCGCCCTGAACGCCCTGGCGGCCGTGAAGTCCGTCGTCGGCGATCTGGACCGGGTCGCCCGTGTGGTGAAGGTGGTCGGCTTCGTGGCCTCCGCCGCGGACTTCACCGGCCAGCCCGCCGTGCTGAACGGCGCGAGCGAGCTGCTGGGCGAGGTGTTCGGCGACAAGGGCGTGCACGCGCGCAGCGCGGTGGGCGTCGCGGTGCTGCCGCTGGACGCGCCGGTCGAGGTCGAGCTCCAGGTGGAGCTTCTCCAGAGCTGAGGCCGGGGAGCCGCGGTCCGGGAGCCGAGGACGGGAAGCTGAGGCCGGGGACCGAGGTCCGGGAGCCGGCCGCCTGCGGCCCGGATGAGGTCTCCCGGGCCCTTCACGCTCCCGCAGGCCGCCCGCTCCGGCTCCACGTCCGTCGCGCCTCCCGTTTCCGTACGCCGCCCGTTTCCGTACGCCTCCACTTCCCGCACGCTTCACGCGTACCGGCGCCCCCTCCGGGACTGAACCGCCGGACAGCGCGCAGATGGCCCCGCGCCCGCCGTTCGTCGGGGGGCCGGGGCCTGACCCATGTGGGGTAAACGCGTGCACCGCTCTTGACGTGAACGCGTCGACGGGTGTGCCCTGTTCACGGTTAGGAACGTTTCCTAACGATCTGAACGTGGGAGGATCCGTGGCACCAACCCCCCGCCGCCGATCGCGCAGCGCGATCGGCGTCCTCGTGGCCGCGGCCACAGCAGCGTTAACCGTGGCCCTGCCGGCCCCGAGCACCGCCCAGCCCGTGACCGGCTCCGCGGCGCGGCCAGGGAGCGTCGAGGCCGACCCCGTCCGGTACGAGGCCGAGTCCGGGACCATCTCGCAGGGCCTGGCCGAGTCCAACCACGCCGGTCACTCCGGCACCGGCTTCGTCAACTACACCAACGTCGCCGGCGGCTTCGTGGAGTTCACGGTGAACGCCCCCACCGCCGGGAGCGCCACCCTGGCCCTCGGTTTCGCCAACGGCACCACCGGGAACCGCCCGCTGGACATCTCCGTCAACGGCGCCGCCCCCACCAGCCTCGCCTTCCAGCCCACCGGCGCCTGGACCACCTGGTCCGCCGTGACCACCACGGTGACCCTGAAGGCGGGCGCCAACACCGTCCGGGCGACGGCCACAGCACCGGAGGGCGGCCCGAACCTCGACTACATCGACGTCACACCGGCCGACGGCCCCGCGGGCACTGACCACGAGGCGGAGGCCGGGACGATCTCCCAGGGCGCCGTCGAGTCCAATCACGCCGGCCATTCCGGCACCGGCTTCGTCAACTACCAGGCCGTGACGGGCGCGTACGTCGAGTTCACCGTCGACTCGGCGCAGGCGTCGGCCGCCCGGCTCGACTTCCGTTACGCCAACGGCACCGCGACCGACCGGCCCCTCGACGTCACGGTCAACGGCACCTCCGTCGCGGACAACCTCGCCTTCCCCGGCACGGGCGCCTGGACCACCTGGAAGACGGCGACCGCCACCGCGAACCTCAAGGCCGGCAGCAACACGGTCCGTGCCACCACCGCCGCCGACGACGGGCCCAACCTGGACAAGCTCACCGTCACCGCGAGCGGCCCCGCCGACACCGAGAAGCCGAGTTCGCCCGGCGATCTGCGCAAGGACAAGGAGCCCACGGCCTCCACCGTCTCGCTGGCCTGGAACGCCTCCACCGACAACGTCGGCGTCGTGGGCTACGACATCTACCAGCACGGCCAGCTGATGAAGCAGGTCGACGGGAACACCCTGGCCGCCACCGTGGACGGCCTCGACCCGGAGACCACGTACGACTGGACAGTCTTCGCCCGGGACGCCGCCGCGAACGTCTCGGTCGCCGGCAATGCCGTCACCATCGCGACACTGCCCGCCCCGCCGGACGGCGAGGCGCCCAGCGTCCCCGGCAACCTGCGCTCCACCGGCCGCACCGCGAGCAGCGTCGACCTCGCATGGAACGCCTCCACGGACAATGTGAAGGTCACCGGGTACGAGATCCACCGCGACGGCGCGCTCGCCGGCACCGCCGACTCCACCTCGACCACCGTCGCCGGTCTGGCCGCCAACACCGCGTACCGGTTCAAGGTCAGGGCCTTCGACCTCAAGGGCAACAAGTCCGCGTTCGGTCCGGAGATCACCGTCTCCACCGCCGGCACCCAGCCCGGTGGCGTCCCCGACCCGGGCGCCGTCTCCACCCTCGCCTCGGGCGTGGACGTGGCCTGGGGACTCGCGTTCCTGCCGGACGGCGCGGGCATCTTCACCGAGCGCAACACCTTCAACGTCCACCGGCTCACCAAGTCGGGCCAGAAGACCCTGCTCGGCAAGGTCCCCAACTCGCAGACCACCGGCGGTGAGGGTGGCCTGATGGGCGTCGAGGTCAGCCCGACCTTCGCGACCGACCACTTCGTGTACTTCCTGCACACCTCGACCGACGGCAACCGCATCGCGCGCATGAAGCTGGAGAACAACGCGCTCAGCGGTTACACCGTGCTGCTCGGCGGCATGGAGGAGAGCCGTTTCCACAACGGCGGCCGGCTGCGCTTCGGCCCGGACGGCAAGCTCTACGCCTCCATGGGCGATGCCCAGAGCAGCAGCCGGGCGCAGGACAAGAACTCGCTCAACGGCAAGATCCTGCGCATCAACCAGGACGGCAGCATTCCGTCGGACAACCCCTTCGGCAACGCCGTCTGGTCGATGGGCCACCGCAATCCGCAGGGCCTGGACTTCGACTCCAAGGGCCGTCTGTGGCAGGCCGAGTTCGGCAACAGCAACATGGACGAGGTCAACCTCATCCAGCGGGGCGGTAACTACGGCTGGCCCGACTGTGAGGGCACGAGCGGAAGTTGCACCGGCTTCACCGCCCCCAAGAAGACATGGCCGACCAACCAGGCCTCTCCCAGCGGGCTGACGATCATCAACGACCACGTCTTCGTCGCCACGACCGTCGGACAGCGCGTCTACCGCCTGCGGATCGATGCCTCGTCGAATCTGATCGAGCAGAAGACGTACTTCCAGAGCACCTACAACCGGCTGCGCACGGTCGAGGTCGACCACGACGGCGACATCTGGCTCACCACGTCGACCGACAAGGACGGCACCAGCAACAACGACCGGATTCTGCTGATCGACATCGTGTACTCGGGCGGGCGCCGCAGCCCGGTGCCTTCGAGCTGACCAGCGGCGCGTTCCACGATGACGCGACCGTTCCTGGCCCGGTTCACCCGGGCCGGTGGCGGGACGGCGGGCCAGGACCCGTCGCCGCCGGCCTGGGCGCGGGCGCGGCCGGAAGCCATGCGGTCGTGTCCGCGGATGTCGCGGACAGCGCTCCACCCATCCGTACACCGTCACGCTGTACGCGGTGAGTCGGCGACCGTGCCGGGACGCAGCTCCGGCTCGTCGGCGGCCCGGATCGAGGCGGCGATCAAGATCGCGAGCACGGCGACGTGAAGTTGCGCGGCAACTCGAACGCAGGGACCTGGACAACCCGGACACCTGCGGGCGGGGGCGAGGGCGGCCGGTGATGACCGGCCGCCCCTCGAACATCCGCGCGCGAACGCATAGCATCCGCCCATGCCCAATGGTCAGTGGTACCCGCCGGAGTGGCCGGACCGCATTCGCGCGCTCGCGAGCGGTGAGCTCACCGTCGTGCCGCCGAAACGGGCCGCGACCGTCATGCTGCTGCGGGACGGGGACGACGGCCCTGCCGTGCACATGCTGCGCCGACGCGTCTCCATGGCCTTCGCCGGCGGCGCGTACGCCTATCCGGGTGGCGGCGTCGACGCACGCGACTCACGGCCGGTCCGCTGGACGGGTCCCTCGCTGCGGGACTGGGCCGGCCGGCTCGGTCTCGACGAGGCCTCCGCGCAGGCCGTCGTGTGCGCCGCGGTCAGGGAGACGTACGAGGAGGCGGGCGTGCTGCTCGCCGGCCGCACCCCGGACACCGTCGTCAGCGACACCACGGGCGACGACTGGGAGATGGACCGGCAGGCGCTGGTCGACCGTGAGCTGTCCTTCGCGGACTTCCTGGACCGGCGCGGCCTGGTGCTGCGCTCCGATCTCCTGGCCGCGTGGGCGCGCTGGATCACCCCGGAGTTCGAGCCGCGCCGCTACGACACCTGGTTCTTCGTGGCCGCCCTGCCCGAGGGGCAGCGGACCCGGAACGCGTCGACGGAGGCGGACCGCACGGTCTGGATCCGGCCCGCCGAGGCGGCGGCGGGCTACGACCGAGGCGAGCTGCTGATGATGCCGCCGACCGTGTCGACCCTGCGTGCCCTGGAGCGGTGCGGCAGCGCCGCCGACGCCCTCGCGGCGGCACGGCAGCAGGACATGGCGCCCGTCCTCGCGACGGCGGAGCTGGTGGACGGCGAGCTGGTGCTGAGCTGGCCCGGCCACGGCGAGTTCACCAAGCGCATCGCTCCCGGAGGCCCACGATGACCGACGCGGCCGCGCTGCCCGGGCAGCCTCGCGGCGGTGTGCTCTCCGGACCCGCCACCGCACGGGCCGTCAACGTCCTCGCGCCCAACGCCTCCGCGATGACGCTCGACGGCACGAACACCTGGATCGTCTCCGAGCCGGACTCCGAGCTCGCGGTCGTCATCGACCCCGGACCGCTCGACGACACCCACCTGAGGCATGTCGTCGACACCGCGGAGAAGGCCGGCAAGCGCGTCGCGCTGACCCTCCTCACCCACGGCCATCCCGACCACGCCGAGGGTGCCGGACGCTTCGCCGAGCTGACGGGCACGAAGGTCCGGGCGCTCGACCCGGCCCTGCGGCTCGGCGACGAGGGGCTGACGCCGGGGAACGTCATCCGCGTCGGCGGCCTGGAGATGCTGGTCGTCGCCGCTCCCGGGCACACCGCGGACTCGCTCTGCTTCCATCTGCCGGCCGACCGAGCCGTGCTGACCGGGGACACGGTCCTCGGGCGTGGCACGACGGTGGTGGCCCATCCCGACGGACGGCTCGGCGACTATCTCGACTCGCTGCGCCGGCTACGGTCCCTGACCGTCGACGACGGGGTGCACACCGTTCTGCCGGGCCACGGTCCGGTCCTGGACGACGCCCAGGGGGTCGTCGAGTTCTATCTGGCCCACCGCGCCCACCGGCTCGCCCAGGTGGAGACGGCGGTCGAGAACGGCCACCGAACCCCCGCCGAGGTGGTGGCGCACGTGTACGCGGACGTCGACCGGTCCCTGTGGCCGGCGGCCGAGCTGTCGGTGCGCGCACAGCTGGAGTACCTGCGCGAACACGGCCTGATCTGACGGCTGGCGTACTCACGTCCCCGGCCTGATCCGGTGGCCCTGCGCACTCGCGTCCCCGGCCTGATCCGGGCGGCCCGCGGCACTCGCGCCCCTGAACGGAAACCGCCGACGTGCCCCCAGGCGTCGGAGGCGTTGACCTGTGTCTTACGCTCCGCCTACTTCTGACATTCGTTTCCTGGGGGGAACCGACGTGTTCGTGCTTTTCGTGCTGCTCGTCATCGCTGCCGCCGTCCTGTTCTTCGTCGGCCGCAGCCAGGACCGCACCGGGCTCAGGCTCGGCGCGCTGGGGGCGCTCCTGGCCGGCCTGTTCGCGGGCACAGCGAGCTGTGTGCACGTCGTCAGCGCCTACGAGGTGGGCGTCCCGGTCACCTTCGGCAAGGTCGGTTCGCCGATGACATCGGGGCTGAACATCACCTCGCCGTTCACCGACGTCACCACCTTCTCGACCCGTCCCGTCGACCTCAATCTCTCCGACAAGGACGTCGTCGAGGTGCGGTCCTCGCAGGGCGGCGTGATGTACGTGGAACTCACCGTGAAGTGGGCGGTGACCCCGGCCGAGGCCGTCGAGCTGTACCGGCTGGCCGGCAGCGAGGACTCCATCCAGCAGCGGCTGGTCTTCCCGGACAGCCGGGAGATCATCCGCAACGTCTTCGCCCGGCACACCAGCGAGGAGGGCTACACCTCCGCCCGCGAGCAGATCAACACCGAGATCGGCGACCTGATCAAGGAGCGGCTGGCCCCGCGCGGCATCGACGTCACCACGGTCAATCTGCGCAATGTGAAGCCCTCCGACCGGCTTCAGGACCAGATCGACCGCAAGATCCAGCAGCAACAGGCCACCGAGCGGGCCACCGAGGCGGCCCGTACGGCGAAGGCGGAGGCCGAGCGCCGCAGGATCGAGGCCGAGGGCATCGCCCAGGCCAACAAGATTCTCAACAACTCGCTCAGCGACAAGGTCCTGATGAACCAGTGCATCGACGCGTTCAAGGACGCGGCGGCCAAGCACCCGGTGTACGCCGTGCCGTGCGGCGGCGGGACGGGCAATCCGCTGATCGTGGACGGTACGAAGAACTGACGGGGCCGGGAGCGGACGTACAGGTCCGCCCCGGTTCGAAGGCGGGCGACGGCACCCGCAGGGCCGCCGCCCCGTGCGCCCGGAGCCGGCCAAGCGCATAGCGCGGGCCCGTGCACCGGATCGCGCGGGACCGACGTACGCGAAGGGCCGCCCCCGCGTGTTGTCGTCTGGCCCGGGGTGGCTGCGACAACGTGGATCTTTCCGCTTGTGG